>JAFGLN010000073.1 GCA_016928025.1 Deltaproteobacteria bacterium
AGGCCAGTAGCTCTAATGGATAGAGCGCCGGACTCCAAATCCGGATGCTGGGGGTTCGAGTCCCTCCTGGCCTGCCATTTTATTTTTGTCAAGCGGTTAGGGATTGCCGGATGGATAAAATAAAACTGATAATACAAAAGAGCAAAGATTTCCTGAAGGAAGCACAAATCGAGCTGAAAAAGGTCACGTGGCCGACACCGAAGCAAACCGTTACCTCGACCGGCGTGGTTATCGTTGTGGTGATCGTCATATCTCTGTTCCTTGGCCTCGTCGATTACGGCCTGGCAAAAATCATAAGATTGGTATTGGGTTAATCGTATGGCTTTAAGATGGTATGTCGTTCATACATACTCGGGTTTTGAGAACAGGGTCAAGTTATCCCTGCAGGAAAGGATAGAGTCCGCGGGGATGCAGGACTATTTCTCGGATATTTTGATTCCGGAGGAAGATATTGTTGAACTGGTATCCGGTGCCAAGAAAACATCCAAGAGAAAGTTCTTCCCCGGTTATATCCTGGTCCGGATGGAAATGAATGAAGAAACATGGCATATCGTTAAAAATACACCCAAAGTGACCGGTTTTATCGGCAGCAAAGAAAAACCCTCTCCTATTTCTGATAAAGATGTTGAAAACCTGATAACCAGAATCGATGAAGGAACCTTAAAACCCAAGCCCAAATTTAAGTTTGATGTGGGTGATCACGTCAGGATAATCGATGGACCCTTTACGAATTTCGACGGCATCATTGATGAAGTCAGACCGGATAAAGGAAAATTAAGGGTCATCGTCAGCATATTCGGCAGATCAACGCCGGTGGAACTGGATTTTATACAGGTTGCTCAGAATTAAAATCAAACGACTGCTGTAAAATTATTGATGATAGGTGAAATTTTTAACCTACAACTTTTTGATAAAGGTGGTTAGAATGGCTAAGAAAGTAATTGCTAATATCAAGTTGCAAATTAATGCCGGAAAAGCGACGCCATCACCCCCGATCGGGCCGGCATTGGGCCAGCACGGGGTTAACATTATGGAATTCTGTAAGGCATACAATGCCATGACGCAGAACCAGGAGGGAATGGTCATACCGGTCGTGATCACCGTTTATGCGGATCGATCCTTTACCTTTATTACTAAAACACCGCCCGCTTCCGTCTTGCTGAAGCAGGCGGCAAAAATAGCCAAGGGTGCGGGAGACCCGAAACGTGAAAAAGTAGGTACGATCACGGCAAAGCAGGTCAGTGAAATTGCCGAATTAAAATATAATGATCTGAACGCTATTGATATTGAAGGTGCCACAAAGATTATCGAAGGGACCGCCAGATCGATGGGGATAGAAATAGCGGGATAGACTTTGAGGGGCGTGTTTATTTCCGGAGGCAGGCCTTTGCGGCAAATCAAGAAATACCAATATGGATGTTTTAACTATTACTATTGAAAAGCTTGGGCTGGAGAGCTTTAAGGCGAGGTTGGGTCATGTCGAGAAAAAGCAAAAGATTTATTAAATTAAAAGAAACGGTTGAGCCGGGGACACGTTATCCCCTGAAAGAAGCCATCGAGATGGTTATTAAAAACGCGACGGCGAAGTTCGATGAAACGGTCGATGCGGCCATTCGTTTGGGTGTCAATCCGCAACACGCCGATCAGATGGTGCGGGGGAGTGTAGCGCTGCCCAACGGCCTGGGAAAAACTGTGAGGGTCCTCGTATTTGCGAAAGGGGATAAAGAGAAGGAGGCCCTGGAGGCAGGTGCCGATGTTGCCGGCTCCGATGAGCTGATCGAAAAAATTAAAGGTGGGTGGCTGGAATTCGATCGGGTCATTGCCACACCGGACATGATGGGCAGTGTCGGGAAAATCGGTAAGATTCTGGGTCCCCGCGGTCTCATGCCGAATCCTAAAGTCGGAACGGTGACGTTTGACGTGGGACGGACAGTCCAAGAGCTCAAGGCGGGGAAGGTTGAATTCCGTGTGGAAAAGGCAGGAATTGTCCACAGTCCGGTCGGTAAGGTTTCTTTCGGCCCCGAAAAACTGCAGGAGAATATCATGTCCGTCATTGAGGCCATCGTCAAATTAAAGCCGTCATCGAGTAAGGGTACTTATTTGAGAAGCATTTCTCTTTCCACCACCATGGGGCCGGGAGTGAAAGTGGATACGTTGGATGTAAAAAACCTGTAATCCCGTCACAGGGATATAAACGGGCAAGGAGTCTGAAATATAAAAAAGTCAGAGACAGCAGGTACAGAGCATGTTTAAACGTTTGTCAACCGGCCTGCCGAGACGATGAGGTTGAAAAGGCCAAATTTTAGCGGCAATAAGAGTGAGCGTTGTAACCTTTTCCTGTATGAGTTTCCGTTCTCTGACTTTGAAATCCTGCATTGGAGAGAAAATCGTTTTTAAAAATCAGTTGGTAAAGGAGGTTAAGGATTGAATCGGAGAACAAAAGAGCAAGTAGTTGCCGAGCTCCATGAAAAACTCAAGGAAACCAAGTGGGCGGTTCTGACCGATTACAGAGGCATGAACGTTGAAAAGATGACAGCCTTGAGAGATGCCTTGCGTAAATCGAACACGGAATTGAGGGTGGTCAAAAATACACTGCTGAGAATCGCTTCCCAAGATACGGACTTAAACGTTCTGGAGGAGTATTTCAAGGGTCCGATTGCGGTGGCTTTAAATGCCGAAGACCCCGTCGATCCGAGCAAGGTTCTGGTCGATTTCGCTAAAAAGAATGCCGAGCTTGAGATCCATTGCGGTATGCTGAACGGCAAATTGTTAAGCAAAGACCAGATCGGCGCACTGGCTGAACTCCCCAGCAGAGAAGTTCTTATCGGGCAGTTGCTTTCCGTTTTGGTGGGAGCCCAGACCGGCTTGGTTAATGTCCTGAGCGGTGTTCCGAGAAGTTTTGTGCAGGTGCTCAATGCCTATCGGCAATCGAAAGAATCAGCATAATTAAACATACAGGAAGGATGAAGAAAATGGCGAGTGAAATCACTAAAGAAGATGTCGTAAAATTTATTGAAGGAATGACGGTTCTGGAATTATCCGAACTGGTCAAAGAACTGGAAGAGAAATTTGGTGTTTCCGCGGCCGCACCGGTAGCGGTGGCAGCGGCGGCGGCAGGACCGGCCTTGGCGGCCCAGGCGGAAGAAAAAACGGAGTTCGATACCATCCTGACAGGGTTCGGCAGTGAGAAAATCCAGGTGATCAAAGTCGTCAGAGCGTTGACGGGATTGGGTCTGAAGGAAGCGAAAGATCTGGTGGACGGCGTGCCGAAACCGATCAAAGAGAGTGTCTCCAAAGATGAGGCGGCAGACATCAAAAAGAAAATAGAAGAAGTGGGCGGAACCGTAGAGATCAAATAGGTTTACTATGAACGCTATGGTCCTGCAGGTGATTGATTCATAAAATCTGAAAATCAGACGAGAAGGCCGCAAAAACGATACAATAAATACAATAGCCTGAGAGGCTAAACGGATTATTGTTCACAGCTGCGACTGAGGACGGATGGTTCAAGATTTTTCGATAAGGTTGATTATGAACGAATTCAGAAAGAATTTCGGCCGAATTAAAAGACTGTTACAGATTCCCAATCTGATCGATATCCAGACAAAGTCCTATGAAAAATTTCTCCAACGGGATGTCGATCTGGATAGCCGGGGAAACTATGGTCTTCAGGGCGCATTTAAAAGTGTTTTTCCCATATCCGATTTCAGCGGACGGTGTTCCCTCGAGTTCGTCAGTTATAAAATCGGTGCTGTCCGGTACGACGAACAGGAATGCATTCAAAAAGGCATGACATACGCCGCGCCTTTAAAAATCGTTGTCCGGCTTGTTGCTTTTGATACCGATCGCGGTTCGGACCATCGGATCGTCCGGGATATTAAGGAACAGGAAATTTATTTTGGGGAAATTCCGCTCATGACGGCCAACGGGACCTTCATCGTCAACGGGACGGAAAGGGTTATCGTCAGCCAGCTTCACAGGTCCCCGGGCATATTTTTCGACCACGACAAAGGAAAAACCCTTTCCAGCGGTAAACTTATTTATTCGGCCCGGATCATCCCGATTCGGGGCTCCTGGCTGGATCTCGAATTTGATTCAAAGGATCTGCTGTACGTCAGAATAGACAGGCGCCGAAAGATGCCCGTTACCATCCTGCTGAAGGCCATGGGGAACTCGACGGAATTCATGCTTCAATATTTCTATCATATTGAGCAGGTTTTTTATAAAGACGGCAAATTTTATATGGCTATTGATGATTCTCTGATCGGTGAGAAAGCGCCGGAGGATATCGTCGATCCGGTAACGGGAGAGGCCATTGCCAAGAAAGGCAGGAAGATAACCAGGGCCGCCCTAAAAAAGATCAGTGATGCCCGTGTTGATGTCATACCGGTTAATGATACCGACATTGTCGGGAAAATTCTGTCCACCGATGTTGTCGATCTCGCCACGGGTGAGGTGTTGCTCCACTGCAATGAGGAATTAACCGTCGATGACTTGGAAATGATTCGTGAAAAGCAGATTGGCGAAGTGAAGTTTATCCATCTTGACGAAGAAAGGGCCAATGCATCGATCCGGGATACATTGCTGATGGACAGGATCGAGTCGACCGAGGATGCCATCATTGAAATATATCGACGATTAAGACCGAGCAATCCTCCGACGCCGGAGACGGCTCAGAAATTCTTCCGCAGCCTGTTTTTTGAGTCGGAAAGCTATGATCTGTCCGATGTGGGCCGGGCCAAGATGAATTATAAACTGCATCTGAATGTTCCTCCCGATGTAACGGTTCTAAATAATGAAGACATCCTTGCCGCCGTCAAATACCTGATTGATTTGAAAAACAGTGTCGCTGAATGCAGTGTCGACGATATCGATCATTTGGGGAACCGGCGCGTCAGGTCGGTCGGTGAGTTGATTGAAAATCAATTTCGCATTGGTCTGGTCAGGATGGAGCGGGCCATCAAGGAGAAAATGAGTCTTCAGGATATTGAGACCATGATGCCGCACGATCTGATCAATGCCAAACCCGTCTCGGCGGTGGTGAACGAATTTTTCGGCAGCAGTCAGCTGTCGCAGTTTATGGATCAGACCAATCCCCTTTCCGAAATTACCCACAAAAGGCGTTTGTCAGCCCTGGGCCCCGGAGGCTTGACACGGGAACGGGCGGGGTTTGAAGTCAGGGACGTGCATCCCACCCACTATGGGCGGATCTGCCCCGTTGAAACGCCGGAAGGGCCGAATATCGGTCTGATCGTATCCCTTTCCACGTTTGCCAGGGTTAATGAGTTTGGTTTTATTGAAACGCCGTACCGGGTGGTGGAAAACGGCAGGGTCCTCGATGAAGTGCGTTATCTGACCGCCATCGAAGAAGAAAAATATGTTATTGCGCCGGCCGACAGTCCGATTGACAAGGAAGGGGCGTTTTTGAGCGAGCTGATTACGGTGAGAAAGGGGGATGATTTCCTGACGGTCTTGCCGGAAACTGTCAATATGATGGATGTGTCCCCGAATCAGTTGGTCAGTGTCGCGGCCGCGCTCATTCCCTTCCTGGAACACGATGACGCCAACCGGGCCTTGATGGGTTCGAACATGCAGCGGCAGGCCGTACCGCTGATGAAACCGGAAGCGCCCGTTGTCGGTACCGGAATCGAAGCGGTCGTTGCCAGGGATTCGGGAGCCGTCGTGACGGCCAAGAGGGACGGCGTCGTCGAGAGTGTTGATGCGTCCAGGATCGTCATCAAGGGTCAAGGCAACGAAAAGGACGAACTGGATACGGGGGTCGACATCTATAACTTGATCAAATATCAGCGTTCCAACCAGGATACCTGTTTCAATCAGAAGCCCATCGTTCACAAAGGAGATATCGTAAAAAAAGGGGAAATTATTGCGGACGGACCGGCAACGGATGAAGGTGAACTGGCTCTGGGCCGGAATGTTACCGTCGCTTTTATGTCCTGGGGCGGATACAATTATGAAGATTCCATCCTGGTCAGTGAGCGGGTTGTGAAGGATGATATTTACACCTCCATCCACATCGAAGAGTTTGAGACCATGGCACGGGACACAAAGCTCGGTAAGGAAGAGATTACCCGGGATATCCCGAATGTCGGCGAGGATGCTTTAAGGAACCTTGATGAAAGCGGTATTGTCCGCATGGGGGTATCGGTAAAACCCGGGGATATTCTGGTCGGGAAAATTACGCCGAAGGGAGAGACACAGTTGTCTCCGGAAGAAAAGTTGCTGCGGGCCATTTTCGGGGAAAAAGCCAGCGATGTTCGGGATACATCGTTAAGAGTACCGCCGGGTGTTGAAGGGACCGTGATCGACGCGAAAATCTTTACCCGCAAGGGGGGTGAAAAGGATCACCGATCGCAGTATATCGAAGCCGACGCCCTGAAACTCCTTTACCAGGATCGGGATGACGAAATCAAAATCATTACCCAAAGCGTCAAAAGCATGATTGCCGATATGCTTGTTGGTAAAACATCAGCCACCAAATTGACGGATCCAAAAAAGAAGAAGCTGGTTCTCAAAAAGGGCGATGTGATTACAGAAGAGGTTCTGGAGAAAGTACCTTTCGAGCTATGGAAAGAAATATCCTTATTGAATGAGGAAGCGGCGGAGGAGAAGATCCGTAATCTCTTTTCCAATCTGGAAAGAAAGTGCAATGTCGTTGAGACATACTTCGAGGAAAAAGCCGATAAGATTAAAGCCGGCGATGAGTTGCCCCCCGGCGTCATCAAAATGGTTAAAGTCTATGTCGCCATCAAACGGAAGTTGTCCGTCGGAGATAAAATGGCGGGCCGACACGGGAACAAGGGGGTGCTGTCCCGGATTCTTCCGGAAGAAGATATGCCCTATTTTGAAGACGGAACGACGGTGGACATCATTTTAAATCCTTTGGGTGTTCCGTCTCGTATGAATGTCGGTCAGATTCTGGAGACGCATCTGGGATGGGCGGCCAAAGTGCTGGGTGAAAAGATCAGCAATTTGTATGAAAAGAATTATGAGATCAAAAGCTTAAAAGAGCAACTCAGAAATATTTATAATTCACCGGAATTTAATACCTTTATTGATGGTGCGTCGGAAGAAGAGATAAAGCGCTTCATCGGCAAACTTAAGAAAGGTGTCTTTATCAGCACACCCGTTTTTGACGGGGCCGAAGAACTTGAAATCAAGGACATGCTCAAGGATGCGGGCCTTTCGGAAAAGGGTCAAGCGAAGCTCTATGACGGCAGGACCGGTGAACCCTTCGATCAGGAAATCACCGTCGGTACGATTTACATGTTGAAGCTGCATCATTTGGTGGACAATAAAATCCACGCTCGATCCATCGGTCCCTATTCGCTGGTTACGCAACAGCCCCTCGGCGGCAAGGCCCAGTTCGGCGGACAACGATTGGGCGAGATGGAAGTATGGGCGATGGAAGCATACGGCGCTGCCTATTCCCTGCAGGAATTCCTCACAGTGAAATCCGATGACGTGGCCGGTAGGACGCGAATTTACGAGGCCATCGTCAAGGGCGAGCATACCCTGGAACCGGGGCTTCCGGAGTCTTTCAATGTTCTTGTCAAGGAATTGCAAAGTCTCTGCCTTGATGTTGATCTTGTTGAGGATGAGTAAAAAAATTTTAAACGCGTTTTTGCATCCGGTGTTGTTGAGGGTTGTTCTGACAAATTATCAGCAACACCCTTTATAAATTTTAGATAACCCAGGAGATAGATCCGTGGAAGACGTTTTCAGCTACTTTGAAAAACCCAAAGACCCCATCAGGTTCAATGCGATTAAAATAGCCATCGCCTCACCCGAGAAGATCCTGTCGTGGTCTCACGGAGAGGTGAAAAAACCTGAAACCATTAATTACAGGACGTTTAAGCCGGAGCGGGACGGCCTTTTCTGTGCCAAAATCTTCGGCCCCGTAAAAGACTATGAATGTCTCTGTGGCCGCTACAAGAGGATGAAACACCGTGGGGTCGTCTGCGAGAAGTGCGGGGTGGAAGTCATCCAGTCCAAAGTCCGCCGGGAACGGATGGGACATATCGTTTTGGCCACGCCGGTCGCCCATATCTGGTTTCTGAAGAGACTTCCCAGTCGCATCGGCAATGTTCTTGACCTGACCTTAAAGGAACTGGAAAGGGTGCTGTATTATGAATCCTGGATCGTCATGGACCCGAAAAATACACCGTTCAAGAAAAAAGAGCTCTTGACGGAGGAAGAATATATTGACCTTCAGGAACAGTACGGGGCCGATGCCGTTGAGATCGGAATTGGTGCGGAAGCCATCCGGAAACTGCTGGAAGAAGTCAATTTGGACGAGCTCGACAACGAACTGAGGTCGGAATTAAAGACAACCCTTTCCGATACCAAGAAAAAAAAGCTGGTCAAACGCCTGAAAGTTGTCGAGGCCTTGAAAAAGTCCAACAATAAACCGGAATGGATGGTTTTGACTGTTTTGCCTGTCATTCCTCCCGATTTGCGGCCCCTTGTGCCTTTGGATGGCGGGCGTTTTGCGACATCGGATTTGAACGATTTGTACCGGCGGGTGATTAACCGGAACAACCGACTGAAACGTTTGCAGGAGTTGAACGCCCCGGAGATCATCATTAGAAATGAAAAAAGAATGCTCCAGGAGGCGGTGGATGTCCTTTTCGATAACGGCCGACGGGGCCGGGCCATTACCGGTTCCAATAAAAGGCCATTGCGGTCCCTGTCCGATATGCTGAAAGGTAAACAGGGCCGGTTCAGACAAAATCTTCTGGGCAAGCGCGTCGATTATTCCGGCCGGTCCGTGATTACCGTTGGACCCGATTTGCGGCTGCATCAATGCGGCCTGCCCAAAAAAATGGCCCTCGAGCTTTTCAAGCCCTTTGTTTACAATCGACTTGAGGAGAAGGGCTACGTGACGACCGTGAAGAGCGCCAAAAAAATGGTGGAACGGGAGACGGCGGAAGTGTGGGATGCTTTGGATGAAGTGGTTCGGGAATATCCCGTCATGTTGAACCGGGCGCCGACGCTGCATCGACTGGGCATCCAGGCTTTTGAAGCCGTGTTGATCGAGGGCAAAGCCATTCAACTGCATCCGTTGGTCTGTAATGCGTTCAATGCCGATTTCGATGGCGACCAGATGGCCGTGCATGTTCCTCTTTCCGTGGAAGCACAGGCCGAGGCCAGAATTCTCATGATGTCAACGAACAACATCCTGTCGCCGGCAAACGGCAAACCGATTATTATTCCTAACCAGGATATTGTTTTGGGTCTCTATTACCTGACGCGAGGAAAACCCGCCGTCAAGGGCGACGGATTCAAGTTCAGCGGCACCGATGAAGTTCGCAGTGCCTATGATGCCGGAGAAGTCGATCTGCATGCCATGATTAAGGTTCGTGTTGACGGACAATTAAAGGATTCGACAGTGGGCAGGGTTATACTCTATGAAATTGTCCCCCGGGAGATTCCTTTCGATACGATTAATAAAGTAATGAATAAAAAGGTATTGGCCAACCTGATCGATTATTGCTACCGCAGTACAGGCGAAAAAACAACAGTCCTTCTGGCGGACCGTCTGAAGGATTTGGGATTTAAATACGCAACCACTGCCGGTGCGTCGTTTGCCGTCCATAACATGGTGGTTCCTTCAAACAAAAAGGATATCGTCGGGAAGGCCGACCGGGATGTATTGAAAATACAGAAACAGTACATGGACGGTCTGATCACGGACGGCGAGCGCTACAATAAGGTCATCGATATCTGGGCACAGGCGACGGAAAAGATCGCCGCGGAGATGATGGGGGGTATCGGCTCGGAAGAGGTGGCGGACGCGGGCGGCGGCAAGCGCGCCGTCGAAAGCTTCAACCCCATTTATATGATGGCCGATTCCGGCGCCCGGGGCAGTGCTGTCCAGATTCGACAGCTGGCCGGTATGAGAGGCCTGATGGCCAAACCGTCCGGCGAAATTATCGAAACGCCCATTACGGCGAACTTCCGTGAAGGGCTGACGGTCCTTCAATATTTCATTTCCACTCATGGTGCCAGAAAAGGCCTTGCCGATACGGCGCTCAAAACCGCCAATTCGGGGTATTTGACCAGAAGGCTGGTCGATGTGGCCCAGGATTGCATTATTACCGAAGATGATTGCGGCACGATTGACGGCATCTATGTTTCCGCACTCATGGAAGGCGGTGAAATCATTGAGACGGCCGGTGAGCGTGTTTTGGGGAGAGTCGCCCTGGAAGACATCAAAGATCCGTACAGCGGAGAGGTCATCGTTCAAGCCAATCAGGAAATTGATGAGGCCCTGGCGGAAAAAATCGACGAAAAAGGGATCGAAAAAGTCAATATCCGCTCTGTTTTGACCTGTAAATCAAAACATGGTGTCTGTGCCAAGTGCTACGGCCGGGACCTTTCCCACGGCCATCTGGTCAATATCGGGGAAGCGGTCGGTATTATCGCGGCGCAGTCCATCGGCGAGCCCGGCACGCAGCTGACCATGAGAACCTTTCATATCGGAGGTACGGCGAAATTTGAGGAGCATTCGACCCTTGAGGCCCGCCACGATGGGACGATTAAATTTGTCAATCTGAATACCGTTAAAAGCCGGACCGGCGAACTGGTTGTGATGAACCGTAACGGGGAAATCCATGTGTTGGATGAACAGGGGCGGAGCCGGGGTAAATATCCCGTTCCGTATGGTGCTCACTTAAAAGAGAATATAAACGACGGAAAACCGGTGGAAAAAGGGAAGATTATTGCCGATTGGGATCCCTTCTCCATTCCTATCCTTGCAGAAGTTGACGGTATTTTGAAGTTTGGCGATATCATTGAAGGAAAGACGATGCAGGAGCAGGTCGATGAGAATACCGGTTTGTCCAGAAAGGTGATCGTGGAATTCCGCGGCACGGATCTCCGTCCCCGCGTGTCCATAAAGGACAGCAAAGGGAGGACGGCAAAAGTTTCCGGCACGAACATGGTGGCCCGGCATCTCCTTTCCGTTGGAGCGAACATCGTGGTATCGGAAGGGGATAAAGTCAATGCCGGCGACATTATCGCCAAGATTCCAAGAGAGACGACCAAAACCAAAGATATTACCGGTGGTCTGCCGCGGGTAGCGGAATTGTTCGAGGCCCGCAAACCGAAGGAATTTGCCGTGATCAGCGAGATCGACGGCGTGGTGTCCTATGGAAAAGATGCCAAGGGGAAAAGGAAAGTCATCATTACACCCGAAATGGGAGATGAAAAAGAGTATCTGATTCCCAAAGGCAAACATGTCAGCGTCCAGGAAGGTGATCATGTGTCAGCCGGTGAATCGCTCATGGATGGTGTGAACAATCCCCACGATCTGCTTAATATTCAGGGTGAAAAAGCCCTGGCAAGGTATCTGGTTGACGAAGTCCAGGAAGTTTACCGGCTCCAGGGTGTGAAGATCAATGATAAACATATGGAAGTTATCGTTCGCCAGATGCTGCGGCGGGTGAAAATCGTCGATCCGGGCGATACGGCTTTTATTGCCGAAGAGCAGGTGGAACGGTATCGGTTCCAGGAGGAAAATGCAAAAGTCGTTGAGAGCGGCGGAAAACCGGCCATCGGCGAACCGGTGCTCCTGGGAATTACGAAGGCGTCTTTATCGACCCAGAGCTTTATCTCAGCGGCTTCATTCCAGGAAACGACCCGAGTATTGACGGAAGCAAGCCTTGCCGGCAAAACCGACTATCTTCGTGGGCTCAAGGAAAATATTATTATGGGCCGCCTGATTCCCGCCGGTACGGGTCTTAGTATTTATCGGAAACTGGGTATGGAAGTGGAAGGAGAAAATCCGGAATTACCGGATGATCACCATGATGGGGAAGATGGAAATAAAATTGAGAAAATGCTTGACATACAAGCCACGAATTGATAGATACTCGCACTTTGCGTAGGCTTGCAAGTGCGAATGTTACAGAGGTTTTCGGGAGGAAGGATGCCGACAATAAATCAGTTGGTCCGCAAAGGGCGAATGAAGATAAAGAAAAAGGGCGCAACGCCTGCGCTGGCAGGTTCGCCTCAAAGAAGAGGCGTGTGTGTCAGGGTTTATACGTCAACGCCTAAGAAACCGAATTCGGCCTTGAGAAAGGTGGCCAGGGTTCGTCTCACCAGCGGTTACGAGGTGACGTCATACATACCCGGTGTGGGACACAATCTACAGGAGCATTCCGTGGTTCTGGTCCGGGGAGGTCGTGTGAAGGATCTTCCGGGTGTGCGTTATCACATCATCAGAGGAACACTGGATGCCGTGGGCGTTCAGGACAGAAAACAGGGAAGGTCTAAATACGGCGCTAAGAAGCCCAGCTAAACAGGGATAGAATATGCCAAGAAGAAGAGAAATCACGAAAAGAGAAATACTGCCGGATCCGAAGTATCATAATAAGCTTGTGGCAAAGTTTATTAACAATCTTTTGAAAAGAGGCAAGAAAAGCGTCGCAGAATCCATTATGTATGGTGCTTTTGACATCATCGAAAAAAGGACGAAAGAGCCGCCTTTAGAGGTGTTTGAAAAAGCCCTCAATAACGTCAAGCCCGTTATTGAAGTGAAATCGAGGCGGGTCGGTGGTTCGACCTATCAGGTGCCGACGGAGGTTTTGCCGTCCCGGAGGATTGCTCTGGCTATCCGTTGGTTGATCGGTCACTCTCACGAACGTACTGAAAAAACCATGAAAGAAAAGCTGGCCAATGAACTGATTGATGCGGCGAACAACAGAGGGGCTGCCATCAAAAAGAAGGAAAATGTTCATAAAATGGCGGAAGCGAATAAGGCCTTTGCCCATTACAGATTTTAAGGACGCAAAGCGGTCTTAGGTGAGAAAATTGGTACGTTCTGTTCCTTTACATAGGCTCCGTAATATCGGCATTATGGCACATATCGATGCCGGTAAGACGACGACGACGGAGCGGGTTCTTTTTTATACGCGTGAATCTTACAAAATGGGTGAGGTTCACGACGGTACGGCCACGATGGACTGGATGGAGCAGGAGCAGGAGCGGGGCATTACCATTACCTCTGCCGCCACGACCTGTACTTGGAACGATCATCGCATCAATATCATCGATACACCGGGGCATGTTGATTTTACCGTCGAAGTGGAGCGTTCCCTTCGAGTCCTGGATGGTGCAGTCGCTCTTTTCTGTGCCGTAGGGGGTGTGGAACCCCAGTCCGAAACGGTCTGGCGCCAATCCGACCGGTATAAAGTTCCACGTATTGCCTTTATCAATAAGATGGATCGGCCGGGAGCGGATTTCCGAAAGGTTGTGTCGGCCATCAGAGACAGGCTGGGGGCGCGTCCTTTACTTCTGCAGCTGCCCATTGGTTCGGAAGACGGTTTTAAGGGCGTTGTTGATCTGGTTCGCATGCTGGCCATTACCTATGAAGA
Organism: Deltaproteobacteria bacterium; assembly: GCA_016928025.1. Taxonomy (GTDB): domain Bacteria; phylum Desulfobacterota; class Syntrophia; order Syntrophales; family JAFGHS01; genus JAFGHS01. The sequence continues at coordinate 13,398 of JAFGLN010000073.1, forward strand.
TCGTTCTTTAGGCGACAAATATACGACAGGCGACATCCCGGCGGAGCTTTTGGATATAGCCCGGAAAGAAAGAGAAACTCTCATCGAACTGATTTCCGATTGCGATGAGGGTTTGATGAATAAATATTTAAATGATGAAGCTCTTTCACAACAAGAATTAATAGACGCCATCAGAAAAGCAACGTTGACATTGAAGGTGGTGCCGGTGCTCTGCGGTTCCGCATTCAAAAACAAAGGGATTCAGCCGCTTCTTGACGCGATTGTCGATTATCTTCCGTCGCCTCTGGATATGCCGCCCATAATCGGTGAGGATATGAAGGGCGGAAAAGTGGAAAGGGCTGTAAGCGACGACGAGCCGTTTTCGGCGTTGGCGTTCAAAATCATGACGGACCCCTATGTCGGTCAACTGACTTATTTTCGTGTTTATTCCGGCGTTATAACGGCGGGGTCATATGTATTAAATGCATCCAAGGGTCAGAAGGAGCGTATCGGACGCCTGGTCCGGATGCACGCCAATAAAAGAGAGGATATCAAGCAGGTTTGCACCGGTGACATTGCGGCAGCTGTTGGTTTGAATGAGACAACCACGGGAAACACGCTTTGCAGCATCGATCGTTCCCCTTTGACTTTGGAAACTTTTAAGTTCCCCGAACCGGTAATTCACATCGCCATAGAACCGAAGACCAAAATAGACGAAGAGAAACTTGGCGTGGCCTTAAGAAAAATCGCCCGGGAAGATCCCTCATTCAAGATCAAGGTCGATAAAGATACGGGCCAGACGCTGATTTCAGGAATGGGCGAGTTGCATCTCGAAATCATTGTGGATCGCCTTTCGAGAGAATTCGGATTAGGGGCCAACATCGGTCAGCCGCAGGTAGCCTATAAGGAAACGATCAGAAAGAGTGTCAGGTCGGAAGGGAAGTTTGTCAAACAATCGGGAGGCCGGGGTCAATATGGCCACGTCTGGTTGGAGATTGAACCCAACGAGCCGGGCCGGGGTTTTGAGTTCAGAAACAAAATCATCGGAGGCGTTGTCCCCAGGGAATATATCCCGGCCGTGGAAAAAGGCGTCAGGGAAGCCATGGAAGAAGGAATATTGGCCGGCTTTCCCACCGTTGATGCCATTGTAAGCGTTGTCGATGGCTCTTTTCATGCCGTAGACTCCTCGGAACTGGCATTTAAAATTGCGGCTTCGATGGGATTTAAAAACGGGGCCAGACGGGCTCACCCCATCATCTTAGAACCGATTATGTCTGTGGAAGTTGTGGTGCCTAAGGATTATCTGGGGGATGTCATCGGTAACCTGAATGCCAGACGAGGAAAGATTGTCAGTATTGAATCAAGACCGTCTCTGGAGGCGGTCAATGCGGAAGTCCCCTTGGCGGAAATGTTCGGCTATGCGACCGATCTTCGATCGAAAACTCAGGGACGGGCGACTTTTACCATGCAGTTTTTGAATTATAATGCCGTGTCGGAAGAACTGGCCAAAGAGATTGTGGAAAAAAGAAGAATAAATAAGGGACCCATTAAATATAGATAGATAATGAACCATTTAAGCTTTTGAGGAGGTAACTAAAATGGCGAAGAAAAAATTTGATAGAACAAAACCGCATCTGAATATTGGGACGATTGGACATGTTGACCACGGGAAAACGACATTAACCGCAGCCATTACAAAGCATTTGTCCAAAAAGGGTTTTGCCGAATTCAGACCCTTTGACTCCATTGATAACGCTCCGGAAGAAAAGGAAAGGGGAGTAACGATCAACATTGCCCATGTGGAGTATGAAACGGCCAAAAGACATTATGCCCATGTCGATTGCCCGGGCCATGCGGACTATATCAAAAATATGATCTCCGGTGCCGCCCATATGGATGGAACCATTTTGGTTGTGGCTGCTTCAGACGGTCCAATGCCTCAGACCAGAGAGCATATCCTCCTTGCAAGACAGGTTCAGGTTCCTTACATTGTGGTTTATATGAATAAGGTTGACCTGGTCGATGATCCGGAACTTCTCGATCTGGTCGAGCTGGAATTGAGGGAACTCTTGACGGAATACGAATTTCCGGGAGACGATATTCCCATTATCAGGGGATCCGCCCTGAAGGCCCTGGAAGAGGATGATCCGGAGAGCTCCGATGTCAAATCGATTTGGGAGTTGATGGATGCGGTTGATTCGTATATTCCTGAACCCACGCGCGATCTGGATAAGCCGTTCCTGATGCCTATCGGCGATGTTTTCACCATTTCCGGCCGAGGGACGGTTGTGACCGGTCGAGTGGACCGGGGGATTATCAAGACGGGCGAGGAAGTCGAAGTCGTTGGCATCAGACCCACAATGAAGACGGTTTGTACGGGCGTTGAAATGTTTCGCAAGACCCTCGATGAAGGTCGGGCCGGTGACGACGTAGGGCTTCTCCTCAGAGGTACGAAGCGTGAAGATGTTGAACGCGGTCAGGTTGTCGCGAAACCCGGTTCGATTACACCCCATACGAAATTTAAAGCGGCGGTCTACGTATTGACCAAGGAAGAAGGCGGCAGGCATACTCCGTTCTTCAGCGGCTATCGTCCCCAGTTTTACTTCCGGACAACGGACGTGACGGGTGTGGCCAAACTGCCGGAAGGCGTGGAAATGGTCATGCCGGGTGACAATGTCGAGCTGGATGTGGAATTGATTACCCCCATCGCCATGGAAGAGCAACTGCGATTTGCCATCCGTGAGGGCGGTAGAACGGTCGGCGCCGGCGTCGTCAGCAAAGTGATCGAATAATCAGGCCATTATGTTACAGAATATAGGTTGAGCAGAAACATGAAAGATCAAAAGATAAGGATTCGTCTTAAGGCTTATGACTATAAGCTGTTGGATCGATCTGTTACCGATATTGTTGAGACAGCAAAAAGAACAGGTGCCCGGGTCGCCGGTCCCATACCCTTACCCACGGAAATTAACAAGTATTGCGTCAATCGATCTCCCCATGTGGATAAAAAATCCCGGGATCAGTTCGAAATTCGGACCCATAGAAGGCTGATTGACATTATTGAGCCGACGCAATCGACCGTGGATGCTCTGATGAAACTGGATTTGTCCGCCGGTGTGGATGTGGAGAATAAACTTTAGAGGATATTGAACGGCAGGGGGGAACCGGTTTTAGGGGCGACTGTTGCTGTTTAACGTTAAAAAGGCTTTGTGAAAAATCATGGAAACGGGAATTATTGGCAGAAAATTAGGAATGACGCAGATCTTTTCCGACGACGGGCTGGCCGTACCGGTGACGGTCATTGAGGTGGAGCCGTCCGTCGTGATTCAAAAAAAGACCAGGGAAACGGATGGTTACGAAGCCATACAACTGGGTTATGGCAGAATCAAGCAGAAGCGGATCACCAAACCGCTCGAGGGACACTTCAAAAAAGCGGAAAAAGGCAATTTCCGGTATCTGCGTGAGATTAAAACCGATTCCGCGGCTTATGAGCTGGGTCAGGAGGTGACGGCGGATATTTTTCAGGTCGGCGATTTCGTGGATGTCGTTGGTACCTCAAAGGGCAAAGGATTTGCCGGCGTTATTAAAAGACACGGGTTTCATGGAGGCCGGGCATCACACGGCTCCATGTTTCACCGAGCCCCGGGTTCCATTGGTGCCAGCGCGGACCCCTCAAGGGTGTTTAAGGGGACAAAGCTGCCGGGACAAATGGGTAATCAAAGAAAAACCGTTCAAAATCTCATGGTGCTGGCTGTCAGGCCGGACGCCAACTATATTTTGGTCAAGGGTTCCGTCACAGGAAGTAAAAATAGCGTAGTCTTAATCAAAAAATCCATCAAAATCAGTAATTAACCAGGATCTGGGGTCGTTATAATGCCGGTTGCGGACGTATATAATATTGAAAAAAATAAGGTTTCAGAGATTGAGTTGAACGATGCCGTTTTCGGCGCGCCGGTCAACCAACATTGTATCTATGAAGTCGTCAAGATGCAGATGGCGGCGAAACGAAGCGGCAACGCCTCCACGAAGGGGAGAAGCGATGTCAGCGGCGGGGGTAAAAAGCCTTGGCGCCAGAAGGGCACAGGCCGGGCGCGGGCAGGCACGTCAAGATCTCCCATTTGGCGGGGTGGCGGAATCGTCTTCGGACCCCAGCCTAGGGACTACTCCTACAAGGTGCCCAAGAAGGTCAGGAAGATTGCTTTAATATCGGCGCTTTCCATGAAAGTACGGGATGATAAAATGGTCATCCTCAAAGATTTTCCCATGGAGGAGATCAAAACAAAAAGTTTCAAAGAAGTGGTTGACCGTTTTGGGTGGAAGAAGGCGCTGTTTGTTTTGGATAAAGCGGATATTGTCCTTGAGAAATCTTCGAAGAACATTAATAATATTAAAATGGTCAGATCAGAGGGGATAAATGTGTATGATCTGTTGAAGTACGATCATGTCGTTCTGTTGGAGCCCTCTGTGAAAATGATAGAAGGGGCGCTGTTGGCATAATGGACTTATATCATATTATAAAACGGGCGCTGATGACCGAAAAAAGCGTCATCGAAAGGGATGAGTTCAATAAGTACATCTTTGAGGTCGACCCGCGGGCAAACAAAATTGAAATCGGCAACGCCGTGGAAAAATTATTCAAAGTCAAGGTTCTCGATGTTCATGTCATGAATATGGCCGGCAAGAAAAAGAGGCTCGGCCGCACCGTCGGCAGAAAGAGCGACTGGAAGAAGGCAGTCATAACCCTTGCCCCGGGCAATCGTATCGACATCCATGAAGGCGTTTAGGAAAGAAGGAAAGAAGAAGGATGGCAATTAGAGCTTATAAACCAACATCACCCGGCAGACGGTTTCAAACATGTTCGGACTTTAAAGAGATAACAAGCAAAGAGCCGGAAAAGAGTTTATTGAAACCTCTGAAGAAAAGCGGCGGCAGAAATTCTTACGGCAGGATTACGAGCAGACATATCGGCGGCGGACACAAGAGAAGATACCGAATCATCGACTTCCGGCGTGATAAAATGGATATCCCCGCGAAAGTGGCTTCTATTGAATATGACCCGAATCGAAGTTCCCGGATTGCCCTTTTGCATTATCGTGACGGCGAAAAGCGATATATCATCGCGCCCACGAAGATGGATGTGGGTGATGTGATTGTCAGCGCCGAAAAGGCTGACATTAAACCGGGCAATGCGATTCCTTTAAAGAATATACCTCTGGGCACGCTGATTCACAATGTGGAGCTCAAGGTAGGCAGAGGGGCTCAGCTGATCCGCTCGGCCGGTGCCTTTGGACAGTTAATGGCCAAAGAGGGCGATTATGCCCAGGTCCGGCTTCCCTCGGGGGAGGTGCGACGCGTGTATGTCGAATGCATGGCGACGATCGGCCAGGTCGGCAATCTGGATCATGAAAACCTGAGTCTTGGTAAAGCGGGCCGAACGAGATGGTTGGGCCGGCGGCCCAAAGTCAGAGGGGTGGCCATGAATCCCATCGATCATCCTATGGGCGGGGGCGAAGGGAAGTCCTCCGGCGGCAGGCATCCCTGTACGCCTTGGGGGGTTCCTACGAAAGGCCATAAAACGAGATCGAATAAAAATACTGATAAATATATCGTGAAGAGAAGGGGTTAAAAGGTGGCGCGCTCAATTAAAAAAGGTCCGTATATTGACGAAAAACTTCTTAATAAGGTGAGAAAATCTGAAGAATCCGGAAGCAAGACGGTTATAAAAACCTGGTCTCGCCGTTCAACCATAACCCCTGAATTGATCGGTCAAACCTTTGCGGTCCATAACGGGAAGAAATTTATCCCCGTGTTTGTAACGGAGAATATGGTAGGCCATAAACTCGGTGAATTTGCGCCGACGCGGACGTTTTACAGCCACGCAGGTGATCGGAAGTCGAAGGTTCGCCGGTAGGAACGTTAAAGTGAAATTCGACGGTATGGAGTAATGAATTAGAATGGAAGCGAAAGCAGTTGCCAAGTATATCAGGATGTCGCCGCAGAAAGTAAGATTGGTGGTTGACTTAATCCGCGGAAAAAATATCGAAGATGCTCAAAAAGTTTTAAAATTCACGCGCAAATATGCGGCGGGGGTGGTTGAAAAAACTTTAAATTCAGCGGTGGCCAATGCCCGGCAGAATCCGAACATCGATGAAGATATTCTTTACGTCAAAGAGATTTATGTGGATCAGGGCCCCTCTTTGAAGCGCTGGCGGGCCAGAGCGCAGGGCAGGGCGGCCTCGATCAAGAAGCGGACGAGTCATGTAACGGTTGTCCTAGATGAAAGGTAACGATTGAGGAGGTAAGGAGCTTGGGTCAGAAAGTCAATCCGGTCGGATTCAGGTTGGGTGGTATCAAAACGTGGAAATCAGTTTGGTTTGCGAGGAAAGGCTACTCAGCATTGCTCCACGAAGATATAAAGATCAGACATTTTCTTAAAAAGAAACTGTACCATGCGGGTATATCCAAAATAGATATCGAAAGAGCGGCCAGCCGGGTCAAGGTCAATATTTATGCCGCCCGTCCCGGTGTCATCATCGGCAAGAAAGGGGCGGAAATCGAGAAGCTGAAAAAAGATATCGAAAAGATAACCCAGTCCGAGGTGATTATTAATATTCTCGAGGTTCGCAAGCCGGAAATCGATGCCCAGCTTGTGGCGGAAAATGTGGCCATGCAGCTCGAACGGCGGATTGCTTTCCGGAGGGCCATGAAAAAGTGCGTGACGTCAGCCGTCAAATTCGGTGCCAAAGGCATTCGGATCAATTGTGCGGGGCGCCTGGGTGGTGCCGAAATGGCAAGATCCGAGTGGTATCGGGAGGGGCGCGTTCCCCTGCATACGCTCAGGGCGGATATCGATTGGGGCTTTGCCGAGGCGCACACGGCCTACGGGTTGATCGGGATTAAAGTTTTGATATTTCATGGCGAGGTTTTGCCGAGTAAGAATGAAGTCGAACGAGCTTAATGAGTCTGAAACGGGCGAAAAATCATTCGTGATGATGGACAAGGGGTTTTTGAATTATGTTAATGCCGAAAAGGGTTAAATACAGAAAGCTGCAAAGAGGCCGGATGAACGGCAAGGCCGTCAGAGGTTCTCATATCGCCTTCGGTGAATATGGTCTCCAGGCGACCCAGTGCGGTTGGATTACGGCCAGGCAGATTGAAGCAGCCCGTATTGCAATGACGCGTCACGTGAAGCGTGGTGGGAAGATATGGATCAGAGTTTTCCCTCATAAGTCGGTGACCAAAAAACCGGCGGAAACTCGTATGGGAAAAGGGAAGGGTGCTCCTGAAGAATGGGTGGCCGTCGTGAAGCCCGGTGCGATCCTCTATGAGATGGAAGGCGTTTCCAAAGATGTTGCCCGGGAGGCTTTTCGGTTAGCGTCTCATAAGCTTTCTTTGTCAACCAAGTTTCTTGCGAGGGAGACATCCGATGAAGATTAAAGATATCAGAGATCTGAGTAATGACGAACTGAATCAGAAGCATAAAGAGCTGTCCGAGGAACTGTTCAATCTCCGGATTCGCCACACGTCGGGTCAACTGGAATCTCCGGCCATGATGGGAAAAGTGAAAAAGGATATTGCTCGTATCAATACGGTCTTGAAGCAAAGGGGGATTCCGGAACATGCATAAACGCGGCAATAGAAGGGTCATACAGGGCGTTGTGGTCAGCGATAAAATGGATAAAACGGTGGTTGTGCGTTCGGATAGAATGGTCCTGCATCCCATCTTTCATAAGTACACAAGACAATTTGTGAAATACATGGCCCACGATGAAGAAAACAGTTGCAACATCGGAGACACGGTCCTCATTGTTGAGTCCAGACCGCTCAGCAGATCAAAACGGTGGCGGGTGAGAGCGATTCTAAAAAAGGCTGAGTGAGAGGTTTCGCGCTTAGGAAAGGCTGATGGATGGGGTTATTATTATGATTCAAATGCAAACCATTTTAAATGTTGCGGATAATTCGGGGGCAAAACGAGTCGCCTGTATCAAAGTTTTGGGTGGCTCGAAGCGACGGTATGCCAGCTTGGGAGATGTAATTGTCGTATCCGTCAAGGAAGCGCTTCCTAATTCCAAAGTGAAGAAGGGCGACGTGATGAAGGCCGTTATCGTGCGGACGGCGAAGGATGTACGAAGACCGGACGGTTCTTATCTTAAATTCGACGATAATTCGGCCGTTTTGATTACCAATCAGATGGAGCCGGTGGGGACAAGAATATTCGGGCCCGTCGCCCGGGAGTTGCGTGCCAAACAGTTTATGAAGATTATATCTCTGGCGCCCGAGGTATTATAGAGAGGCCGACTTTATTTCGTTGAGTTGTCAATCAAGGGGAAAGACCTTAAGTCGAGGAGAAAAGATGCAGTCAAAGCGATTGAAAAAAGGCGATACGGTCAAGATAATTTCCGGCCGAGAAAAAGGGAAAACCGGCAAGGTCCTGAAAGTCGAGGGCGATAAAAACAGGTTGTTCGTGGAAAAGCTCAATATCGTCAAAAAACATCAGAAACCCGATGCAAAGGGGAAAGGCGGTATTTTGGAGAAAGAAGCACCCATTGCGATTTCCGACGTGATGTTTTTTTGCAATAAATGCGAAGCCGGCGTCAAGGTTGGGTACAGGATTCTTGAAGACGGGAAAAAAGTACGGGTCTGTAAAAAGTGTCATGAGCTATTGGATGCATAGGGATTGAAGATATGGCAAGATTAAAAGATTATTATTTGGAAACAGTGGTTCCGGCTCTGATTAAAGCGTTTAATTATAAAAATCCCATGCAGGTTCCGAAGATTGAGAAAATCGTCGTGAATATGGGTCTGGGAGAGGCGATTCAGAACGCGAAGATTCTGGATAATGCCATGGAAGAAATTGCCGCGATCGTCGGTCAGAAGCCGATTATTACGAAGGCCAGACGTTCCATCGCCACCTTTAAACTTCGCCAGGGGATGTCCATTGGTTGTTGTGTGACCTTGAGACGGGAAAAGATGTATGAGTTTTTTGACCGTCTCGTCAATGTTGCTATTCCGGGGGTCAGGGATTTCCGGGGGATCTCGCCAAAATCTTTTGACGGTCGGGGCAATTTTGCCATGGGACTGAAGGAACAAATTATCTTCCCGGAAATTGATTATGATAAGATCGACAAGATCAGAGGTATGAATATCGTCATCGTCACATCAGCCAAAACGGATGATGAGGCGCGGCAGCTTTTAAATTTAATGGGGATGCCGTTTAGAAATTAAGAGCGTTGATGTTGAATCAATTGCATAAAGCTCCGGAGGAATTGTAGAGTGGCTAAGAAATCATTAATCGCAAAAGCCAAGAGAAAGGCCAAATTTTCCGTCAGATCCTATAACCGTTGCGCCATTTGCGGGAGGCCGAGGGCCTATTATAGAAAATTCGATATGTGTCGAATTTGTCTGAGAGATTTAGCCATGAAAGGTGAAATTCCCGGCGTTATAAAGTCGAGTTGGTGAAGAAAGATTAGGAGTGTTTCATATGGGAATGACCGATCCGATTGCGGATATGCTGACGAGAATTCGAAATGCCAACAGGGTACATTTTAAGAGCGTCGATGTATATCTATCGCGGGTTAACTTGAATATCGCCAAGGTCCTGAAAAAGGCCAATTACATCAGTGGGTATGACGTGAAGAAAAGTGCGAAATCTCACGCGATGTTGAGAATTTATCTCCGCTATCCGGACACGAAACGGACCGTTATTACGGATATTCAAAGAGTCAGCAAACCGGGTAGGAGAGTTTATGTCAGGAGTGAAAGAATACCGAAGGTGCTCAACGGTTACGGCGTCGCCATTCTTTCCACCTCTAAGGGTATTATCACCGACAAGGAAGCCAGAGAGCTGAATGTCGGCGGCGAGATACTTTGTAATGTTTGGTAAATTTCCATTTATATCAGTGGAAATCGGGGGATTCATTCATGTCGAGAATTGGTAAGAAACCAATAGAAATTCCGGCGGGCGTTGCGGTCAGCCGGGCTCAATCGGAAATAAAAGTTAAGGGACCCAAGGGCGAGTTATCGGCCAAGATACCCGAAGGGGTTGAAATGGTTATGGGTGACGGATCCGTTGAGATCAAAAGGCGGTCCGATGACCGGAAAGATCGATCGGTTCACGGTCTTACCAGAACGCTGGTCGCGAATATGGTCAGGGGTGTCAGTACGGGATTCGAAAAAGCACTGGAAATATCGGGCGTCGGTTATCGGGCGGAGTTAAGCGGCAATGTCCTGAAACTGGTTATCGGCTATTCGACGCCTGCGGAATATGTTATTCCGGAAGGAATCAGCGTTAAAATCGATCGTCAAGTCAACCTGGTTGTGTCCGGCATCGATAAACAGCGCGTCGGGATGGTGGCGGCGGAAATTCGAGCACTGAAGAAACCGGAGCCCTACAAAGGCAAGGGGATTAAGTATGCCAAAGAGCGCATTAGACGAAAAGTGGGGAAATCCGTCGGTGCGTAACCCATTTGGAAATATGAAATGACGGCGCCGTCATGGTTGCCGGATGCACTTAGGGAAGAGGTAAGATAAATTGTCGACGAAAAAGTTGGAAAAAGTCAGGGTGAAGCGAAAGAAAAGGGTCAGGGCAAAGGTGTCGGGGACAACGACCAGGCCGCGTCTTGCCGTTTTCAGAAGTGCGAGGCATATCTACGTCCAGGCGGTGGCCGACGATGTGGGGAAAACTCTGGCGGAGGCCTCAACCCTGAGTCCGGATTTGAAAGACGCCCTCGGCGGATTGAAGAAAATTGACAAAGCGAAACAGGTGGGCGCTTTGTTGTCAAAAAGACTGAAGGCCCTGGGGATTGAAGAGGCCGTTTTTGACCGGGGACGCTTTCTTTACCACGGGCGGGTCAAAGCCTTGGCCGACGCCGCAAGGGAAGGCGGGTTGAAGTTTTAATCATCATACACAATATGAATTAATAAAAGGACAGACCGTTGGAGAATAAAGATATCGAAGAAGTTGAACTGATTGACAGAGTGATAACGATTAACCGGACGGCTAAAGTTGTCAAAGGTGGACGAAGATTCCGATTCAGTGCAATCGTCGTTGTCGGCGACGGCAAAGGGTCTGTGGGCGCGGGGCTGGGGAAAGCCCATGAAGTTCCGGAGGCCATCCGAAAAGGGATGGAACAGGCCAAAAAGACCATGGCCAAAGTCGCGGTGACGAACAGGACCATTCCTTATGAGGTGGTTGGGCATTACGGTTCCGGCAGGGTTCTCCTGAAGCCGGCTTCCGAAGGAACGGGGCTGATTGCCGGCGGTGCTGTGCGGGCGGTGCTTGAAGTCGCCGGTGTGCATAATATATTGACCAAGTGCCTCGGATCTCATAATCCTCACAATCTGGTGAAAGCGACGATCAACGGCCTTTGTCAATTGAAGGATCCGGCGGAGATCGCCGCACTCAGAGGCCAGGAAGCTATCGAGATTTAGCATGCGGGAAAAGGGGTAGATGTGGTGAGTAAAAAACTCAAGATTACGCAGAAAAGAAGTTATATCGGAAGGCCGACGGCGCAGCGTAAGGTGCTCAAAGGCATGGGTCTGGGCAAAATGAATAAAAGCGTTTACTTAGACGATACGCCCGAGATTCGCGGCATGGTCGCGAAAGTGATACATTTGGTCTCCGTGGAAGAACTTGAGGGGGATAAAATATGAATTTGGGATCATTAAAACCACCGAAAGGTTCACGGAAAGACAGGAAGAGAATCGGCCGCGGCAACGGATCGGGCCAGGGCGGTACGGCGGGGAAAGGCGCGAAGGGTCAGAACGCCCGTTCCGGAGGCGGTACCCGGCGCGGTTTTGAAGGCGGGCAGATGCCCCTGGCGAGAAGACTCCCAAAGGCGGGGTTCCGTAATCCGTTCCGTAAGCAGATCGAGATTGTAAACATCGGACAGCTTGTCAAATTTCCCGAAGGCACTATGATTGATGAAGAGGCCATCGTAAAAAGCGGCCTGGCATCGGGAAAGGGTGACGGTATCAAAATATTGGCCAAGGGGGATATCGGTTATCCCGTATCGGTTAAAATCGGTTTGATCAGCAAAGGTGCAAGGCAGAAGATAGAAGCTGCCGGCGGCTCGATTATTGAGGTAAACTGATTTGTTAGACGGTTTTAAAAATATCGGAAACATTCCGGAACTGCAAAAGCGGATCCTGATTACGTTCGCCTTGCTGGCTGTTTATCGGATCGGCGCCCACGTGCCGACGCCGGGTATCGATGCGGCTGCATTAGCAGCTTTTTTTGAGCAGGCGAAAGGATCTCTTTTAGGGCTTTTTGATATGTTTGCGGGCGGCGCGTTAAGTAATCTCTCCGTGTTTGCCCTGGGTATTATGCCTTACATCAGCGCTTCGATTATCCTCCAACTGTTGACGGTGGCGGTGCCGCATCTGGAAAGGCTTTCCAAGGAAGGTGAGGCGGGAAGACGAAAGATTACCCAGTACACCCGCTACGGGACGGTTCTTTTAAGCGTCATCCAGGGTTTCGGTATTGCCATTGGTCTGGAGCAAATGGCCGGTCCCACGGGGGTTTCCATCGTTATTTCCGCCGGCTGGGGTTTCCGCCTGATGACGGTCATTACCCTGACCGCCGGAACGGCTTTTATCATGTGGCTGGGCGAACAGATTACGGAAAGAGGCATCGGCAACGGCATTTCCCTGATCATCTTTGCCGGTATTGTCTGCCGGGCGCCGGCGGCCATATACAATACCTTCCGCCTTTTGTCGGCAGGTGAAATGGGCATATTCTTTATTGTAGCGCTCATTATCATGATGGTTGCTGTGGTCGGAGTCATTGTATTCGTTGAGAGCGGACAGCGACGGATCCCCGTTCAATATGCGAAGCGGATTGTCGGTCGAAAAGTTTACGGCGGACAATCGACGCATTTGCCGTTAAAGGTGAATACGTCGGGCGTCATTCCGCCGATATTTGCGTCGTCGATCATTATGTTTCCGGCGACCATCGCCAATTTCATTCCCCATCCCTGGATGAAGATGGTTGCCGGTGCCCTGGTGCCGGGCCGATGGGCTTATGAGATTCTGTATGTCGCGTTTATCATCTTTTTCTGTTATTTTTATACGGCCGTGACGTTTAATCCCGTTGACGTGGCCGACAATATGAAAAAGTACGGCGGCTATGTGCCGGGCATCAGACCGGGGAAAAAGACGGCGGAATATATCGATGCCGTTTTAACGAGACTGACATTCAGCGGCGCCATATACGTATCGGCCGTTTGCGTGCTGCCGAGTATTATGATCAGCAATTTCAATGTTCCCTTTTATTTCGGGGGTACGGCCCTGCTGATCGTGGTCGGCGTTGCCCTGGACACGGCCGGACAGATCGAGACCCACTTGCTGACCCGGCAATATGAGGGTTTTTTGAAAAAAGGGCAGCTGGCCAGGCGCAGATGACGCTTTTAAGCCGAGCGTAAGGGTTGGAAGGATCTTTGATATGGTCTTCCTGAAAAAGCCGGAAGAGATAGAGAAAATCAGGAAAAGTAATCAGATTGTTGCCGAGATATTAATGTCGTTGCGCGAAAAGGTCAAACCGGGTGTGACGACATTGGAATTGAACGGGTTTTCCGAAAAAATGGCAAAAAAAAAGGGCGCCGCTCCGGCTTTTAAAGGCTATAAAGGTTATCCTTTTTCCCTGTGTACATCCATCAACTCTCAAGTGGTGCACGGTATGCCTTCAGGCAAGAAGCTTTCGGAAGGGGATATCCTGAGCCTTGATTTCGGGGTTTGTTATGAAGGATATTACGGCGATTCGGCGATAACCGTTCCGGTCGGTACGGTGTCCGACAAGGCCAGGCGGCTGATGGACATTACGGAAGCGGGGCTTTACAGGGGCATCAAAGAGGCAAGGGCGGGCAACCGTCTGGGTGATATATCGGCGGCGGTACAGGATTGTGTCGAGAGTTCCGGTTATTCCGTGGTCAGGGATTTTGTCGGTCACGGCATCGGTAAAAATCTTCACGAAGACCCTCAGATACCCAACTTCGGGATCCGCGGCCGGGGGTTGGAATTAAAAGTGGGGATGGTTTTGGCCATCGAGCCCATGGTCAATGAAGGAACGTTTCGGGTTAAAGTTTTAGAAGACGGGTGGACGGCCGTAACAGAAGACGGGCGATTGTCGGCCCACTTTGAGCATTCCGTGGCCATAACGGACGATGGCCCGGATATACTAAGTATAATATAAACAAAGTGATGCTGAATTCTGATGTCGACATATTTTTAAGTGGAAAATTGCGGCACAGCTTTAAAAAATCAGGATAGGGTTGTATGGCAAAAGAGGAGCCTATATCTGTAGAAGGAAGGGTTATCGAGCCTTTACCTAATGCCATGTTTCGTGTTGAGCTGGAGAACGGACATCGGGTTTTAGCGCATATATCCGGGAAAATGCGGATGCATTTCATTAAGATACTGCCCGGTGACAAGGTAACGGTGGAATTATCACCCTACGACTTAACACGCGGCCGGATTACCTACAGAACAAAATGAGGAATTGTTCCTTCCGGGGATCGAAATCATAGGGGCGGTGGCAATTATCACAGAGCGTCTTAGTGTCGCCTGCCGGGAATTGTGAGGGGTTAGTGACGTGAAAGTACGGTCTTCAGTCAAAAAAATTTGCGATAAGTGTAAAATCATAAAAAGGCGTGGTGTCTTGAGGGTGATTTGCGAGAATCCCAAACATAAGCAACGCCAGGGATAATACAGGTATTTCACCAAAAAAGGAGGTTTCCAGGTGGCAAGAATTGCGGGGGTGGATTTACCCAAAAACAAAAGAATGGAAGTCGCTTTGACTTATATATTCGGCATAGGCAGGACCAGGGCCGGTGAAATTCTTAAGGAAGCCGGTGTCAATCCCGACACCAAAACGGACGATCTGGCCGATGCTGAAATCACGTCGATCAGAACGATTATTGACAAAGAACATAAAGTCGAGGGTGATCTGCGCCGGGAAATATCCATGTCCATTAAGCGTCTCATGGATACGGGAACGTATCGGGGACTGAGACACCGCAAGGGGCTTCCCGTCAGGGGCCAGAGAACAGGGACCAATGCCCGGACGAGAAAAGGGCCGCGGCGTTCCATCGCGGGCAAAAAGAAATAACAAATCGGGCTGATCCGGAGGAAAGATGGCAAAAAGAGTCAGAAGAACGGGTAAAAAGAAGGAAAAAAAGAACATCACTGAAGGGGTTGCGCATATCCAGTCGACCTTCAATAATACGATTATCACCATAACGGATCTCAGCGGCAATGTCGTTGCGTGGGCGTCGGCCGGTATGCAGGGTTTTAAAGGCTCCAGAAAGAGTACGCCGTTTGCGGCACAGTTGGCGGCGGAAGATGCGGTAAAGAAAGCAAAAGAACACGGATTGAGAAGCGTACAGGTTTACGTGAAAGGTCCCGGTTCGGGGCGCGAGTCGGCTTTGAGATCATTGCAGTTGGCGGGGCTGAATATCAGCTTGATCAGGGATGTGACACCGATTCCCCATAACGGATGCCGACCGCCAAAGCGAAGAAGAGTCTAATAGAGAAAAAATCATTTAAAGTAGGAGAAGAATCTTGGCAAGATATAGAGGATCTGTTTGCAGGTTATGCAGAAGAGAAGGATTAAAAATGTTTCTCAAGGGAGACCGGTGTTACTCTGAGAAGTGCGCTTTAGAGAGGCGAGGTTATGCTCCCGGCGAGCACGGTCAATTGCGCAGAAAACCATCGGACTACGGCATCCAGCTAAGAGAGAAACAAAAGCTCAGAAGGATGTATGCCTTATTGGAAAAGCAGTTCAGGGGTTATTTTGTCAAAGCGGATAAACAGAAAGGCATCACCGGGACGAATCTGCTCCTGTTTCTGGAAAGACGGCTCGACAATTTAGTTTATCGGATGGGTTTTGCGAATTCGCGGAGTGAGGCCCGGCAACTGGTCAGGCATAATCATTTTACGGTAAACGGTAAGGTCGTCAATATCCCGTCTTATTTGGTTAAGATCGGAAATGAAATTCAGGTCCGAGAAAAAAGCAGAAAGGTAGATAAGATTCTCGAGGCAATGGATACGGTGGCCCGGAGAGGCGTTCCCCAGTGGCTGGACGTGGACAAGGACAATTTCAAAGGCACCTTGAAAGCGCTTCCGACACGCGAGGACTTGACGATGCCGATTCAGGAACAGTTGATCGTTGAGCTTTACTCGAAGTAGCGCAAATGAGCATGCTGTCAATCATGGTATTCTAAAAGCACCCGAAGGGAATTGAGAAATGCAAAGAAACTGGCGTAGCCTAATCAAAGCAAAAAGAATTGAAATCGATGAAAGCACCCATACACGCTTTTATGGCGAGTTTTCATGCCAGCCCCTGGAAAGGGGTTTCGGCATTACCCTGGGAAATGCGTTGAGACGGATTTTACTGTCCTCTATCCAAGGTGCCGCCATAGTATCGGTAAAGATTGACGGGGTGCTTCATGAATTCTCAACCATACCGGGCGTCGAAGAAGATGTCACCGATATCATCTTAAATCTGAAGGGTGTTCGGTTGAAGCTTCATTCGGACGGGCCGAGAGAAATTCGCATTGATGCGACGAAAAAAGGCGTTGTCACAGCTGCTGATATCATCACGGACGAAACGGTGGATATCCTGAACCCCGACCATGTCATTGCCACCCTGTCCGGCGATGCCGCATTTAAAGCGGAAATGGTTGTCCGGATGGGGAAGGGATATGAACCGGCGGAAAAAAATCGCATGACCGAGCAGCCGGAGGGAACCATTTATATCGATGCCGTTTTTTCGCCGATCAAGAAGGTAAATTATAACATTACCCATGCACGGGTCGGCCAGGTCGCCAATTATGACCGGTTGATCATGGAAGTGTGGACCGACGGCAGCGTCCTGCCGGAGGACGCCGTGGCCTATGCCGCCAAGATCCTGAAAGAGCAGCTGGATGTCTTTATTAACTTTGATGAGGTTGATGAAGAGGAGGAAGTTCCGGAAGTTGAAGAAAAAGAGAGCGTCAATGAAAATCTCATGAAAAACGTCGACGATCTGGAGCTTTCCGTCCGCTCGGCCAACTGTTTGAAAAATGCCGGCATTAATCTGATCGGAGAACTGGTTCAGAAGACGGAAGCGGAAATGCTCAAAACCAAGAACTTCGGCCGTAAATCATTAAACGAAATCAAAGAGATTCTTGCGGAGATGGGCTTGGGCTTCGGGATGAAAATTGATTTTCCCTATTTGACGGGTGAAGAGAACAAACAATCAGAAAGCGAGACGGAAGGGGACTAGAGAGGCCCTTCCGTTGATGGAAAGGAATATAGGAAATGCGGCACGGAAAAACGGGTGTAAAACTTGGAAGGACGGCAAGCCACCGGGAGGCCATGTTCAGGAATATGGTGACCTCTCTGTTTAAAAGTCCGGAGGAAAGAATACGGACGACCGACGCCAAGGCGAAAGAGCTGAGAAGAGTAGCGGAAAAAATGATTACCCTGGCCAAGAGGGGCGATCTCCATGCCCGCCGGCAGGCCCTTTCCTATATCCGCGATAAGGATGTCGTGGCGAGACTCTTTAATGATTTTCCGGAGCGATATAAAGACCGGATGGGCGGCTACACCCGGATCGTCAAGATCGGTAATCGCGTCGGCGACAATGCGCCGGTTTCCATCATCGAATGTATCAAGGACGATGTCCGGGAAAAGCCGAAACGGAAGGCCGCATCCAAAAAATCTTAGGTGCAAGCCGGATAAAACAAAAAAGACAGGCAGGTGAACGAAATGTTCCCTGCCTTTTTTGTTGCTTTTTCACCTGTTGCATTCCTGAGGTTTGTCTGCTATGAAAATGGCTCATAAAAACTTCAAGTATCCAACAAAAATAATTGCCTAAAAATAAAACTGCATTCAGTTCAAAAGAAACAAGTAATATTTAAGAGCGGCAATCGTAGAACAGTAGAACATGATTGACCGCAAGAGGGGAAAAGGAGCGGGTTAGCCCACCCGGTTTCACTGGGGCTAAAAATCTTTTTCCGACCATGCATCATCTCGCTTCGCTGCCGGGGACGGAACTCGGGCTTTGCCCTCAGACATCGGCCCCGGCGGCCGCTCCGCTGCGATGGCATGGGGCCCGGAAAAATCTTGCATTCGCCCCGATGAAGCCAAATAGACTAACCCGGTCGAATATATTTGATGGGTATGAGTATCGCGAAGTGATGGCGGTTAGTATAGTGACTGTTGTCATCAATTCTCTTACGATGTGAGCGGCAATCGTCTTGAGGCGTTGAGGTCCGGGACAACCACCCGTTACGTCTATGATGCGGCGGGGAACCTCCTGGCCGAGGCCGACGGGTCGAACACAATCATTCGCTATTACATTTATGGTCAAGGGCTTATGTCTGCGGTCACCCCGGCGGGTCAGGTTTACTGCTATCACTTCAATGCCACGGGCAGCACGGTGGCGATGACCGATGACAGTGAAGCGATTGTGAACAAGTACGCCTATGATTCCTTCGGGAATATCAGCAGCCGGCAGGAAGCCTTTTCCCAGCCGTTCCAATTTGTCGGGCAGTTCGGCGTTATGATGGAGGCCGTGGGCGCCCGGACGTTCTATTACATGAAGGCCCGGTATTACGATCCCCAGGTGGGCCGGTTCATCTCGGAAGACCCGATCGGATTTGACGGCGGGGATGTGAATCTGTATGCGTATGTGGG
>JAFGLN010000074.1 GCA_016928025.1 Deltaproteobacteria bacterium
CAGTGTGGGAAAAGGGGATGAAAAGATTTATTTGTCCCTTCCGCTCATACCGGGTGCCTTTGAATTCATTCTATCCCGCACATCCATGGACAGTTTGACGGAATGGCATCGCCGCTTTTGCGAACTGTTCGAAACCCTTTTTGAGGCAGGCTATGTGACGGAACAGGCCAACACGAACGCGCCTCCCTTTATCAAGTATCTGCCCATGGGTCGAATGATCGAGACCCATCCGATGGCCTATCCCTCGGACAAGTTGGAAGAAATTTTTTCCCGTTACAGCACCTTCGGCGTTACGCTATGCCAGTGCCGCATTACGGAAGAAGTTATCGGCCGGGGCTGTGGCAGACCAAAGGAGGTTTGTATGGCCATGGGGCCTTTCGCCGAGGCGTCTATCCGGGCGGGGCGACTCCGTCGCATCGAGCTTAAGGAGGCCCTGGAGATTAAGGCCGAGGCGGAGGCGAGCGGTCTCGTTTCCTGGATGGATTGCCAGGACCCCAAAATCGGCGGCACCTCCTGCTCCTGCTGTGGTTGTTGCTGTCACCTGATGCGCCGGGTCAGCGAATTTAATATGCCCAATCGAATTGCCCCCCCGCATTTCGTGCCTAAAGTCGATTTTGAAAAATGCAATTATTGCGGCAAGTGCGCCCTGGCCTGTCCCATGGGCGCCATAACTGTCGATATCGTCAATAATACCTATGTCTGGAATGAAGACCGCTGTATCGGCTGTGCCCAATGCGCCGTGGCCTGCGGTAAATTACATGCCATTGACATGACCGCAGTTCCGCATGTTGGTGATTTTCTCCAGACAACCGTCAGGAGTTTCTTGGCGTAACTTTCATTTCGATAAATGCGAGGGAATGATGATGACGAAAATGAAAATCGCCGTTTTAACAGGTGGCGGTGACTGTCCGGGGTTGAACGGGACCATCAAATGGGTCACCAAAACCGCCCTCGACCCCAAAATAGTTGAAAAACGTTCGACATCATTTGACGTGGTCGGCATTAAGGAAGGTTGGCAGGGATTGATTGATATTGACCCCGCTGATCCTAAAAGCTGCGAGCGATTTATAAAACCCTTGGACGAAGAGATTGTTCGGACATGGGATCGCTATGGCGGAACCAACCTGGGAACGTCGAGAACAAATCCCTTCAATCCGAAAAATGACCGTTCAAAAAAATTGATTCAAAACATCAAAAAGTTGGGGATTGACATCATTGTCGCCATCGGCGGGGAAGATACGTTGGGCGTTGCTTACAAATTATATAAAATAGGCATAAAAACGGTCGGCATTCCGAAGACCATCGACAACGACCTAACGGGAACCGAATACTCCCTGGGATTTGATACGGCGATTAATATCATTATGGAGGAAATCGACCGGCTGAGAACAACGGCCGGCTCCCACAGCCGCATCTTTGTTGTTGAAACCATGGGGCGTCACGCCGGCTGGCTGGCGCTCTACGGCGGCGAATCCAGCGGCGCCTATATCATCTTAATCCCTGAGCACCCGTTTGATATGGATAAAATATGCGAGCTGCTCCAGGAACGAAAAGGACGCGAAATTCACTACTCGATCATCGTGGTCTCGGAAGGGGCAAAACATATCGGACATCAGGAAATACTCAAAAACAACAAAATCGATGATTTCGGACATGTTAACCTGGGGGGTGTCGCAACTTTCGTATCCAATGAAATCGAAAAGCGGACCGGCTTTGAATCGAGATCCATCGTCCTGAGCCATTTGCAGCGCGGCGGTACGCCTTCCGCACGGGACCGCCTGCTGGCAAGGTGGTTCGGCATTGCCGCCGTCGATATGATCATGAATGAAGATTTCGGCCGCATGGTCAGTCTTTCAAGGGGCGAAATCACCAGCGTCCCCTTGAAAGAAATCGTCAACAAACTGAAGCTTGTCGAGGTGAGTAAATACTACGATACGGAACGCTATAATGGGAGACGAACCATCCTATAGCCGACCATTACTGCTGGACACGCAGCCAATATTGATTGCGCCCCAGAAGCGAAAAACCGACAAAGACCCTGACTTTGAGCTTTGCGCCCTCTTCCAGGACTTCGATTTTGCATTTGTAAGTCTTTCCGTTACCGGGATCCATGATTGTCCCGCCGCTGAATTCATTGCCGCTCGCTTTGAGCCCCTTTAGAATCACCATACCGACAATCGGTTTGTTGTAATCGTTACCCGTACATTTGTCGCATAATTTGCCCTTGCCGCCGTCCGGTTCCTGGAGAAGTTCAACAATCCGACCGTACAGGGCGCCGTCTTGTTCATAGATCTCGATGACTGATATTTCTTTATTCGTTTCATCATCGATCGTTTTCCATTTTCCAATCGGTGTTTCTGCCGCCAAAGCACTTGTCACCGTCCATAAAAACACCAAAACCATGATGCCCAATGTTTTTTTCATTTTTCCACTCCTGTCTCATCTGTCCGTTTTTGGCAAACGTCCACCCATGAATCCGCCTAAGCGGTTTAATCCATTTGATTTCTCAAAACAAGTCCCGGCTGGGGATATTACGATTCTGAAGCCGGAAATACATAAGATCAGGGTTTTGCATTGTCAATACGAAAGGGACGCGACCCTGTCGTGTCCCTTTCGTATTATTTATTCGTGAACTTTGTACCTTGGTCCTTGAACCTCAATCTTTTATTCCACCACGTATTGAGGCATACCCTTTAAAATTTCCGTCGCCTCCTTCATGATGTTTTGGACGAGGTCTTCAACTTTGGGCATGTCGTTGATACGCTGGGCCACCTCGCCACCGGCCATCATGGCCTTTTCTTTGTTCCCCTCGTATGTAGCCTTAATGGACTCGTCCTCGTAGTCAATCAGCGACATACTGTCTGCGGACGTAGAATCATCAGGCGTCCCAAGGAAAACCCCCGGTGCCTTTTGGAGGGTGTTTCTCGCGTGTTCTTCACTTCGGGCGTTTCTCAACCACCGGGCCGGGCCCACATAACCGCGGGCGACCAGGGTACCGCGATCTCCGGCATCCACAACAGCCTGTTTCCAGATCTGATGGAAATCGCTCTCCTGAGTCGCGAGGAAGCGGGTTCCCATCAACACGCCGTCACAGCCCAAAGCCAGAGAGGCGGCGAGGCTCTTGCCGTCGGAAACCCCTCCGCCGCCAACCACGAGCGTTTTTTCATCCGATACGGCCTCGGCCACGGCGGGGAAAAGAATCATCGAGTGAAGCGGTTCCCAGTGGGTATGAAAGCCCCCTTCATGACCGGAGGCCACAATCACGTCAACGCCCGCCTTTTTGCAACGCATAGCGGCCCTGACGGA
>JAFGLN010000075.1 GCA_016928025.1 Deltaproteobacteria bacterium
AGCCCGTTCCCTTGCTGTGTCCCCTAATTTGAAAATACCATTGGCGATAAGGACTGCCATCAGTGATAAGGGGATGACGATAAGCAGGAAGAATACCCTTCCTACAGTAAATAACTGCTTATCCTTTTTATTTTCTGACATTCCCTTTCCCCCTAACTGTTGTTAGTTTATGTTTAAATTTGAAGAACTAACCAACGAGAAAATACTTCATAAAGGGGTTTGCGAAGAGAAGGACCAAAGAGACGACCAGCGCATAAATGGCGATGGATTCCGCCATGGCCATACCGACGAGCATGGTCATCAAGATTTTTCCCTGAACCCCGGGATTCCTTCCGACTGCCTGGCAAGCACCGCTCGCAGCGGTACCGATACCCAGACCGGCTCCCACGGCACCAATTCCGATGGCAAGGCCTGAAGCGATCATTGCGCCCATGGCAAACAACACTTTCGTGTAAACTCCGCCGGCCGGAATGGCTTCAGCGGCAAAACCGGGTGCCGCTACAAAAAGCACCACCAACAATGTAAGTGCAGCTAATACTTTTTTCCCTGAAATTCTGAACATCTTTTTTCTCCTTTCCTAAGTAAATTCCAGCTTTTTCTTTTTAGCACAACTGTATGCTTTGGAAAAGCATAATTTTATTTAAAGCAGTGCGGAAGCGACTGCAATGCGCATGCCAATGAGGTGATGGATTTCTTAAACGATGCTAAGGTCACACAACTATTTATTTTATTCGCTTCGAATTCTATAATGGTTTATACAAAAGATGAACCGGGATTCTACGTTTCATTAAATGGAGAAGCAAAAATTTAACGAAAAGTGCAACACCTTGTGTGTCGGCTGGGAAATGCTGCCATATTTTTATTGAAATTTGAAGTTCGTACCGGTACTATCGGTCCAGTAATTTTTTTCGGAAAGGTCTTAATATGCAGGAAGTATTGACTGCAGTAACATATTTAGTGGTTTGGCTTATTTGCGAGAAAGTCCTGGAAATAGAAAGTGGCCTGGCAAAATTGCTGATTTCCTTAACCGCAGCGATTGCCGTTTATGTCATTATCGCCGTCAAGGATTACATGGAAAAAAAGGAGGATAAGTAGGGCCTGTTGTAAAACAGCAGGTTTTGCTGATCATGTTAAATAAACCACATCGCTTTCCCCAACGTATATTTGGTAAGCATGGATAGCCCTAAATCGGACAAGAAGAAAAAAACCCTTACAGGCAGTATCAGCGTGTCCATCGTCATGACAACCCTTGCCGTGATTGTCATGATTCTTTTATTAGCCCTAACCATCAACCGTGCCAGAGAAAATGATATGGTCGAACAATACAGTCGTCAGCAGACGGCCATGGCCAAAGGGTGGGCGGCTGGTATTGAAGATCTTATCATTGGCGTTGAAAGAAACGTCATTTTATTTTCCAAACGAAGTCCTGCAAAAATTTTAAGTCCCGATGAGGCCAGCTTTCTCTTAAGGGATATCTATGATGAAATGGCCGGGAGGATCCATTTTATCGCCGCTTTGGATAAAAAAGGCGCTATCATTGCCGGTTATCCGTCATGGAAATATAAAGAGACTATTGAAAAAAATTTCCCCCAAAATAATTTTGTAAAAGAATTAACGAAAAAAAAGGGTTCTTATTTCAGTAAATTAATTTTTTTGGGCGATGAATCGGACTATGAGCAGAGACGACGGTATAAAACAACTTTAATCGGCGTTCCCGTCTATGAAAGCAATAATGAATTTGTCGGCGTCATCTTGGCGGCGCTATCCCTGTCATTCATCAGGGAGAGATACATGACCCCCGCGGAAGAAACAATGATGATGGATCACTGGATCATTGACGACCAGGGGGTCATCCTTACCAATGCCAATGATTCCCTCATCGGTAAGAATATTTCAGCTCTTGCCGAGGCGGAGTTCCCCCTTGTCGATGCCCGCTTCGTGAAAGAAGGGCATGGCATCTATTGGATGAACATCAATGAAGGGATTAGAGACAAATATATTGTTTCCTACACTCCCATGTATGTGAGCGGTAAAATCTGGTCGATTGTTGCCGTTACACCTTACAAAAGCGTCGTTTCGTTATTAAGGAAAACGTTTATCAGTATTATATTCGGGGCGGCAGGCCTGATCGTCGCCGTAATCGTCGCCGCATTTTCCGTTGTTGTCATCGGCCGACGGCATTTAACCTTAGAAGAAGAGATGAAGCGTCTCCGGGAGAGGGAAGATTGGCAGGAAAAGCTGCTGAGGGAAAAAAAGACAATTGACGGCATCATTGAAGGATCTCCGATTCCGACGTTTGTCATCGACCGGGCGCATAAGGTTATCCTTTGGAATAAAGCCTGTGCCGAACTGACAGGCTATGCGGCCGAACAAATTGTGGGAACCGATCAACACTATCTTCCCTTTTACAGCCAGAAAAGGCCGGTCATTGCCGATTTGATCGTAGACAGCGATTTTAAAGGCCTCGAGAATTACTATGCCGCCAAAAGGGTTGAAAAATCGAAAACGGTTATAGGCGCTTATGAGGCCAGGGACTATTTTTCGGACCTGGGTGGAAAAAGTCGGCATCTCTTCTTTCTGGCGGCCCCGATTTATGACGACAAAGGGGCGATTATCGCATCGATTGAAACCCTGCAGGATGTGACGGTCGAGATTGAAATGTCCAACAGCATTCAGGAGTATGCGGAAACCCTGCAAAACGAGTTGACGGAAAACATCAATCTGCGGAAGGAAATCGAATCGCTGTATAATTATCTGCAGTCTTTGATTGATTCTCTGCCGGATCGTTTTTTTGAGTTCGGTGCCGACGGCATTATTCACTATATGAGCCGTGATTTGAACCGGCAACGGGGATTGACGTCCCCGCAAATCAGAGGGAAACATTTTATGGAGTTTGTGGCGCCGGAACACACGGATTTGGTTGTGGAGAAGTGGAATAAGGCGGCGCAGGGGATCTATGAACCTTTTGAGCTGGAAACGACGGATCGGACAGGCAACAAAAGAAATCTCCTGATCAACATTCGTCCGGTCAAGGATACGGACCGTTATGTTATTGTCCAGCGCGATATAACGGAATTCAAAAATTTGGAGCGAAAGGTTTATGAAAGCCAGAAGTTAGCGGCTATCGGACAATTATCCGCGGGTATTGCCCATGAGCTGAGAAACGCGCTGTCGTCCATTAAGATGAGTTTGCAGATCCTCGAGAAAAGAATGACACCGACGGGGAATGATTTAAAAAGGTTTGAAATCGCCCGGCGGGAAGTTGAGCACCTGGAGGAACTGGTCAATAATGTTCTCATCTATGCGAAACCGGCAGAGCCGAAGATTACGCCTTGCAACCTTAAAAATATTATCGAACATTCGCTTCTGCTGGCGGAAAAAAATATTTTGGATAAACAGCTCAAAGTGGAGAAAAACATTGCCCCCGACATTCCGGATATTCATTGTGACGAAGAAATGCTGGCCCAGGCATTGCTGAATTTGTATCGGAATGCTGCCGAGGCGTCGGAGATAGAAGGGCTCATGAAGGTTTCCGCGGATTTGTCAGAAAATGACGGCCGAATGGTGCGTATCGAGATCGAAGATGAGGGGGCCGGTATTGCGGAAGAGGATCTTCCGAACCTGTTTAACCCGTTTTTCACGAAAAAAAATTACGGGACCGGCCTCGGCCTGTCCCAGGTCCAAAAAATTGTTGAGCTGCATCACGGATCGATAGAACTGCAGAATAAAAAGAGCAAAGGCGCAAAAGTTGTGGTTTTACTGCCCTTTGATGCGAAGAGTTAACGTTATTGCCCTCAAGGATAAAACGACATGCCGAAAATTCTCGTAATCGACGACGACAAATCCATTCGTGAGACCCTCGATCTTTACTTGACCGAAGAAGGGTATGAAATCAGTACGGCCCAGAACGGGACGGAAGGATTGAACCGGTTTGTGGAATTCGAGCCGGACGCCGTCATCCTCGATATCCGGCTGCCCGATATCGACGGCTTTACCGTGCTCGAAGACCTGCTTGAGGACAATGAAAACGTCAAGGTTATCATGATTACGGCATTCCACGATATGGAAACGACGATCCGCGCCATGAAGGAAGGTGCCTTCGATTATATTCATAAACCGATCAACGTCGATGAACTGGAAGTGGCCATCCAAAAAGCCCTCAAGGCGTCGGAGATGGAAAAGAAGATCGACGGCTTTCTTGTGGAACCCTCCCGGCAGTTCAAGGTGGGTGATATCATTGGTTCGGGTACGGAGATGCGGGAGATCTTCAAGATCATCGGTGTTGTTTCTCAGAGCAAAACCACCGTGTTGATTGAAGGTGAAAGCGGCACCGGCAAGGAGTTAATCGCGAAAGTCATTCATAACAACACGGCGCCCAATGAACCGTATATTGCCGTCAATTGTTCGGCCATTGTGGAAACGCTGCTGGAATCGGAGCTTTTCGGCCATGAAAAAGGGTCTTTTACGGGGGCCATCGGACGAAAACTGGGAAAATTCGAGCTGGCCCATCATGGAACGGTATTTCTGGATGAAATCAGTGAAATGTCTCTGAACCTGCAGGCGAAACTGTTGCGGGTTCTTCAGGAAATGGAATTCGAGCGGGTGGGCGGCAAAGACCGGGTGAAGGTCCATGCCAGAATTATCGCTGCCACCAACCGGGATTTGAAAACAATCGTGAAGGAAGGAAAGTTCCGGGAAGACCTTTATTACCGGCTGAATATCGTCTCGATCAAAATTCCGCCCCTCCGGCAACGGCGGGAAGATATCGTCCCTCTGGTGGATTATCTGCTGACTAAAATCAACAGAGATTTACATAAACGTATCGTGGGTGTGTCCGAGGAAATGATGGACATTTTTATGCAATATCGATGGCCGGGGAATATCCGGGAACTGGAGAATCTGCTGGTCCGGGCGGCCGTTGTGGCCAAAGGCCAGATCCTGGGGAAAAACGATTTTCCCGATTTGCTGCTGGAAGGGTCCGAAGACACTACCGAAAAGAGTCCGGATTCCGTCTTCGCCACTGAATCCGGCCGATGGCTGACCCTGGATGAGGTGGAAGAAAAATACATTCGCAAGGTCATCAAGGAAACAAATAAGAATAAGGGCGAAACCTGCGATATCCTCGGCATATCCCGCCCGACTTTTGAGAGAAAGCTGGAAAAATATCAAATTACCTTTGAGCGGGAATGATGCGTTTTATGAAGATTGTATCGGCCAAGTTTATCAAGAGCGCATCACATCCTTCTCATTATCCGGAAGAAAAATTGCCGGAGATCGCCTTTGCCGGCAAATCCAACGTGGGGAAATCATCCCTGATCAATGTCCTGGTCCGACAAAAAAGCCTGGCGCGAACCAGTAACACCCCCGGCCGCACCCAGCTGATCAATTTTTTCTCCGTCAATGATACGTATGCGTTGGTCGATCTGCCGGGCTACGGTTTTGCCAGGGTGCCGGAGTCGGTGCGGAAAAACTGGCAGCCCATGGTGGAAGCCTATCTGAAAAGCCGAAAAATGCTGAAGCTGGTTATCCTGATTGTGGATGCGCGCCGCGACCTGTCGCAACAGGATTTGGATCTGGCGAACTGGCTGATCGTCAACCGGATTCCTTTCCTCTTTGTCCTGACAAAAATCGACAAACTTTCCAAAAATCAGCTCAATGCATCACTCCGTAAATTCAAAGCCATCTCCGGCCTCCCCGAAGATTTTTCCCCCGTTCTTTTCTCCGCCAGAACCGGCCAGGGGAGGGATATCCTCTGGGCAGAAATCGACCGAGCCGCACACACCCTTTAGACGCCTGAAATCTGAACGGAAATATTTCGAGTTCGCGGACGATTATCAAAATCGATCAGGATGATTTGCTGCCACATCCCGGTAACCAGGTGTCCATTGATGACGGGAACGGTCAGAGACGGCCCCAGAAAGGCGGCGCGGACGTGCGAGTAACCGTTGCCGTCGCCCCACCGGGCATCATGGCGGTAGGGGATACTTTTGGGGACTATCCGGTCGATGGTGTCCTTTAAATCCTGAATCACACCGCTTTCATATTCAATGGTCGTCAGCGCCGCCGTGGAGCCGGGAACAAAGATCAAAACCTGACCGTCTTTTATATTCGATTCGGCGACTTTGTCTGAAACCTCTCTGGTAATGTCAAGGATATCCGTGTCACCGGTTGTCCGGAAAGAAAGTTTGTCATTGGTCACTCGAAAATTCATGCTTAAATCCTTTACTGTTCAATGTGTGTTAGCACTTTTTGAAATATCTTTTCCATGATCGGTCTGTTTTTTCTGAAGAGGTCGACTCTTAATATAAACTTGAAGGTCTCTGGCAACACAACAATATTGTGATGGGCCGCCCGCTGTGCTTTATCCGAAATTCCGCCGCTTCCGGCCAATTCTTTGCCGGCTCCGACAATGGCTTCACAGACAACCTGAATTTTGGGATGACTGCTTTCCTTTTCAATCGTAATTTGCTCGCGTCAACTCATCACTCATCGTCGGTTCGATCAGTGGTTTCCATGCGGCGTCTTCCCAAGTCCCCAGGGACGTATGCATATCAAGATATTTTTTCGGTATGGGATGTGTTCCTACAACGACCGTAACGCTGTAACGTTTTTCGAGAAAGGCCTTAAACTTATTGATGTAAGGGCAGGGGGGATAACCGACCACAAAGCCCGTGGCCAAATGAATGACGTCCGCGCCGTTTTTTACCATTTCATCTCCCGCATATTCTATGTTGCCGCCGGGACAGCCGTCACAGGTTGTAAAACCGACCAACTCAACAGCCGTGTCCTTGTATATGCTGAAAGCCCCTTCCTTGTTCCTCATGGACCGCAAACACTTTCCTCCCGCGCAGCGGCGGTAGCGGTCGCAGATAATAATTCCAATCTTTGTCTTCGAATTCATCTCAGCGCCTCTCGATTCTTAATGGTTCCGTTACCTGCTGAAGTGACAGCAAAACCTGTGCCACCAAACGTATAGGGGTAATGGGATTTTTTTGAAAACATGAATATTGGTCTCCGTGCATTTATTGTTTTAAAAATCGTAAATGGATCATGTATTGTATCTTCAATTCATCAGACATCCACGCCATGATCTTTCCCTTGCAGGAGAAATTGTTTTTTAGGTTATGGAACATTGCATATTGATCCAACAGATTGATTCTTCTATCCCATGATTCAAGGATTTTCGCGTCTTTAATTCCCCACTTTAAAAAGGATTTTTCATCCATTCCGCTGGCCTTTATGACCATTTTATTGGCCATCTTGATTCCCCCCGGGGAACTTGCGTCCAAGATCATTTCCCCTCCGGGGAAGGCGTCTAACATATGCGCAAAAATCTCTTTCAATTGGTGTTCCTCAAAATAGTACAGAACGCCGGCCGCGATGAGCAACACATGCTCCTTATTACGCACCCGGTCCATCCACTCCCGATGTAAAAAGGAATCTTCGATCAATATCCGTCTTTCGTTTTCGGGAATGAGTTTCTTCCGTAGCGCCATAACATCCGGCAGATCCAAATCGTACCAGATAATCCGGCCGTTATCGATGCGATCGAATGTCGTATCCAATCCGCACCCGATATTAACGATGGTTGCCGTTGGATGCGTTTGAATAAAAAGCCTCGTCATCGAATCAATATGGTAGCTCCGGGCGATCCATCCGAGTTGACTGACAACCCTGAGACTCTTTTCTATTTCGGAGAAATCATAGTCGATTTTTTGGATCACCTGGGCGGCGGTCCGATCGACGAGCAACGGCTTCGGCTTATTCGTTTCAACCGCGCGGCCCCATAACGGAAGAACCAATGTCTTTTGAATATCGCCGAGATTGGTGGATAATTTATCATCCATGGTTTAACACTCCTTTTTCAAAAAGTGTTGTGTGTCGCATTTAGCGGGATAGAACCGATACAGATTGTTACCGAATACAAGGCCCAATTTCCGGGCAAGTCTGCACGGGAGGCCTCATCCTGCCGAAGGGCCGAACCCAAAGTATGGGAATCGTTCCTATGTGCTCCGTAACGCGATGAACCCGAGCGGGGGAGAAAAGCCCCCGGCTACCCGATTCGCTTCAGCGATAAACATCTTTTCGATGTCCGACCGTTATTACCCAAATGGTAAGCTCTTTATTTTGAATGGAATAGCTGATCCTATACAGTCCCCGACGAATACGATACATTGCATCATGGGCTGTCACAATTCCATGTTTGCCGGTTGACTCAATTGGTGGATCACTCTTTTGCGCTCCTGAGCGTTGTCAACGAGTTCACCGATACAATGAAAAGTCCACGACCATCATAGACATCAGACATGGGATCTCGTTTTGTCTTGATTTCAGTAACATACAGCACCTCTTCCCCATCCTCTTCAAGAATACCGCAGGCTGAGGTTTGGCCAATTCCTTCAATATCATAGCGCACAAGTTGTTTCGTTTTCGGATTATACTGTTTCAGGGTACTCTCAAAGGGATCTGATATCCACAGATTTCCCTGACGATCTGTGCAAATATCATCAGTTGATTCCATATATTTCGTTTTCCGATAAACGATTTCCAATCTCTGTTCTCCGGGAATGAAGGAGGATACCGTTTCTAAGGTATCACTCAGATATATGCGATTCTCCTGGGCGTTGTAATGCAATCCATTGGCTAAACCAATGTCTTGCAAAAACATTTCCGGCTCCGAGTATGAATCATCAGGCGCAATCTGCATCATATAGACCTTTCCCTGTGGGTGAAAGAAATCAAAGTTACTTGACGCAAAGTAAAAGTGGCCAGCATGGTCGCAGGCAAGACCATTTATTGCCTGGTAATCAGTTGTCAGCTTGACCGACTGATAAAGTTCAGGATCAACCCGGTAAATCGCCCCCCTCGTTCAATCCACCCCTGTGTATTGTATTGGCTGAATCCGACATACAACAAGCCATCAGGGCCTTTATCGATTCCCAATCCAAACCGGCCAATTCTCAGAGATTTTCGTATTTTCAACTGTTCTCGTGATTCACCATCAAGCAAATGAAGAAATCCTCCGAGGTCAGTAACATAGACGCGCATTGTCTGTTTATCGACATACAGATTTTCACAGGCATTCATCCCTTGCACAAAGACTGCCCTGTCGAGTTCTTCCAGTGCTACGGTCACAGTATCTTCCTCGATATTACGGGCAATCGTAATAAAGTGAGGGGCCTCAACTCGTAAGTAAAGATACCCGCCAACACTGATCAACAGAATAATTCCTCCCAATACCCCAACTATTCGAAATCCTATTGTTGTGATTTTTTTCATCGCGAAGCACCATATTTGTTTAGTTCACTGCTTCAACCGAGTAAGAATTAAGCGAGAGACACCAGGGAGCAGGATACAAGGGATCAAGTCTTTGCTTGGCCCATCTTATCCCTGTGCGCACCTTTAACTTGAGTCAAGCAAAGACTTGACCCCTTGCCCATTCAGCCTTCTGAATTTTTATCCATACATACCATTGTTATCATAAAATAATTACCCTATTTCCGACCCCGTTTTTGGGCATTAAGCCGAAAAATGTCATTTGTCTATTTTGCTAAAACGAATATCTTCCCTGAATTTTGTTCGTGATGGATTACCCTCCGCTCTGTATATTTTATTATTAGAAATATCAAACACAGATGACCAAATTGTATTAAAATTCAATTTTTTATCGTACTGACAAATAAAACCATGCTTCCCGCTCAAAATGTTCTTTGCAAGCTTAACACCGTTGCTGCTATCAATACTCATTAATGCATTATAAACAGTTTGATATCGATCTTCAGAAAAATAGACATTTCGATCACTCGCATCATGTTTCCACATCTCTTTTGATGTAAAATGGTTTACAGTAATAATAAATCTTTCTCCATTTTTGTTTTTTTCAGGGTATCGGAAATGTATATTTAGCGGATTGCATTCGGCTACTACCATTTCTCCGGTTTTGTCTGTTAAAATTATATTGCAACTTGAAGCGATAGGAAGCTCTCTTAAAACACGAATACCTTCATCAACGGTTTTGCATTTCTCAAGAATATAGCGCACTAAAAAGACCGAATTGATTCCAGGTTTAATTTCATCTAACTTTGGAAGAACGAAAGTCATAGCGGCGACTAAGCCACAATTATTCATACCTTCCTCGCCATTAATAAACGATGACGTATTCAGGAT
Source organism: Deltaproteobacteria bacterium (assembly GCA_016928025.1). Taxonomy (GTDB): domain Bacteria; phylum Desulfobacterota; class Syntrophia; order Syntrophales; family JAFGHS01; genus JAFGHS01. The sequence goes on from JAFGLN010000075.1 coordinate 10,168, forward strand.
AAAGCTATTACCGTTTTGGGGTTTGTAATAAATACTTTTACTCATCTCCTTTAAAAACGGCGGCAGATCGTTGTCCCGGGCATGATAGATTTGATCGATATGCGTGAAGCTGAACGCCGTACATCCCCGAACCTCGACGCAATCCTCATTTTCAATATCAAGACAACTTCCCATACACATCAACCAGGATGTAAATATGTTATTGTCATATTTAATTGCGTCTGTTACGCCTTGAATTTCTTCTGCAGCTTCAGGAAAGTGTTTTTTTAGTAATTTACCGCATTTTTTGCCATGATTGATTTGAAATGGGTCGAGTTTAATAGGGAACTGGGCTTTGTTTTTTCTAAATATATTACCCAGTTTCCGTCCCATTTCATAATGATTACCACAAAATCTTGGGTGATACATTGCGCTTCCTCCTGCTCTAAAGTTTCCTTTAGATCAGAGAGGAATAAAAAATTATTGTCAATATCAAAAATGGTTCATCGTTTTTTAACTATCAACGAAGCGTCCTTCCAACGAAAAGCTAAGCCAGAGCTGCGCCGCAGTCGCTGTGATCGGCTTTAGCGCCGGGTCATCAATTTTTATATTTAATATGCAGTCCGTCAGCCACTTGTGCCAAATTCTTATCAAGGGTCCAAATTGGAACGCCCGTTAAGGCAGCGGACGCGATAAGCTGAGCATCAACATAACCAATACCTTTCCCCATTAACCGTTTGTTTTCAATAAAGGAGAATACTTCTTCATGCTCTGCTTCTATGCTCATGGGCAACAGTTTAAGAAAAGAAAGTATAACGGCTCTGTCTTTTAGATTTCCGCACGCCAGTTCTCCTACAATCAATGGGTGACACAATACGAAGCCGTTATTGAGCAAGTTTTCCAATTCAGTATTTCCGTCTCTCAAATGCGAGATCCAAACGGAGGTGTCCACAAGAATCATGATCTATCATGCTCCTTTTCTTCTCGGTATTTCTTGAAGCTGTTTTTGAGTTCCACCTAACTTTGCAAGCCTCCGTGCGCTTTCTCTGGCAATAAGCGCTTCCAATCCTAACTTGACTAGCGTTGTTTTCTCTTTAATTCCGGTAAGTTTTGTTGCTTTGTCAATCAAATTATCTTCAATATTCAGTGTTGTTCTCATGTTTTCACCTCATACAAATGTGATGCTGTAGTATGCATATTATATACATATATTTCAAGATTATTTTTTGATAAGGGACTGAC
>JAFGLN010000076.1 GCA_016928025.1 Deltaproteobacteria bacterium
AAAGAGAGCTTAACCTTAAACCGAGCAGACGTGCCAAGTGCACCTTAAACAAACCCATTTTTTGTCTTGACAATGGGGAGACCCTTAAACAATAGCAATTCGTGTCCTTTTTGGCGTCATATATGGCGTATTCAGCATCAAATATGATTTTTAAACAACGCAATGAATGTGTTATGTATTGTTATTAATTTACTTTCTGTCATGGCATCAAAATTGCCTAAAACAATTGCAAATCATGGAATGACAATTTTTCCTGTGGGCACAATCTCATTTTCGGAGATTGTGAAAAGGTACAAATATTTATCGCAGGTCATTAAGAAAGGAGTGAGCAAAAATGGCAAAAATCAATACGGTCCTTGGTCCGATTAACCCCGAATCTCTCGGCCTCACGTTACCCCATGAGCATATCGCCGCCGGATATCCCGGCTGGGATTGCGATCCGTTGGCGCGGCCCTTCGATCGAGAAAAAATTGTCAAAGTGTGTGTGAGAAATCTTGAGCCGTTGAAAGCCTTCGGCGTCAATGCCATCGTCGATGCCACTGCCGTCGATCTGTCGCGAGATGTCGATATTATAAAGGCCGTTTCCGAAAAGCTCCAGGTGCATATCGTCTGCAGCACCGGCCGCTACCTTGAGGGATTGGGCAAATGGACCTACCTTCTTATGCGGCAAAGAGACAAAATTGGTGACATGCAAACGGAACTCTATGAAGGATTCATGCAGGAAATTACCAACGGCATCGGGCAGAGCGGCATCAAGGCCGGTGCCATTAAGGTATCATCCAGTCTGAACCGTATCGGCCCCTGCGAGGAAGCGATGATGCGGGCTGCGGTGAAGGCCAGCAAAGACACCGGTGTGCCTATTTTAACGCATACCGAGGATGGCACGATGGGTCCCGAGCAGGCGGACCTGTTCATCGGCGAAGGCGTCGATCCTCAGAAAATAGTCATCGGCCATATGTGCGGCAACTCCACGATGGCTTATCACCTGAATGTTCTGGATAAAGGTGTCTATATCGCGTTCGACCGGTTCGGCATCGAAGCCCTGGTGCCGGACAAAGTGCGCATTGCCACTCTGCTCGGTCTTCTGGCGTTGGGCTATGCCGACCGTATTCTCCTGTCCCATGATTTTACATCCTGCGGCTTCGGAAGAGGCGGCCGAAGGCCTCCGGAAGATGAAAAGTTGTTCGCCAACTGGTCCGTCACGCATATCTTTCGCAACATCCTGCCGGCCCTTAAAAAAGCCGGCATCACCGATGAACAGATCAGGACCATGACGGTCGATAATCCGCGCTGTGTCTTCGGCGGTGCCTAAGGACATATCTTCAACACATGGTTGACGCGTTCACCGTTATGGTTGAATAGAAAAAGGAGGGACGACGGATGGCAAAATGCAGAATTACGGTTCTGGAAACCCAGTTCAATGAAAAGCTGGCCCAGGAGTACGGCGTCGAAAACTTCGGCCCGTGTCCGTTTCACAAAGTGGGGCAGGTATTCGGGGCGGGTTATGTGAAGCCCGAAGGTTTTTGCGATGAGGCGTGGAAATGCATCCAGCATTATGTCTTCGCCATCGTGCACGGCGCGCAGGGGACTTTTTTCCGCAATCAATGGGTGTGGCAGGAAGGGGTCGCCATCAACAGCTGCAACGACGGCCTCCGCCCCGTTATTTTCAAGGTCGAGCGCATCCATAAGCAAAAGGACATTAAATAGAGGAGACAGGATATGACCGATACCGCGCCCGCTGCTTCGTCAGCTGAAATGGAGCATATTTATATCGCTCCGAAGGAAAAGGGCGAATGCCGGGTGATGATCCTTGCGGGCGACTATTGGCACAACGGCATAATGTACGAAACCCATTGCGCAGCGTCCTGGGGATTACCGGTTGGAAATTACTGTTTCCCCAGTCTGGACGGTTCGTAACCCCCGACGCTCGGCCCTGACGGATCTTTTCATCATCGCACGATATGCCGGAGAAGATTCGCGAGGATGGATACCGGACGGTGTGGTGGACCACCGCCCGCGGCCGGCGGTCTGGATGACTCCTGAGCAGGAGCAAGCCGTCGTGGACAACGTGATAAACCGGGGCATGGGGATCATTCCCGTGCATGCCGCCCTCTGGAGTCCGGGAAAGAAGGCGTTTATGCAGCTCATCGGCGTCAGGAATCCCAAAATGCACGGCCACCTGATGATAACGAGCTTCTATGAGATGAACCCGGATCATCCCGTCTCCCGCGGCGTCGAGCCTTACCAGGCGGTTGATGAAATATTCGGCGCTGATCTTGAGGATGATTGCGTACCTTTTTTCCGGGCGAAGCAAACGCCCGATCTGGTGTCCAATCTTTCAGAATATACGCCCCAGGTACCATATGAAGGCCATGACGCTTTCCCCCTTGACCGAGTTGCAGGCTGGACGCGAGAGGCCGGAAAGGGCCGTGTCGCAGTACTTAATTTCCTGTGTCACCAAATGTCCTTCTGGAAAAAATCCGCCAAAGAAATGATGTGGCAGGCGGCGCGCTGGGCCATGAAAAAAGAGTTTCCCGAATCGGGGCTGATCGATGGACCTTATGGGATGGATAGGAGAAAAAAATGACAGAACAAAGATAGACGTTAAAAGGAATCGACTACAGTTGCTGCCGCAGCAATGGGCAGTGTATGCCGGGCTTTGGCCGGGACAAAACGGACGGTCCCTGTGCGGGTCTCGGCACTTATAAAGTGTATGAGGGCATCATTCAGGGCGTGGATATGCAGGGCGTTATATTCACGTTCTTTTCCGATGACATAAGCCCCAACATTTCCGATCATGGCCGCGGTAAATAAGGCTTCGGAGAAGGCGCTATTTATATCGGCGAAAACGCCGGCAATGAACAACGTCAAATCATGGAGTCTTTCCTAACCGCACATCTTACCAGTAAAATAACGCAGAAACAGCTTGGCGTCAAAGTTGCGAAGATAGACATTAGGGAAGAAAACGGCGTATACCATATCGTCAGTCCCTATTTTGAGCAGCACATCGCACCGACGATCGGTCCTGACCATGCGCCCATGCGGCTGGTCAACTCCCGTTACACCAGTTCAAGCGACACGATGGTGAGCAACACCCTGGAATGGAAGTACAAGGATTTCGGTAAAGACATGGAATACCGTCATACATCAGGATATATTTCCGATAAACGGAAATAGAGATCCGCTCGGAAGCTTTTTTCTTCGACTAATTGTTCGAGATCGCGGTTGGTGGCCGCAATCAGGCGGAAGTCCGAATGGACGGTTTCATTGCCGCCGACACGCTCGAATTCATGGCTCTGAAGAATTCTCAGCAGGTTGGCCCGGCTGGAAAGCGGCAAATCGCCGATTTTGTCCATAAAAAGCGTTCCGCCGTCGGCCAGTTCGAAGCGCCCGATACGGCGGTTGTTGGCCCCGGTGAAGGCGCCCCGCTCGTGGCCGAACAATTCGCTGTTGATCAAGGTTTCCGTCAGGGCGCTGCAATTGGCCTTGATGAAGGGTTTGCCTCTCCGGGCGCTCTGAAAATGCATGGCGTTGGCCACCAAGTCCTTGCCGACCCCAGTTTCGCCCAGGATTAATGCGTTGGCGTCCGTGGCCGCCACCTGTTCCACCAGAAACAGCATCTGCTGGATGACATCGCTTTTCCCGACGATGTCTTTAAATTGACCGACGGGGTAGTGCGGTTCCTCCTCATATTTTTTATCATCGAGCATCTTTTCATTCAGCCGACGGACTTCATCGCGCAATGTCAGATTGTCCAGGACAACGGCGGCCTGGGCCGCATAGAACGAAAGCAGTTCAATGTCGGACTCCTTAAAAACGGAATTCAGCAGGCGGTTGTCGTGATAGAGAATCCCCGCAACTTTATCCTTGAACATCATGGGCACGCAAATACGCGATCGAACAACATACTGGGATAATGTCGCGGATCGGCGGGCTGGTTCCGATCAAAAAGACGTTCTGGCTCGAAAGGAGTTTCTTGACCTCTTCTGCCAGATAAAGATTCAACCATTTTTTTGGCGCCACATTTTTGAGGAAGACCCGTTTTTTCAAAAGAACAAGTAAACAATATTAATGGGTTAGAAATATTGCCTCGCATCCAACCATAAAAGAAAAGTCTAACTGCGATTTCAATGATGGACCGCTGATCGGCTGTGGATTTGACGTTTAACCTGTTCCTGGATAATCGGCAAAACAAGAGAAAAAAAGGGACTATTTGTTGAATTGCGGGTCCCAAAATAAAACATTTACGAGCATTCACAAAAACTATATAATTCAAACACCAAAAATCTGAATAGCCCATCATATCAGTATCTCTTCTCAAAAAATATTCCTAAAAGTGGGGGCTTTTCCGTCTGATCAACAGAATGCGAGGTAGATAAGATGCGCGATAACAGCCGATCCGCGGAACAATATGAAAAAGAAATTGCCACACTGCGCTGCCGGATTGCCGAGTTGGAAGACCTAAAGGCGAAACAAAAAACCGTGGAGGCAGCACTGCGGGAAAGCGAGGCGCTGTATCGCACGCTGATTGAAATGTCGCCGGATGTCATTGTCATGTATGATTTTAATGGTAAAATTATCACGGCTAACTCGCTGGCGGCCAAGGCTTACGGGGTATCAAACATTAATGAAATGCTGCGGGAATTAAAATCAATGTATGATATTTTGGCGGAAGATAGTAAGGCTTTCGCAAGAGAAAATCTCAAAAAGGCCATCAGTGAAGGACAAACGAAAAGTAATGAATATATGGTGCGGCTTCAAGATGGTACGATACTCCCCGTAGAAGTCAGTTCCTCTTTGGTTCGGACAAAGACGGACAAACCATACGCAGTTATAAGCATTATCAGGGACATTTCAGAACGCAAAATCGAGGAAAACGAACTAAGAAAGAGTGAAGAAAAATATAAACTCGTTGTGGAGAACGCCGGTGAAGCGATCTTTGTTGCTCAGGAGGGGCGTTTGGCTTTTGTTAATCAAGCGACAATGAAGCTCTCTGGTCACAATGAAGAGGAGCTTGTGGGTTCGCCGTTTATTGACTTTATCTTTCCCGATGACAGGCAGATGGTTTATGACAATCATCTTAAGCGATTACGGGGGGAATATGTGCCGCCTATCTATTCCTTCCGGATCATAACTAAAGACGGGGAGATACGATGGGTGGAAATCCATGCGGTCAATATTGTCTGGAACAACAAAGAAGCCACACTCAATTTTTTGGATGACATTACGGAGCGCAAGCAGGCGGAGGACGAAAGAAATCTTCTGCAGGATCGCCTGCAGCGTGCCCAGAAAATGGAGGCTTTAGGTATGCTGGCCGGTGGCGTGGCCCATGATCTCAACAACGTTTTGGGTATCCTGGTCGGTTATTCGGAACTGCTCTTGCTGCAGCTGCCTGGAGAAAGTCCGCTGAGAAATCATGTCAATCAGATCCTGAATGGGGGGCAAAGGGCGGCGGCGATTATTCAGGATCTGCTGACTATGACCCGCAGAGGAGTTGTCACTTCCGAGATCCTCAGTCTCAATCGCATCATCGAAGATTATTTACAGACACCGGAATTTGATTTATTGAAATCCCATTATCCGGGGGTGGTGTTTAAAACGTTCCTGGACAAAGAACTTTTGAATCTGAAGGGATCGCCCATCCATCTGACCAAAACGGTAATGAATCTTATTGTAAATGCCGCCGAGGCTGTTGAGACGAAAGGCGAGGTCCTGATCAAAACGGAAAACCGTTATGTGGATAAGCCGATACCCGGTTATGACAACACCCAGGAAGGGGATTACGCCGTCCTGGGTGTTTCAGATACGGGATCGGGCATTTCGGCCGTGGATTTGTCCAGAATTTTCGAACCGTTTTACACGAAGAAGGTAATGGGCCGCAGCGGCACCGGCCTCGGACTGGCGGTGGTCTGGGGGACCGTTAAAGATCATGGAGGTTACATCGATGTCACCAGCGAAGACGGCAAAGGGAGTGAGTTCACGGCCTATTTCCCTGCAACCCGGGAAAAAGCGGTGGAGCAGGAAACAGCGGTTGAGCCCAGGTCCTATGCGGGGCACGGTGAGCATATCCTGGTCGTTGACGACGTGGAAGACCAGCGCATGCTGGCTTCGGCCATGCTGGAAAAACTCGGATACAACGTAACCGCTGTTGCGAGCGGAGAAGAGGCCGTTGATTTCATCAAAAAGGAGCCGGTTGATCTGGTTATCCTGGATATGATCATGGATCCCGGCATAGACGGCCTGGAGACGTATCGTCGAATGGTTGATGTGCGGCCGGGCCAGAAGGCCGTCATCGTCAGCGGATTTGCACTGACGAACCGGGTCAGTCAGACGCAGGAACTTGGGGCAGGCCCATACGTCAAAAAACCCTACCTTATCGAGAAACTGGGAATGACCGTAAGAAAAGAACTCGATAAATGATCTATTTACCTTTGTCCTTCAGCCCGCCCGGCCAAAGGACAAATAAGGGGCTTTTGATTTTTAACGCTTTAAACTTGTCATCAACCTCATTTCTGATCAATTCGTCGTAAGTCAGAATCACAACGTATTCGGCGTAATCGAACATGAGAATCATTCGGCTCTGGCTTTCCAGCGCGTGCCGCTGTTCTACGGCCGTTTCAAATACGGCCTGGTACTCAGCAAAGAGCCACATATGACGTCTCATGAGAATCAATGCATAGATAGCTTGAGGCAGAGGGATGCGCTTTTCATAGCAATCGGTCGCATATTTGGAAAAGAGAATATGCGCCTCCTCAAACGGCTTGTCCGTATCGAAGAGTTTGCGGTAATTGCCATAGAAGGTTAAAGCCAGTTCCATGGCCTCATTTTCCGGCATTTTATGAAAGATGGGGGTTTTGGGATTAATCTTGACATTTTTATACCATTGCTCCGCAATAGCCTGGGCTTTGTATTCGATCGTCTCAATAAGTTTTGTCGTATGTGATGTTGTCATGGTCTGACCTCCTTCCTTACGGCCTTAGGGAGAACACATTTCATGAATCGGATCCGTCCGCTTTTGCCGGCGTTATTATGATGAATTCTTCAATCTGCGTTTCAGGGCGTTTTCCGCCAGCTTCTGATCCGTAATGTCTTCCAGGGTTTCAACGGCCCCGACAAGCTCGCCCTGGCTATCGTGGATGAGGGCGGCCGTAAACCTTAGCCAGCGCCCGCTGGTTCCAAGGTCGGGAAAGAAGTCCGTCGCCTCGTAACCGTCTTCAATGAGATCCGATTTCTGGTATTTTCCGGAATACCATTTGGAAACTTTTTCCGCTGCGCTGTCCACGAGCAGGTCGGCCATGCACGGCCTTTCTTTTGAGTAGAAGGCCCTCCATTGTTGGTTGGTTCCGATAACGTCAACGGCATTCACATTCGTCAGTTTTTCCAAAGCCCGGTTCCAGTAAAGGATTTTATGATTTTTATCAATGACGAAAGCGGCAATGGAAAATCCCTCCAGGATACTGTGTAATGTCCGTTCACTTTCAATGAGGCTTTGCTGAGAATTAATCCGCTCGGTGATGTCTTCCAGCGTCTCAATGCAGCCAACCAAGGCCCCGCGGGAACTGCGGAGAGGAGATGTCGTGAATCTCAGCCAAAGTCCGTTTTCACCCAAGTCCGGGAAGAATCCCTCCGCTTCGTATGTGTCTTCCAGAAGCTTTGATTTGGCGACATCGCCATACCATTCCGGGATGGTTTCCATGGTCTGATCGACAACGAGATCGGCCATGCAGGGTCTTTCCTTGGCGTAAAAGGCACGCCAGTGTTGATTGGTGCCGATCATATCTTTCGCGGGGATATTGCTTAATTTTTCCAGTGCCCGATTCCAGTAAATGACCTTGTGATCGAGACCGATGACAAAAGCCGGGATGGGGGATCCTTCGATGATGTTGAAGAGTTGCTGTTCGCTCTCGCGTTGAGTCAATTCGGCAGTGACGCGATCCGTAATATCCTCCAAAGTTTCAATGGCGCCGATGATTTCATTACCGGTATTACGGATGAGAGCGGCGGTGAAGTGAAGCCATCGCCCCTTTTCGCCCAGCGCCGGAAAGAAATCAGTCGCTTCGTACGCTTCCTCCAGGAGGTCGGACTTGCGGTATTTGCCGGCATACCATTTGGGGATTCGATCTTCGGCGCCGTCAACCAGGAGATCGGCCATACAGGGCCTTGGTTCGGCATAGAAGCTTCGCCAGTGTTGGTTGGTTCCAACCACTTTGTTCATCGGGATATGGGTTAAATGTTCCAGAGCGCGGTTCCAATGGACAACCTTGTGGTCCCTGCCGATAACGAAGGCAGGAATGGAAAATCCTTGAATAATGCTGTGCAGTAAATGATCGGATTCCCGGCGACCAACCGGGAGGCCCCGTTTATCCTTCTTGGTCTTGCCGCTTTTGCCGGCGGCAACTTTTTCGACGGATTTCCTGGCCATAAAACCCTCCTTTCGTGATAAGCCTGCCTGAACACCCATCCGGCTTCATCCGGATGCCTCGCGACACTGACCGACGCATCCCTGCCAGGATGCGTAATTGTTTTAATTGAATAATAAGATAAGCGGATTCCTGTGTCAATGATGAAAATGGCGAGGAAATGGCGAAAAGGTCTTGAAATTATTCCGGGGAAGCATTAGATATGAATCGACTCTAAGAACGGGAAACATTTGACGGTGCCGGATTTTCCATGATGGTGGCCGCACAAACAGCAAGAGATTTTGTAAATCATGTGACAAGAAAACTGATGAAAATCGCCGGATCGTGATTTAGATGTCGGGAACGCTAATTCCTGCCTATTCAAATAAATAAACGACCGGCAAAGACCAAGGAGCGGAAAAATGCCTTATATGGAGCTAACAAAAGACGGAGATGTGCATATATTAACCCTGACGAACGGTGCGGAGGAAAATCGCCTGACGGTCGATGTCATTGAAGAATATTTGGCTGGCATGGAGGCCGTTGAAGCCTATCAGGGCAACACCGCCCTTGTCGTTGTCAGCAGCGATCCGAAATTCTGGAACAACGGCATCAATCTGGATTGGCTGCAATCGCAGCAGGATGGCGGTGTCGCAAACTTCGGGAGATACATGGACAAGCTTTATCTTCGGATGTCTCTGTTAAACTGCCCGACGATCGGTTGCCTCAATGGTCATACTTATGCGGGCGGTGCAATTTTGGCCGCCTGCTTCGATTTTCGCTTCATGCGGGCGGATCGGGGGTTTTTCTGCTGGCCGGAAGTGGATATCAATATCCCCTTCACGCCCATTATGCATGCCGTGCTGGAACTGTTGCCCGACCGTCTTGCCCTGTCGGAAATGATGCTTACCGGCAAGCGCATCGGGGGAATAGAAGCCCAGGAGAAGAAAATCGTGATGGCCGCCTATCCGCAGGAAGAACTCTGGGACAAAACAATGGAATGGGCGCGCATGATGGCCCAAAAGAACAGGCAGACGTATACATCCATCAAGCAGAATATGAAACCGCGGTTGATGGAATATTGGAAGAACTGGCAGGACTAAAAGACCGGTTGAAAGTTCCAGGGACAAGGCACAAGGTTTGGAGACGGGTCGCCTGCTACCCGTTACTTGTAGCAATTGTATTTGATCCGGCAAGAAGCTGATCGATGAGGTCGTCTTTTGCGATCCATAGTTGGTGAACCCATTGCTGAATAGATTCACGGTAAGCGGGGTCTTCTTCGTAGTCACCGTGAATGAAGTATTCGGGAATGGATATTTGCTCGACGCGGACAATCACTTTTTTCATCCGTCCGCAAAGAAAATCCCAGAAATTCGGGACGACGTCCGGGTAAACAATGGTGATATTGAGCATAGAGCGAAACTTTTGCCCCATCGTATTAAGGAGCAAGGCGAAACCGCCCGCTTTTGGGTTTAAAAGATAACGATAGGGCGGATTTTGTTTTGCGTGTTTTTCTTTTGTAAAGCGGGTCCCTTCTAAAAAATTCATGACACTGGTCGGCGTCAGGGTGAATTTTTGACAGGCTTTTCGGGTTGCTTCCAGATCTTTTCCGCGCATCCCGGGATGTTTTTTAAGATATTCACGGCTGTACCTCCGAAGGAATGGAAAGTCGAGAGCCCACCAGGCCAGGCCCATCAACGGCACATAGAGTAAAGCCTGCTTGGTCAGAATCTTCATGAAAGGGATTTTATGGTTCAGTACGTGTTGCAAAACAAAGATATCGGCCCATGACTGGTGATTGCTGTTGACCAAATACCACCCGTCGTGACGTAAACCCTCAACGCCCCGGACATCCCAGACGGCTTTTTGTGTCAGGCGCATCCAACCGCTGTTCCCAGTGATCCAGTTTTCCGCGATCCTGTGGAGAATCGGGTCAATGATTTTACGGACCGGTTTGAAAGGCAAAATGATTTTAAATATCGTGAAAAAGTACAGGATCATTGCCCAGAAAAAGATATTTAACCCCAGCAGGATGGTGCTGATCAAGCCGGTTAATGGACCCGGAGGTAAATTAAGCATTATACAAACCTTATTTATGTCTCTATAAAGCAACCGAATTTACAAATGTTCTAAAATAAACAATGTTGCGTGGCGTGATTATAGAAAAATGCGGATTGTGTCAAGATATAAAATAAAACAGTATAAAGATTCATCTGCCGTCGGTTGTCACCGGCGTTATTCCGACAGCGAACATATAAGGTCGAACGAAATTGACAGATTGGAAATACACGGATATAATCCCGCATCTTAGTAAAATTTCAGCGGAAAAACACATTGTAAATAGGGTTGCTTTAAGGACCGCCTATGCTGTCTCGGGGGAGATGAACGATGAAGCCAAAAAAAAGCGGGAAAGCTGGAAAAGCCGAAACAAAAACCGAAAGTATCTGGGCCAAAGAAGTATTCGGCAACGGCGGCCAGTTCGTGAACAGCATCATCGGCAGCTCACCGATTCCCGCTTTTATCATTGGTAAGGATCATCTGGTCATATACTGGAACAAAGCGCTGGAGGAATTGAGCGGCATCAAAGCGGAAGAAGTTGTCGGTACCGGCCAGCATTGGCGGGCTTTCTACAAATCCGAACGGCCCTGTATGGCTGATTTGATTGTTGATGAACTTCCGGACAAGGTACCTCATTGGTATGAAGGGAAGTATCTCAAATCAAAATTGATCGACGAAGCTTATGAAGCGACGGATTTTTTCCCCGAACTGGGTGAAAAGGGCAGATGGCTGCGTTTTACGGCTGCCGTCATCCGGAATGCCGAAAATGCCATCATCGGAGCTGTTGAAACGCTGGAAAATATCACGGAAGAAAAGAAGGCTGAAGAAGCTCTTCTGAAGGCCCATGAAAACTTGGAATCGAAAGTCAAAGACAGGACCAAAGAACTGGCAAATGCCAATAAAGCCCTGAAAGAAACGACCGACCAGCTCTCTTTGATCCTTGAATCCCTGCCGATTGTGTCTTGCACATGCACCGCCGATGGAAACTTCAGGACCACTTTTATCAGCAGCAGTGTTAAAGAAATAACCGGCTATGAACCCCGGCAATTTACGGAACACGCCACTTTCTGGCAGGAACATATCCATCCCGATGACCAGCATGACGTTCTCACGAAGCTGCAAAAATCCATATCGAAAGGAAAAGCCCAGCTGGAATATCGCCTTCGGGCCTCCGACGGCTCATACCGTTGGTTTTCCGACCATCGCCGCTTGATTAAAACATCCAGCCCGCGCCGGAATTATATGGTCGGTGCCTGGCGGGATATTACCGAGGAGAAACGAATTCGTCAGGAAATCGAATTGCGTCTTCAGCAGATGATCCAATCCCACAAACTGACGGCACTGGGCGAAGTCGTTACGGGTGTAGCCCATGAAATCAATAACCCTGTGAGTTTTATCGCCAACAATATCCCTCTTTTAGAAGAAATGTGGTCGACTGTTGAACCGATCCTGGCCAGCAACGGGGCCTCTCATCCCGACTGGGGCGACAGAGGGGTCAGTTATGTCGAAGTCTGCATGAATATGAAGGAGATTATCGAAGAGTTCAAGATCGGTTCCAACAGGATCAAGCGCGTCGTGGCGGGATTGAAAGAATTTGCCAGGGCCGATGAGGCGGCACCGATGAAGCCGGTACAGATTGGAGAGGTTATTCAAGGAGTATTAATTATCGTCGGTGCCCAGGTCAGAAAAACCGTATCCCGTATTGATCTGTATGTTGACCAAAACCTGCCGCCCGTCCAGGGGCACTTTCAGAAAATTGAACAGGTCCTCGCCAATTTATTAATCAACGCTCATCAGTCGATTCCGTCGGATCGCAAAGGGCGAATCATTATCACGGCAAGATACTTGAGCGCTCATCATGCCGTTCTGATCGAGATTGAAGACAACGGCATCGGCATGGCAAAAGAGGTTCAGGACCGCATTCTGGAGCCCTTCTTCACAACCCGCAGAGATAAGGAGGGAACGGGTTTGGGCCTGTCGATTTCTTACGGCCTTGTTAAGGAGCATCACGGCATCATCGGCGTGTTGTCGCGTCCGGGAATCGGCAGCCGTTTTTCGATATATTTACCCGTTAAAGGTCAGAAAATGGCCGATATAAGACCGGCCATCCTTTGCATCGATAGTGACGCGGCGTATCTCGACGAGATCAAAATGAATTTTATCGACGCGACGAAATGGATCTGCAAAAAGAAGGATTCGCCTGACCACGTCATGGCCTATCTCGAAGATCACCCGGAAGTGGATGTGGTGCTTTCGGAGATCAATCTTCCCGCCATGAATGGCTGGGAACTCTTGAAAAGGATCAAGGAACGGTTTCCGCTTATGCTCGTGGTTTTATACGACCGGGCCGCTTCCGCTCTCAAACGAAAGGAAAATATCACGGTGGCACCGGATTATATTATTCAGAAACCTTTCAATATAACCAACCTCAGACAGTTTATTCGCAGAGCAGGCAGGCAGAGATTATGAAGATTCTGATCGTTGATGATGAACCCGTTGCCTTGAATTCGGTGAAACGCCTTCTCCGATGGCGGGGCATAAAAAATGTCGAGATCTGCGACAATGGTAAAGACGCCATTAAAAAGATCAGGGCAGCGGAATATGACATCGTTCTTCTGGACATGCTGATGCCGGAAATCGACGGGATGCAGGTTCTCGAAGCCGTGAAACCCTATCGGCCTCACACGGAGTTTGTCATTCTGACGGCCGTGGACGATATTCCCACTACGGTTAAAGCCATTCGTCTGGGGGCCTATGACTATCTGGTCAAGCCGGTCGAAAACGACCTGCTTTTTCTCGCCATCAATCGTGCTTACGAACATCGGGCTCTCCTGTTGGGAATGACGGTTGCGGAAAATATAGAGAAAAAAGCGGTGCCGGCCGCATTTTCCGATATCATTACCCAGTGCCCCCGAATGATATCCCTCCTGTCCTATGCCCGGATCATGGCCGGCAGCGGGAATCCCATCATGATCACGGGGGAATCCGGGACAGGTAAGGAGCTGGTAGCGCGTGGCATTCATCGGTTGGGGCAAACGCCCCAGGGGCCCTTCATAGCGGTTAATGTCAGCGCCATTCCGGCGACGATGTTTGAAAGCCAGTTTTTCGGACACGCGAAAGGTGCTTTTACAGGTGCCGACATGCCGTATCAGGGTTTTTTTGAACAGGCCGACGGAGGAACGCTTTTTCTGGATGAAATCGGGGAACTGCCTTACGGGCTTCAATCCAAATTGTTGCGGGTTCTGGAGGAGAAATCATTTTATCCGCTGGGCGCTTCCAAACCCGTCTGGGTGGATGTCCGGGTCATTTCCGCCTCGAACCGGGACATCAACCGGGCCTGCCAGGAGGAGACCTTTAGACTCGATTTGCTGTATCGTCTCAAATCGGCCCATATTCATCTGCCGCCCCTTAGGGAAAGAATCGGCGATATTCCATTGTTGGCCGTCCATTTTTTGAAATCCGCCTGCGATCATTACCATAAGACGATTCAGGGATTCAGCGCCGACGCGATGGATGTCTTGAATGCCGGCGAATATCCGGGTAATGTTCGGGAATTGGCACAAATCATCGAAAACGCCGTTCTCCTTACCGATGGGGATGTGATTCAGGGCAGCCACTTGGGCGTGATGCAATCTCCTGTTCAATCAATTGCCACACGACGGCTAAGCACGCTCAAAGAAAATGATGAAGAGCACCTGGTTTTTGTACTGCGTCATGCAAAGGGTGACAAAAAACAAGCCGCTCAAATCCTTGGGATCACCGTCAGGCAGCTTCAGCGCAAAATAGCGGCCATGAAGCAGGCCCCCAAATGGCAGGCTATCCTGGATGACCTTTAAGTCGCAGGATGCGACAAAAAGGTCGTCTTTGGTAAATAACCGTAATCATGTGACATTATAAATAATACCTTGGCAAGGTGTGATTCTTCAAATCTTCAGCCGCGACATTTTCTTCTTTTTTAATTTCGTTCATGCCTCACCAAGCAAAGCCTGATCATCCTTTGTAAAATCTTATGCCACTAAGAAGCGTCGAGTCCGCATTATTTATAATTCCATAAAATAATTGACTTTTCTCCTGCGCAGCCATGACATGAAGAGGCACGGTCGACCTTTTGAAAAGCGATCCAATTCTCTGATACGGTCAAATTAAACTCTATGGCACAGTCGTTGCTCTTTGAAAGTCAAAAGGAGAAAAAAGGTCATGAAAGCTTTTGCCGCAAAAATGATCGAGCTTGCCGAAAAGAATGCGGATAAAATAGCAAAGCAGTGGGCAAAAGACGTTATGACGAATACCAAAACATATTCCTACCACTCCGCTTCAGAAGAGCAAATCATGTCGGAGGCTGTCCGCTTCTATCACCAGTTTCGAAGCATATTTTTTGATGAAGATCCTTACGGTCAGGCGGAAGAGATCTTCGAAAAATATGCTGACGAAAAATACAACGAAGGGATTCCGCTTCATGAAACCATGTATGCGACCGTTTTAATGAGGCGGCATATCTGGTTATACGCGGAGTTTCAGTCCATGTTTGTATCGGAGGTCGAACATCGGAAAGCGATAGAAGGCCTGACGCGTACAATATTGATGTTTGATTACATCATGTATGTCATTGCCCGGAAATATTGGAAACTCATGAAACTGGAGTCGCATCGGCAAATGATGAACCAGGATCAATCGGCAAGATAGGTTTTTAAAAATCTGAAGCAATAAATAATTTATGGAAAGGAGGGGAGGAATAGTGCAGGGATACGGAACAAAAATTATTGACCTTGCGGAATCCAACGCCAAAGTCATTGCGAAGCAATGGGCGGCGGATGTGCGGAAACACAAGCGAACACCTTCATATCACAACCTTCCGGAAGATCAAGTCATTGATCAGGCAATCATTTTTTACATGCATTTTCGACAAATGTTTTTTACGGAAAAACCCTTTGAGGCGGCAAAAGGTTTTTCCATCAAGTACGCGGAAGATCGATATAAAGAAAAAATACCTCTTCAGGAAGCGCTTTATGCGTTGATTCTCATCAGGCGTCATCTATGGCTCTATGCCGAGTTTCAGGCCATTTTCATAACGACCCTGGAGCAGCGTCAGGCGACGGAAAGCCTGAACCGCACCATCCTCATGTTCGATTATGTCTGCTATCAGGTTACGGAAAGATACCAGGAATTATTGAGTGTCGATGTTGATAAGAGGTTGGGTATTATCAAGTCATTTACACTGGAGCATCCTGGGTGGGAGCAAAAAAGTTTCTTTAAGACCGGCATGATGTTTCTGATGCTCATTTTCGCCGGTGCATTGACCTATTATTACCATGCCGTTGTCGGAACGGGGGCTATTTTTACCCATCTGTTTTATATTCCCATCATTCTGGCGGCCCTGTGGTGGAAGAGGGCAGGCGTTTACGTTTCACTTGCTCTTGGTATGTTACTTTTACTAAGTCACGCCGCATTTCTCGATGATGTTCCATTTACAGAAAATGTTGTTCGAGCGTTCATGTTCCTCATTATCGGCACCGTGTTGGACAGGCTGATGGACGGCATCAGGCAAGTCGAGGGGCTTTATAAACAATTGACCATGTAATCAGGGAGGTTAACGGTGGCGGCGATACAACAGACAGAACTCAATGAAGGTCAGGTGATTTCTGTACGGGGCAGCGTCATTGACGCGCGATTTTCGCGGAAGCTGCCTGAAATCAGGAGCGTCCTCAAAACCGGCGAGAATGGAAGAATCATCATTGAAGTCATAACTCAACTGGACGATGAAACCATCAGGGGCGTTGCCCTGACACCGACGCAGGGTTTGTCGCGTGGTTCTCGAATTGTGGATGAAGAACATACTTTGCAGGTCCCCGTTGGTCGCGAACTGTTAGGACGGGTTTTCAATGTCTTTGGTGAAACAATCGACTCCAAAGGAAATCTATCGAGTGCGGAGTTGCGGTCGATCCATCGTGATCCCGTATCGCTGACGGACCAATCGACGGTTTCGGAAATATTTGAGACGGGCATTAAAGCGGTGGACGTCCTGGCGCCGCTGGAAAGAGGCGGTAAAGCGGGTTTGTTCGGCGGCGCCGGTGTCGGCAAGACGGTTTTAATCACCGAAATGATCCATAATGTTGTCAGCCAGCACGAGGGTATCAGTATCTTTTGCGGCATCGGCGAAAGATGTCGGGAGGGCGAGGAACTCTATCGGGAAATGCAGGAGGCCGGTGTTTTGAGAAACACGGTCCTGGTTTTCGGGCAGATGAACGAACCGCCGGGAGCGCGGTTCCGTGTCGGCCACTCGGCGCTGACCATGGCCGAATATTTTCGTGATGATGCCCGACAGGACGTGTTGCTTTTGATCGACAATATTTTCCGGTTCATTCAGGCCGGCTCCGAGGTGTCCGGATTAATGGGGCTGCTTCCGTCACGTCTCGGTTATCAACCGACACTGGCAACGGACCTCGCGGAACTGGAAGAGAGAATCTGCAACACGACCAACGGTGCCATTACCTCCATTCAGGCCGTTTACGTTCCTGCGGACGATTTTACCGACCCTTCGGCTGTTCATACTTTTGGACATTTAACGGCTTCTATTGTCCTTTCCCGAAAGCGGGCCAGCGAAGGACTCTATCCCGCCATCGATCTGCTGCAGTCGGGCTCAAAGATGCTGATGCCAAATATTGCCGGCATACGTCATTATCGGATTGCCCAGGAAATCCAAAAGACCCTGGCCATTTATGAGGATCTGAAGGACATCATTGCCATGCTCGGGATTGCCGAGCTGTCCCGTGAAGATCAGCGTACCGTTTTTCGCGCGCGGAGACTGGAGAGGTTCTTTACCCAGCCGTTTTATACGACGGAGCAGTTCATCGGTCGGCCGGGTAGAACGGTGACCAGAGAAGAGGCCCTTGAAGGCTGTGAACGCATCCTCAATGATGAGTTCGCGGACAAGCCGGAAAGTTGTTTGTATATGATCGGCTGCATCGATGAGGCAAAAACGGAATGAATTTAAAAATTCTACTTCCCTCGGAAATTTTGCTGGAACAGGTTATCACGAAGGTAGTCGCGGAAGGCTGGAACGGATCGTTTTGCCTTTTGGAGCATCATATTGATTATACGGCTGCTTTAGTGCCGGGGATCATGTCTTATACGATCGCGGACGGCGGAGAAGAACTCATTGCCGTCAGTGAAGGAACACTGGTGAAATACGGGTCGGATGTTCTCGTTTCAGTCAGAAATGCCGTCAGGGGACCCGAGCTGTCAAAACTCAAACAAATCGTTGATGAAACATTTCAGAGTCTGGACGAAAGAGAAAAGACAGCCCGCGCTGCAGCAGCAAAGCTGGAGGCGGATATTATCAGACGCTTTGTGGAGTTAAGGGACCGTGGATGATCAATATCAAAAATCGAAGGAGAGAAGGCGCAAAATTGCCGAGGCGTTCAGCGATCAAATCGATAAAAAGGCGGCTCACAGGATTCGTGTGCGTCGAGAACCGGATCAGACCATATGGTTCGGCCTCGGTGTCTTCGGTGTCGTCGGATGGTCGGTGGCCATCCCGACCCTGATCGGCGTAGCCATTGGTCTCTGGATTGATGCCACGTGGCCGAGCCGCTTTTCCTGGGCCCTGATGATGCTGATTGCCGGTGTGATTTTGGGGTGTATGAACGCCTGGTTCTGGGTCAAAAGAGCGGGTTTGTACCGAATCGAACCGGATGAGGATGAAGACGAGAAAGGACCTTCGGAGCCGTGACCCAACTGATACTGATAATTCTGGCTTTCTTCATCGGCAGTGTTCTCGGAATGGTTTATTTCTGGGGCCTTTGGGTAACCTTAAGGAAACTCTCCGAATCGTTGCGGCCGGCCCGATTGATCATTGTCAGTTACATCATCAGGTTGGGTGTCATCCTGGCCGGATTTTATCTGGTTATGGGATGCCATTGGGAACGCCTGGCCGCGGCGATGATCGGATTCATCATGATGCGGGAGATTTTATTAAGACGTTGGGGTAAGGATAGAGTCATTCTCAGGTGAGGGGTAAGCGCTATGGAAATCATGACAATAGATATGATCAGTCCCGATCAGGTCATATACTGGCAATGGAAGTTCATAACGATCAATGCGACGCTGGTCTATACCTGGCTGGTAATGGCCATCCTGATCGTGGGCTCCTGGCTGGTGACCAGGAAACTCTCGAAAGAGATACGGTTTTCCAGATGGCAGAATTTTCTGGAAGTCATTGTGGGAAGTATCAGGGAGGAGATCCGCGAGATCAGCAAAGAAGGCGCGGACCATTACCTGCCCTTTATCGGGACCTTGTTTATTTTTATCTGCCTGGCCAATCTCATGGCTGTGATACCGGGGTACGTCGCCCCGACCTCGTCGTTGACGACAACAGCGGCGCTGGCGGTATCCGTATTTATCGCCGTGCCCCTTTACGGCATAACCAAACAGGGGGCCCGTGAGTATTTTAAGGAATACTTCCGGCCGACATTTATTTTCTTTCCATTTCATGTCATGGGAGAATTTTCCCGGACCCTGGCGCTGGCCGTGCGGCTCTTTGGAAATATCATGAGCCATGAGAAGGTTATTGCCATTCTTCTGGCGGTAACACCGCTTTTTTTCCCGGTTGTCATGCAGGCGCTGGGTCTTTTGATCGGCTTGATCCAGGCCTATATCTTTTCCATTTTGGCAATGGTTTATATTGCGTCGGCAACGCAGGCACATGAGGAGCATGCACAAGAATAAAAGTAAAACGAAAACCATAATATTTGAAGGAAGGGAGACAGCATATGAACAGCTTAAACATCATTGCCATGGCTTCAATCGTAACGGCGGGAATATGTATGGCTATCGGCTCCATCGGTCCCGCGCTCGGTCAGGGCCGCGCCGTTCAGTCGGCTTTGAGCTCCATGGCGCAGCAGCCTGACGAACGGAATTCTTTGACGCGTACCCTCTTTGTCGGATTGGCTATGATGGAATCAATCGCCATTTACTGTTTCGTCATCGCTATGATCCTGATTTTTGCCAATCCATTCTGGGTGTACATCAGCAAGACCGTAGGAGGATAATTATGCATATCGACTGGTTTGTATTCTTTGCCCAGATTGTGAACTTTCTGATTCTGGTATTCCTGCTTAAATGGCTGCTTTACGGGCGGATTATCAAGGCCATGGATGAACGGGAGGCGAAGATTGCTTCGACATACGAAGAGGCAATTGCCATGAGACAGCACGCCCACGATTCCGGCGAATTATATGATAAAAGACTGCTCGAATTGCAGGAAAAGACCGACGAGATGATGCATAAGGCGGCCAGTGATGCCGAAACCCACCGGCGGGAATTGATGTCGAAAGCCCGCGAAGAAGTGGATCAGATCAGGCAGCGGTGGATCGAGGCGGTTGCCCGCGAAAAAACGTCGTTCCTCAATCATCTGAAGCAGAGGGCCGGGAAAGAGGTTTACGCGGCGGCGAGCCGCATCTTGAAAGATCTGGCGGACGCGGACATGGAAAAGAGCATCATCAAGATTTTTACCCAGCGAATTGAGGCATTGGACAATCAGGAGTCGGCGGCCATTCGCGAGGCGATACGGACGTCCGAAAGCGGGGTGTTTGTCCAGAGCGCCTTTGAGATCCCCGAGAATCTGCGCCCCGAGATCAACCGGATTATCCGGAGCTACGGCGCTTCGGAGAAGGCGATCCAGTATGAAACGATGCCGGAAATCGTATCGGGTATTGAACTAAGAACAGATGGGTACAAGCTGGCATGGAGTCTCAATGATTATTTGGAGACCCTGGAAGACAGCTTCTCTCACGCCATTCAGGAGGGAATGAGAGAAAGGGCGTAATCCGAATCCTCAGAAAGGAAAGGGTATTCGAAAATGAATAACATCATCACCGAAAATGAAAGCCTGATGGTGTTTCTCGATGAAACCTTCAGCACGCTTAACGCCGTCCTGGCCCAGCAGAAACCCGAACTGAAACAGCGGGAAGTGGGGATTGTCAATTTTATCGGACACGGTATCGTGCGCGTCGGCGGATTGCCGAATGTGAAGTCCGAGGAGATTGTCCGGTTCCCCGGAGATGTGTTTGGACTTGTTTTCAATATTGATGAAGATGAAATCGGTGTTATTCTGCTGACGCATGGACACCATTTACGCGCCGGGTCTGAAGTCCGTCGAACGGAACGCGTGCTTGACGTACCGGTCGGAGAAGGATTGCTGGGACGGGTCATCAATCCGCTCGGGCAGCCGCTCGACAATCAAGGCGAGATTAGAACGATCCAACGGATGCCGGTTGAACGGGAGGCTCCTCGTGTCATGGCCCGATCGCCGGTCACGGTACCGCTGCAAACGGGGCTGAAAGTCATCGATTCCCTCATTCCCATCGGGCGCGGACAACGGGAGCTGATTTTGGGAGACCGTCAGACGGGCAAAACCGCTATTGCCATCGACACGGTGATTAACCAGAAAGATAAAGACGTCATCTGTATTTATAACGCCATTGGGAAGCAGGCCTCCGATGTGGCGAAAGTAGTTGCCGATCTTCATGAGTACGGGGCCATGGACTATACCATTGTTGTGGTGGCGACAGGAGAAGATACGCCGGGTATGCAATTTATTTCACCTTACGCGGCGACGTCGATGGGTGAATATTTTATGGAACGGGGAAGGGATGTTCTGGTGATTTATGATGACCTGACCCGTCACGCGCGGGCTTACAGAGAGCTGTCTCTGCTGCTTCGCCGTCCCCCCGGCCGCGAGGCGTTTCCGGGCGATATTTTCTTCATCCATTCACGGATGCTGGAGAGATCCACCCATCTTAAAGAAGAACACGGCGGCGGTTCCCTGACCTCCCTTCCCATTACCGAAACGGAGGCCCAGGATATTTCATCCTACATCCCGACCAATCTGATTTCCATTACGGACGGTCAGATTTATCTGTCGCCCCGCTTGTTTCAAAAGGGCATGCTCCCGGCAGTTGATGTGGGTAAATCCGTATCCCGTGTGGGCGGTAAGGCGCAATTGCCGGCCTATCGAGCGGTTGCCGGGGATCTTCGTCTTTCCTATTCCCAGTTTGAAGAATTGGAATCCTTCTCTCGATTCGGAACCCGGCTGGATGAAGCGACAAAAAAAGTGCTGGAAAGAGGCTGGCGGGTCCGGGAAATACTCAAGCAGAATCAATTCAAACCTCTGACGGCCGCGGAACAGATTGTGTCTCTGTTGGCCGTGACCGGCGGCGCGTTGGATGATCTGCCGACGGAAAGGGTAAACGACGTTGAGAAGATCATTCAAAAAGAATTTAAAAATCAATTATTCGATCAATACAGCGCTATTCAAACGGGCGAAAAGCTTGAAGACAGCGATCTTGAAAATATGTTGAATGTGGCAAGGACTTGCGTCGCTGATGATAATGAAAGGAGAAGTCGCGGTGCAAACGATTGAGTCGCTGAAAAAAACCATTAAAAGCGCCGAAGATCTGCAATCCGTTGTGAAAACCATGAAAGCGCTGGCTGCGGTGAGTATTCGCCAATATCAGCGTGCCGTTGAGTCACTTCTGGATTATACGAAAACCGTCGAAATGGGTTTACAGGTCGCCCTGCACAGTCGGCCGGAAACTGTGGAATTGGCCTGGATAGCGCCTCTTCGAAAGATCGGCGTCATTATTTTTGGTTCGGATCAGGGATTGTGCGGACAGTTGAATGAGCAGATTGCCGTTTACGCCCTGGAAGAAATGGAAAAATTGGGCGTTGACAACGATCATCGGACCGTTATGACGGTCGGGCTCCGGGTGAATGGGTTCATTGAAGACGCGGGACTTGAAGTCGCCGAGAGTTTGACCGTGCCCGGATCGACGGCGGGCATTACACCCATGGTCCAGGAAGTCATGATGATTCTCGAAGAATGGCATATCAGGCAGCAAATTGAGCACGTTTATATGTTTTACAACGAATATATCTCCGGCGCGTCGTATCGTCAAAAAACACTGCACCTTTTGCCTGTGGATCGTAACTGGCTCAAGAACCTGAAAGAGAAAAAATGGCCGACAAAAACACTGCCGACATTCACCATGGACTGGAACCTGCTGTTTGGCGGGCTGATACGCGAGTATCTGTTTGTGTCGTTATATGGTGCCTTTGCGGAATCACTGGCCAGTGAAAATGCCAGCCGCCTTGCCGCCATGCAGAGCGCGGAAAAAAACATTGAGGAACGTCTTCAGGAGCTTCAAGGCCAGTTTCACCGGAAGCGCCAGATGAATATAACGGAAGAGTTATTGGATATTGTCGCCGGTTTCGAAGCATTAAGTGAGAAGAAAATTTCACGGCGCGGAGAAAGAAAGGGGGTATGATCATGGCAAAGGAAAAACAAATATGCGGCTTGTGCGCGTGGCGCAGGGACTGCCAAAAAAGATTTAAAGTTTCCTCGGATGTCTTCCTTGGGGTAAATTGCCCTGATTATACGAGGGATTTAACCATTAAGGATATCGATATTCCGGGTTTGGAAGATGAGCAGGTCGTCATGGATAAGATGGTCAACGAACAGGTGGAAAAGTGGCGTGCCATGATCAGACAGGGAGCCCGACGCGGTCTGACGCCGGATAAGTACAAGGCCGGACCTGTAATTACGATTTCCCGAGAGCCGGGAAGCGGCGGCAGCGAAATTGCGCGGCGGCTTTCAAAGGCATTGAATATGGATCTGATCGGCTCCCAGATTATCCAGCATGTTGCCGACAGCGCCAAGATGAGCAGAAGAGTCATTGAATCATTCGATGAAAAATATGTTAATTTTCGGGATTCCCTGCTGGCTTCCCTGTTCGGCGAAAGCCGTCCCTGGCCCAGCGAGTACTTGAAGCATCTGACCACGGTGATCGGAACAATCGGTGCCTTCGGTAACGCGATCATTGTGGGTCGGGGCGCAAACTTCATTCTGCCGAAGGAGCGGACCTTCAGGGTCCGGATCGTGGCGCCCCTGGATGATCGAATTAGATTTTTTATGGCGGACCGCGGGTATACAAGATCGCAGGCGGAACAGTATGTCATGAAGACGGAAAATGCGCGTAAAGCATTTATCAGAAAACATTTCAATGTCGACAGTTCGGATCCCAATCATTATGACATCATTATAAATACGGCGAGCATGTCTCTGGACGGGGCCACGGAAGCCATTGTATCCGCCTTCAAACAAAGGACGAGTATGATGGCGGAGGATAAGCAGTGAGGTGAAAGGTTCAAGGATCAAGAATCAAGGTTCGACTCCAGAAACGGAAGCGGCTTGTTCATCCTGTAGACCAAGGCCTGGCAGGACGCGATAAGTCGTGATCCTCCTTCCGTGACCTTAATATCGTAAAGGGCCGTTTTGTTTGTGCGATTCAGCTCTTTCGCCTCCGCGACGAGTATCGTGCCTCCGGCGGGTGAAGAAATATAGCTGATATTCATATTCAAAGCGACGGCCATGGTTCCGTGGGAGTTGGACGCCGTTTCAAACGCCTCGTCAATCAGGGCGAAAAGCGCCCCGCCGTGGGCCATCCCGAAAATATTTTCCATGTCCGGTGTAAAATTCATCTCCACCTTTGAAAAGCCTTCATTTAGATCAACGAGTCTCAAACCAAACTTTTGCGCGAAAGGTTCTTTTTGCACCTGTGTGAAAATGGCCTCTCTGATTTTTTCGTTCATGCCCGTTTCCTTTATATGTTTTCCATTCCCGCTTTAATCCGGTTGCTGATGTCATGAACTTTTTGCATGATCTGATTTTCATCCAAAGTCAAAAGGCGTCGGTTCTTCATGACGACCTGTCCGTTGATCACGACCGTGTCGACATCGGCGCCATCGACGGCGTAAACAAGGTGTGAATATTCATGATACATCGGTGTGAGATGCGGCTTATGGATATCGATGATAATAATGTCCGCTTTTTTACCGGGTCGAATTTCGCCCACCAGATGATCCAAGCCCAGTGCCCGGGCGCCTTCCCGGGTGGCCGCCTCCAGGGTCGTTTTCGCGTCCATGACCGTCGGATCAAGTCGATGGACCTTGTGCAGCTTGGCCGCCGAGTCCATCTCCTGAAACATATCGAGGTTGTTGTTGCTGGCGCAGCCGTCCGTACCGAGACCAACGCAAACCCCCCGCGCGATCATTTCTGGAACAGGGGCCACGCCGGAGGAGAGCTTCATGTTGCTTTCCGGATTGTGAATCACCTTGCAGCCGTGGTCGGCAAACAGGCTTATTTCATCATCGTCCATGCAGACGCAGTGAAAGGCAATGAACTTATCCGTCAGCAGGCCGATGTCCTGCAAAAACGAGACGGCGCTTTTGCCGAACTTCCCCTCCAGTTGAAGCTTTTCGGCCTGGTTTTCCAACAGATGGATGCCCAAAGGCGCGTTATACCGGTCCGCCAGAGCTTTAGCGCTCAAAAGCAGGGGCTCGGAGCAGGTATACAGGGCGTGAGGTTCGACAATGATATTAATGAGATCGTCACCGGCCCAGGTCTTGAGTAGGCTTTCCGCATAAGCCAGGCCCTCATCGGGCGTTTTGAAATTGGGGGAGGGAAAATCGAACAGGACCTCGCCTAGTAGACACCTCATGCCGGCCTGCTTGACCGCTTTGGCCGTTTCTTCTTCGAAGATGTACATATCGCAGAAGGTCGTCGTACCCGATTTGATCATTTCGGCGCAGGCCAGAAGACTGCCCCAGTATGCCAGTTCGGGATTGACGTTTTTGGCCTCGGCGGGGAATATATAGTTATTGAGCCAGTCCATGAGCTGAAGATCGTCCGCAATGCCCCGGAAACAGGTCATGGCGGCGTGGGTGTGCCCGTTGATGAGGCCCGGCATAACAATGCCGCCTTTGGCGTCAATAATGTCCGGCGCGGTGTAGCGACTTTCTATATCATCCTTGCCGCCCACGGCGGCAATATCTTGGCCGTCAATAGCAATGCTTCCGTTTTCAATGATTGTTTGATCGGCGTCCATCAGGAGGATTCGTCCACTGGAAATGATTCTGTCGACATCTGTCATAACAATAACCAGCCTTTATTTGTAGTTTGTTCTTGATTTCGCGAGAGTCGCAGTGTCTTGATTGACGACGGCCGTTCTGTGGCCGAAAAGACTTTAAGCAAAATCCATCAGTAATGCAAATAGAATTTGGCACCTATTTTGATTCTTGCAAAAAGGCTGAAGATGGTGTACGAAACTCCCAAAGTCCGCACCGTCACGCGGACAACGACCATTATCCTAAATGCCTGGGTGGCGGAATTGGTAGACGCAAGGGACTTAAAATCCCTCGGTCCTTGAGGCTGTGCGGGTTCGATTCCCGCCCCAGGCACC
>JAFGLN010000077.1 GCA_016928025.1 Deltaproteobacteria bacterium
ACCGGTTTTATCGAACCGCATTTCTTTGCCGGTTTTAGCGGCGGCCCCAAGCTTGTGCTCCCAGGAATTGCCGGCATCGACAGCATCATGCGCAATCACCGCCCGGTCCACATCGCGCATCCCCATGCCACCTGGGGAATCACCGGCGGCAATCCCCTGTGGGAGGAAATCACGGAAGCGGCGCGGCTCTGCCCGCCTCAGTTCTCTTGTCATGTAAGTCTGAATGAAGAAAAGCGCATCACCGGCGTCTTTGCGGGCGAACTTTTCGCCACCCATGCCGCGGGTTGCACCTTCGTAAAGGAGCATGCCATGGCGCCGGTCAAGGCCCCCTTCGACATCGTCATCACGTCCAACAGCGGCCATCCTCTGGACCGCAATCTGTATCAAACCGTGAAGGGACTGTCCGCCGCCGCCCGCATCGCCGCGCCGGGCGGTTCGATCATTATGACCTCCGCCTGTCAAGACGGCCTGCCCGAAACGGGTGGATTCGCCTCGATTCTCGAAGGATTCGGAAGCCCCGTAGAGGCCAGGAACGCCCTTGCCGAACGTGAAAGCGCCCTTCCCGACCAGTGGCAGGTGCAGATTCTGGCCCAGGTGTTGTCCGAACACGACGTGTTCATGTATGCCGATGGACTTTCCGACGATGATCTGTCCCGGGCATGGATAAAACGCTCCCGCTCCATCGAGGAAACGCTGGCCGGGCTCATGGCCCGCTATGGACCGCAGGCGCGCATCGGCGTCCTGCCGGAGGGCCCGCAGGTCATTCCATATATGGCCAGAGGGGAAAAGTGACAAATCCTGCATCTTATCATTTGACCAACAACCGGACTTTCATTATGCATTTTAAATAGGACCATCCACTATATGAATAAAAATGAAGGAAAAGGAGAAAAAAGATGACCGACGGAATGAAAGCCATTGATTGTTTTGTCAACACCAGCGCCTTTCTGAAACAAGACTACTACGCCAGCCGTATTGGATATTTGTTCAAGGACTTCCGTAACAAGCCGCAAGTTCAGGAACAGCTTGTTACGGAAATGGACGAGGCCGGAATCGATAAGGCCGTCCTGCTGACAGATCAAGTGGAACCCAAATGGGTACTCGAAGCGATAGAAAAGTACCCGGGCCGATTCATAGGCGCTCAGTCCATTAATCCGCTTGAAGGAATGGAGGCGGTCCGAAAGCTGGAAAGAGCGGTCAAGGATTATGGATTCAAAGCGGCAAACATGGCCGCATTCCGCGTGCAGAAGCCTTACAACGACAAAGTATACTACCCCGTTTACGCTAAATGCATCGAACTTGACATCCCGGTCAGAATGACCGTGGGGATACCGGGCCCGCAGGTACCCGGGGAAGTTCAAAATCCCATCTATCTGGATGAAGTGTGCTACTTTTTTCCGGAATTGAAGATTGTGATGTCGCATGGTGGCGAGCCGTGGGTGTTCACATGCGTGAAGATGATGCTGAAATGGTCCAACCTGTATTATATGACGGCCGCCTTTGCCCCTAAGCATTATCCACAGGAGATTATTCACTTTATGAACACAAGGGGTTCGGATAAAATCATGTTCGCGACCGCCTCACTTGTAACCCAGAAGAGGGCCATGGAAGAAATCAAGGATATCCCTTTCAGGAATGACGATGTCCGCTTTAAGTTCCTCAGGGGAAATGCATTAAAGCTGTATGATTGGGGCGTGGACAACGAGTAGACTACCCAAGGAAAAATCGGCCGGTTCTGTTTTATGTTACCCAATAAATAAAACCGGCCCCCCTTATTTCCTTATTTTCTCATCATCGTCGCAGACGTGAAACAGGTCACTACGAAGATCGATCATCCTTTTGACATGGGCGGCAATGATATCGGTCTTCTGCTCGACACCTTACCGGATCTTGACGATGCCGTATGGATGTTTATTCGCAGTTATCATAACGCCTGTTGATTTTTAAGCCCTTGCCTTCCCTTACTTCCCTATCCTTTCCGCCATTTTCTTTCCCAGGTCTCTGGCTTTGGCGATGAGGTCGGGATTATTTTTGACCTCCCCAAGCCCCATGGCATAACCGGAAACTTCCAGCCAGTTCTCCGGCGTGTTGCCGCCCTGGATCCGGAAACAGCGTTTCAGCGCTTTGATGGTGATGTCATCGGCTCCGCCGCCGGCAACGACGATCAATCCCATGCATTTCGATTTCAGCGGGATGCCGTGGGTGTACAGAAAAAAGTTGCGGTCGACGAATGTTTTCATCTGCGCCGTCATATTGTAGTAATAGACGGGGGTCGCCAAGATCGTACCATCGGCGTTGCTGAACTTGTCGAGGATCATGGGTATATCATCCCCGATCTTGCATTTGTCGTAAGTGCTGCAGCGGTCATGACCGCGGCACCCCTCGATTTTGAATTCGGACAGCATGATTTTTTCGACCTCGCAGCCTTGCGCCGCCGCCTCTTCCAGCGCCGCATCCACAAGAATACTGGTGTTTCCTTTTGCTCTGGGACTTCCAACAATGGCAACGATTTTCACTTACTACCTCCGTTATTCTATAATTTTCTCCTCTTTTCTGATATGTTTTCTGCAGGTCGCATCATTACTTTCCCGCCGGGATGACTGGCAAATCAATATAGGATACGGACCCCGGCTGATGGAAGACGGTCTGCATCGCCGTAATGCCTGTCGCATCCTCTCCAAAAGCATTTCCCGTGTTCATGTTGCGGTCGAACCGCGGGAAATTGCTGCTCATAATGTCGATGCCGATGCGGTGCCCCTTCAGGAAAACGTTGCTGGTTGAGGCAAGATCGATGACATATTCGTTGACCTCGCCGGGAACCACGGGCTGCGGTTCCAGTATGGAGCGGCGATATCTCGCGCGAATGCAGCCTTCCGCAACATTGATGGCCGGCCCGTTGGGGTAGTGATCAACCATCTTGACGAAGAAATCCGTATCCACCGCCGACGTGGCGGCAAAAAGGTGCAGGGTCAACGGCCCCGTGACCTCCAGGTCTTCCTTCAACTCCGGCGTTTTGTAGCAAAGGGCGTCGCTGCGCTTTTCGACGATGGTCTGGTCCTGTGGCCCGGCGGCCTGATTCAGATCGGGATTGAGGCGGCCGCCTCGCGTCGGGACCGGATCGAGGGGATTGTAGAGGTAGTTGTCCGGCGGTTCGGTGCCCGGTTCGTCGCGGTTGAGCAAACCGTCGCCGGCGGCGGAATTGGCGTGCCCGCGGCTGTGCAGATAATAGCGCTGCCACGCGGTTTCCGGCAGCGGCCAGGTGTCGGCGTTGGCCCATCTCTTTTTCCCCATGATGAAATAGCGGATAGGAACGAGATATTTACTGTCGATCCCACGCAGGTATTTGTCGAAAAAGGCGATGTGCCGGCTTGTGGCAAAGGCGCCGGCGCCGGACCCGCTGGCTCCGAAGTTGAGCGCCCCGATAAAGTTGTGCAGCCGCGAGCCGTGAACCCATGGCCCCATGAGGATATGCTGGCTTTCGCGGGCGGCGGGCGTCGCGCCCTTTTCCCGCATCTTGTGGAAATTGAGAAAGATGTGCCCGACGCTCATGTCATACCAGCCGGACGACTGCATGACGGGCACGTTGATTTTATCGTAAGACCACAGCAGCTCGTCCATGGAAGTTTTGCCCTGCAAATTGTCATCGCTGAAACGTCTCATGAATTGTTGTTGAAGACCTTCAAAATTGAAGTAGGGGATATCCTTAATCGGCAGATAATTGCAGACCTCTTCAAAATTGTTCATAGCATACCGGACGCCTTCAAGAGCCTTCGTGACGTTTTTACCCTCTTTGGCCATTTTGCCGATCATATCCAGGGCCATATTCGCGAACCAGCTGATGGCGGTTTCCAGTTCCTTGACGCCCTTCATTCCCCATTCGCCGACGTAGCCTGCACCGATCACGTGCGGGGCAATGGCCTTGAGGTGGGGCGGTGCCTCCATGGCCGCGTCCCACTGATTGCGTCCCAGATACGATGCGCCCACCATGCCGACGTTCCCGTCGCACCACGGCTCGGCGGCGCAGCATTCGACGGTATCGTAACCGTCAGGGCCTTCGGACGCGCCGACGACGAACTCGCCCTCGGATGCAAAGCGGCCGCGTGTGTCCTGAATGACCACGGCATAGCCGGCAAAGGCCGCTTCGACGGGCGATAGATAATTGCTCGGCGCGGACGGCGTCTTGTCGTAAGGCGTGCGCACGATGATGGCGGGATGCTTTTTCGAATCGTCCGGCCGGAACACATCACCGCGAAGGGTGATGCCGTCTCTCATCTTAAAAGGGATGTCTTTGTCGATACGGATTGATTTGACCATGGGAGTCCTCCTTCGAATTTTTATCAGGATCGCGCTGCCGAATATGGGGCGACAGCCGTTGACTATTTATTCATCACCCTATCCACCTTTGACCATCGCTGAATCATGCAGCCGGAAAAGGGGAAATGGCCTTCGCTGCATCGATCGGTTAATCGATAATCGAGGGATAGATAATCGCTTTTAACTGGTTACGGAAATTGAAGGTCCCTTCCGGCATGAATTGCGTCAGGAAGATCACGATTAAATCCTCCTCCGGATCAATCCAGAAGGCCGTACTGGCGGCGCCGCCCCAGAAATACTCACCATACGATCCGATTATCTGGGACTTTTCAGAGCCGAGATGGACGGAAAATCCGAGACCGAATCCAAATCCCTCGTTGGCCGTCTGGCTGAAGGAACTGATGGATAATTCGGTCATGTCCCGATTGCCGGGCAGATGATTCATCGTCATAAACTCGATGGTTTTTCTGCCCAGGATGCGCGTCCCGTCCAGCTCTCCGCCGTTGAGGAGCATCTGGCAGAAGCGGAAATAATCGTCGGCGGTAGAGACGAGCCCGCCGCCGCCGGACAGGAAGACCGGCGGAGCAGTAAATGACCCGCTGCCGCTCTGATTCGTCGGCATCAAAGTTTTATTCAGCCCCCGCTGATATATTTGCGCGAATCGATCCTGTTTCTTCTTGGGCACGAAGAAGGATGTGTCTTTCATCTTCAACGGATCGAAAATGGTTTTCTTGAGATATTGGTCGAACGGCATTCCGGAAATGACCTCGATCAAATATCCGAGGACGTCGGTGGAGACGGAATAATTCCATTTCGTTCCGGGACTGAATTCGAGGGGCAGTGAAGCGAGCTTCAGAACCATCTCACGGAGGGTCAATTTGCCGCCTACTTCCCCGATTCCCAATTTACCGTAGGCCTCATCGATGTAGGAACGCGACTGGAAGGCATACGTCAAGCCCGACATGTGCATAAAAAGGTCCCTGATGGTCATGGGCCTCTCGGGAGGCGTCGTCATAAACAGCGGGTGTCTGCCGGCGACGTAAACGCCAAGATTTTTCCACTCGGGAATGAATTTGGAAACCGGATCGTTCAGTTGGAAATGACCCTGCTCATAAAGGGTCATCATGGCAACGGACGTAATCGGTTTTGTCATCGAATAAATGCGGAAGATCGTGTCTTTCGTCATCGGTTTGCCGTTTTCGAGATCTCTCATCCCCAGAGGTGAAAAATACGCGATTTTTCCGTTCCGCGCAACCAGCGTGAGACAACCGGCTATTTTTCGGGATTCGATATAACGGCGCATCAAATGCTGATTAATGCGCGAAAGACGTTCGCTGGACAAACCTGCATCTTCGGGTTTCACGACCATAATGCCTCCTGAATGGAACGGGATTTAATCAAACGGATGCTTGTGTTTTGCAACTATAGGGAAGTTGACCTCTCCGTGTCAAACATTTTCACAGACAAATGGCAAAATAATATTTGGAAGGCCACAGCACTCCGTTCTTTATCGCCGAAATAATTGTGTGTTACGTCACTCAAATTCCATAATATTTTTAAATGCAATCCTGACATACAGTTTCAAAATTCTCTTTCCAATACTGTTTCCAGATCGGCAGGTTCGACATCCTTCAGTCTGTTCAGCAACTCCTTATATTTGTACACTTCAAAGTAACCCAGCTTTTGAACGGTTTCATGCATCGTCTTTGTCAGTATCATTCCTGCACAGTGTATGGCTTCATGTCTGGAAATACCTTTCGCTTCCATGGTTTCAATGAATATCTCCGTGTCGACGGGCTCTCCCGAATCGAGCTGTCCCTGTATGGCCAAATGAATATCGATATGGACGAAGGGATCGTTCACATCATTGGGATCATACTCACGATCCGCCAGTTTGTCCGCCATTGCGAATTGATCGTGATATTCCGGATGCTGGAGCATAATTTCGGCAATGCTCTTCTCTTCGCTTTGCAGCTCTTTATATTTATCCGACGTTGCCTGCTTCCAGATGCGATGCAGGTTTTTGAGATGGGTTCGCTTTTGAAATGTTTTTTTTTCAGGCATGTTGATTTTCCTTTTTTCCATATGCCTTGTTACAGGTGCGAGTAAATAAACGTAAATAGACGCCCCCTTTATTTTTTTCTTTCCAGCGATGCCTTAAACGCTTCCGGTGTGACGGCTGCTCCGCCGATACCCCAGCTTCCGAAATCAACCTCTTCGATGACACACCAGGTATTTCGCTGGAGTGCTTCTTTCGGCGAAGGGCGTGCTTCAATCTCCGCCACCACCTCGGTCACGCGTTGGATCATTTCACTTTTTTTCTCCGCCGATAAAGTGCCTTTCAGGACTTTAATATTAATGAATGGCATGGCCTGTTCTCCTTTCACAAAATGTACGTTATCTTAAGAAATCCCCATGTTTCTCGATAGCAGGACAACCGTTGCCGTGCCGTTCGGTATGATAAACCTGCCATCGTGATCTTCCACAGTCACGGCCAGATCGACCAGATGCTCGCCGTTTTCAATATACTTCCGGACCACCCTGCCCCGGCAAAGCGCTAACGAATCCCGGTATAAAACGCCGCGAAGCTGGTCCCCCATCTTTTTGATGAATCCGTCGTCACCCATCCAGTTCCCGATCATGCGCCCCAGCCAGGCCCGCATCTGCATACCCAGACAATTGGCACGCTCCATCCCGAGGCGCTGCGCCGCGGAGTCGGTCAGATGCCAGTGCGTAAAATCGGGAAGACCGCTCTCCGGATCGATCAGGTTCTTCCAGGTATTCCGGTTGAGGGCCATCTGGGTTCGCCAGCTGGAGCTTCTGCCCATGGCGGCGGAATAGCCAATCGCCTCTGCCAGGGTAAAAACATGGTGCGCCGGCGGCAGTTCGTCTCCTTCCTTCACGTCTTCCCAGTAAAGGGGATCGGCCCCCCGGATTTTCTCTTTTTCCGCCTTTTCAAACCACGCCTCCACCTCGGCTTCAGAGAAGGTTCGAAACTGGGGTTGCTTCCCGATCTGGGTAACATTCAGCGACGGCTCTCGCATGACAATGACGATTCCTGTAATTTCCACGACGGCAACCACTTCGTCTCTCTGGTTCTTAAACACCCGGTTTCCGTTGATGAAGAATTGAAGGGCCGTATTCTCTCGCGTAATGTCCTTGACGGATGTGGGATACTCGCAAACGGTAAATCGATCATTCTCCCGGATGATCTTGAGCCATTCGACATTCACCCCCGCGTCAACGCGTGCAACTCGGAAATCAAGATCTTCCGTCGCCTTGGCAATGCCCGAGAAGGGGGCAACGGCGCCCAGAAACTGGGCGGGCGCGATGATGCCGCCGTAACGTGTGTTCTTGACATAATCGCGGTTTCTATACAGCGGATTTAAATCACCAGTAGCATCGCAGAATTGCCGGATGGCATCCTCCGTCGCGACTCGGCGGGTCATCCGGTACACCCCCATCTTGTAGCCCTTTTCCGGATCAGGTCCGTCAACTGTTACCGGCCGCGGTTTGCCGATTTCAAGTTTCTCTTCGATTTCGGCGATGATGCCGTCCCTGATGTTCTTGTCCGCTTTCGCCCGCGCTATTTCCGATTCCGTCAGATATCTTTTCATCATCACATCCTTCACCTTTGCATTATCTGTTCCTTGATCATGTAAACTCATCCTGCAGCTACCGATACCACAAATGGCTTCCGGATTCATCTGCTTTTCTGCGCGGGCATGGAAATAACGGATCGCAGGCAAACCGTCAGTGCCCGAATGACCTTTTAGCCGGCCTGTTTTCCGGGAGCGCCATGCGATTTTTTTATTGACCCATCACGGAATAACACTTAATAAAAAAAGATTGTTTGAAAAGCGAAAGTTGGAAGAGATATCTTTTTCGGTTATTATGAACACAAAGAACAACCGCCGGAAGGTGGAGGGGATAGATGGAGGAATTTTCATGTCTGAATATGTCGTTCCAAAAAAAGCCTCAACGGTCGTTATTATGAGACCGGCCGTTAACGGCACGGACAGTCCCTTCGAAGTCCTGATGGTCGAGCGGCATTCGTCAAGCGTTTTCGTCCCTGATTGTTATGTCTTCCCGGGTGGTGTTATCGATGCAGAGGACTGCTCTGACGAATCGGCATCATTCTGCCGCGGCCTTGACCGGCAAAAGGCATTCAAAATTCTTGGGGACATGCCCACCGAAGCGATGGCGCTTGGAGCCTGGGTCGCGGCGGCGCGTGAAACCTATGAAGAAGCCGGCATATTGTTTTCCGCCGATTCGCCGGATCCCGATATCCTCGCCGGTCACCGGCGACAACTTCTGGATGGTAAAGCCGGCTTTACGGACATCCTGAAAAAGGAGAAATGGACACTGGCCATGAACCGTCTTTTGTATTTCGCCCACTG
Source organism: Deltaproteobacteria bacterium (assembly GCA_016928025.1). Classification (GTDB taxonomy): domain Bacteria; phylum Desulfobacterota; class Syntrophia; order Syntrophales; family JAFGHS01; genus JAFGHS01. The sequence goes on from JAFGLN010000077.1 coordinate 8,715, forward strand.
GACCACCCCGGAGCTTTCCCCTCATCGGTATGATGTCCGTTTTTTTGTGACCTTCGCACCGGAAGACCAGGAGGCTACCCATGATGGCATTGAATTGACGGGAAATACCTGGATCACTCCCCGCCGCGCCTTGGCGGAATATGAGTGTGACCGGTTCAAAATGGTTCTCCCGACGATCATGACCCTCCGGGACCTGGATCGTTTTGACAGCATTGAGGCTGTTATGGCCGCCACAGCCGCAAAAACCGTCCCCTCCATCCTGACCACGATCGAAGAACGAGACGGCCGCCTATGCGAAGTCATGCCGGACGGCAAGAACTTCAGCCCCTGCCTCTGAGGCTGGAAATTCCCTTGACATATTTTGCGTCCCCTTCATAATACGTCATCGTCAATAAAGGATATTTTTATCATTCTTTTTTCAAAAATTGTAAACGGGAATCAAGGATGTGCGGATAAAAAAGGACTAAAAAGAAGGGTCTCCTCGATTCCCTCATTTTGATGGCGTTCAGAAGGTATCTTTTTGTCGAATATTCTTAAACGAAAGGAGAGAGCACAATGATTAAAACGGTCGAACAGTATCTTGAAAGCTTGGATGACGGCAGG
>JAFGLN010000078.1 GCA_016928025.1 Deltaproteobacteria bacterium
AGGGAACTCGGTTTATCTCTTACCCATGTTGCTGCCCAATTGAAAATCTCTGTGCCGACAGTCAGTGTTGCCGTTCAAAAAGGAGAGAATCTCGTTCGTGAGCAGGGATGCGTACTCGAAGATTTGTTAAATGTAAAAATGTAAAGGGCGTCCCAAATTACCGAACAAATTACCGAAATTACCAAATTATTAGGGAGATTCTCCCTGAATAACGAGGAAAATATGCAAAAAAGCATAAAGTTCATTGTTGTCTTTGAATCGATCACAGCTCTGGGGCTGATCCTGTTTTGGGCAGGCTTTTTCATGATCGGTCTGGCCCCGGCAACGCCCCCGCCCTGCTATTTTGTCTTCGAGCATTCCTTCCCGCTACCCGATCTGATCCTCGCTGCGGCGCTCATCGTCACCGCCTGGCAGCTCTCCAAGGGAGCCCCTTTGGGGAAAACGATGTCCCTTGTATGTGCCGGTGCCCTCATGTTCCTCGGCATCCTCGATTTCAGCTTCAATATCCAGAACGGCATGTACACCATTTCAGCCATTGATACGATTCTGAATGCCTTCATCAACCTCTGGTGCGTGGTCTTCGGTATCTGGATCGCCGTAAAGTTGCACGGCGCGGTAAAGGGATAGCATCAAAATTTTCATTCAAACAGACGCAGAGATAAGATGGCTAAGGGGACATGGAGGGGACCCATGCGGAAGTTTAACGATAAGATTGTTTATATCACCGGCGGTTCGTCAGGGATTGGCCTTTCCACAGGCCGTCTGCTGGCTCAACTGGGGGCCCATGTCATTGTTTTTGCCAGAAATGAAACCCGCCTTGCCGCTGCCTTAGCAGAGATGGAGGGCCGGCGCGTCAAGCCCAAACAGATGTTTGCCTTCCGTTGCCTGGACGTGACGGACCCTGAGGCCGTCCGGACCGTCATGGGAGAAGCGGTTCAATCTTTCGGCACGCCGGACATCCTGATCAACTGTGTCGGCCGCGCCCTCCCGCACTACTTTGAAGAGATCGACTTTGCCCAATTCGATGAAACGATGAAAGTCAATCTCTACGGGATCTGGAATTGCGTGTCCGCCCTGGTGCCGCATATGAAGTCCAAAGGCGGCACCATTGTGAACATCTCCTCCATGTGTGGCTTTATGGGTGTTTTCGGCTATACGGATTACTGTGCCTCAAAATTCGGCGTCATCGGCTTTTCCCAGGCGCTCCGGCAGGAACTGCAGTCCTATAAGGTCAAGGTGAGTGTCCTCTGCCCGCCCGATACGGAAACCCCCGGGTTCGCCACCGAGAATCTCACAAAACCGGAAGAAACGAAGGCGGTTTCAAGCGGTGCGAAAATCATGTCGCCCAACGATGTGGCCATGGCGTTGATCAAAGGGATCGAACATGACCGGTTCATGATTATTCCCGGCTCTGAGGGAACGATGGCCTATCTAATTCAGCGGTACGTCCCATCCGTCCTCGATTGGTTCATGCAGTCAGCCATCCGCAAGGCGCAGAAGAAAAGGATGTGATTTGTTGTCTCTCAGAATGGCTATCCGATCCTGCCGTTCTGCGACGGAGGTGGTGCGATGCTCAAAGTGATCGGTTTGCGGGAGGGAAAAGGCATTATGACATGGCCGCCGTTTTTTTCTGCTATTGCCCGCTAACAGCCTCTAGATCAGCAATGAGCTTTTTCGCCTCGTCCCTGGTGAAGTCCATATTGAGTTGACCGCCGCCGGGATGAGCAAGATTGAGGCGGATTCCGCCCTCTGTTTTTTCAAGCGTCCAGCGTATCCCCGCCGGGAGATTCACTTCGTCACTCAGCCAGTCGGGTGCATTGAACTCGGCGATCTGGATCAGGACGCCGAAGGCATGACGGGGGTGGATATATATAGCTTTCCAGTAGTCGTCTTCATATTCTTCATAGCCGAAGTAAGGTATGCCGTTTTGCGTCAGGATGCTTTTGGCTTTTTCAATGTTCGGTGTCTGGACGGTGATGTGGTGAACGCCGCCTTCCTTGTGGGCAAGGAAATTATCCAGGAGGCCGCCTTCTCCTGTTGCTCTCATCAGCTCGAACCGGCTGAGATCTCCCAGACAGAAGAGCTGCCAGACAAATTTCATATCCGGATCCTCAGTGGCTGCTCCGGGTATGGCACCGAGGATGTCCTGAAAGAAATGCCGGGCTTTTTCATAGTCCCGGACGGCAACGGATACATGGTCGATACGCAAAATCAAGGGTTCCATAGGCAATCTCCTGAAAAGGCTTCCGGCTGTTCCGGTCACGATCAAAATCTGTTGACTCAACGAAGGAAGTATAGAAAAAAAGGTGCTTTCAAGTCAAAAAAATTCGACTTCGGTTTTACCCGTTGGCAAATCGTTGCCAGGCCGGTAATATGAGTGCTAAAAGTGAGGCCTTCCACATGGACTGCCGATGTAAATGAAGAACGGAAGCAGTGTGCATCCTTCCAATCGCTGCCCACAATGAATTGTATCGGATTATCTTCACCCTAATGCGAGGAAAACGATTATGGCCAAGATCGTCATTGACCAAAGCCGAATCTATGGAGTAAATAACGATCGGGGCGGATCTAAGCGCCCGCTGCAAAAGGAGCGGCAATGAAGCGGCATTTCACGCCGCTGAATCATAGGTTTTATCTGGTAGTTTTAAAAACGAGCCAATAGTGCCTCTCAAAAATATGCTATCGTATCAACCGAAGGGAGATATTTTGTCCCTTCTTAGATTGATTTGGATTATTCGCTTTGCTCGAAATGACATATTGTAAATCTATTAATGGGACACAACACTGGCCGGAACAGGAATAGAGGGGCAGTTCCCTCTCTCCTGCAGAAGGCAGGTCGTGACGATTTTATATGAAATAATGAGGAGGTTATGCGATGCAATTAGAAACGGTTAAATTTGAAAAAAAAGAGGGTATCATCGTCATCAGTCTCAATCGTCCCAAGGTATTGAATGCCGTCAATCAACAATTAATAGCAGACCTGTTGACTGCCTTGGAAGCGGCGGAGGCCGACTCAGAAGCCAAAGTCGTCGTCCTGAGGGGAGAAGGCCGGGCATTCTGTTCCGGAGCCGACCTTTCTCAAGGGGCTATAGACCATAGTATTCCCGTGGAAAACCGGCCGGATACGTTACAGGATATCACCCGGGCCATCGTCAGAATGTCCAAGGTCGTTATAGCGGCGGTGCATGGTTATGCCATTGGGGCTGGATTAGAACTGGCCGAGGATGCCGATATGAGAATCGTGGCCGAAGGCACGAAGTTCGGGGCCACTGAGACCAATGTCGGGTCTGTCGTGACCAATGCCGGAACCAAATTATTGACCTATTATATTGGCCTGGGACGTGCCAAGGAGCTGTACTTCACTAATGAATTCATGGATGCCCAGGAGGCACTCCAGTATGGGCTGGCCAATAAAGTGGTTCCCCCAGAGGAACTGGAGGAGGCTGCTATGAAGATGGCCGTGAGGATCAGCAAAAATTCCGCTCTGTCCCTCATGCTCACCAAGCAAGCCGTCAACCGGGCACTGGGTATGTCCATAGAAGAAACACTGGTCATGGAGGCCCGGGACCTGCAAGTGAGCACGCTCGTAGCCGAGCAGGGAGACCGCCGGAAAGAGGCCATGCAACGGTTGAAGGAAAAGGAATAGCCGCAATTCATGAGAGGAGATAATGACGATGACCATCGATATGCACTGTCATTTATTTGTTGAAGAGTTTCACAACGATAACTACGTGTACGCCTTCTGGAACCCCGGCCAGCAAAAGTCATTAGGACTGGAGGAGGCCATAGCCATTTCCAAGGAAAGAAACGCCCTGCGGCCGTCTCCGTGGGATCCTGACGGCACGATTAACATCAAACGGATGGATGAGGCCGGTATTGAAAAGGCGGTCATCCTTCACCTCGACTACGGCATCATCTTCGGTGAAGCGGCACTGACTATCGAGCAGCAGAACAAATATGTTAGTGAAATAGTCAAGCGCTTTCCCGATCGTTTATTATGGTTCTGTGGTATTGACCCTAGAAGGCCGGAAGCCGCCGGCTTGTTTGAGAAGTGCGTCACCCAATGGGGCGCTCGAGGGATAAAGTTATACCCGACCACCGGCTTTCTGGCCGCAGACCGGGAAGCCTATCCGCTCTACGAAAGGGCCTCCGCCTGGGGAATCCCGGTCTACTTTCACATGGGCCCGGAAAACCCGCCTTACCGGAATGAGGGCAATGCTCATCCTTCCACCTTGCTCCGTGTTCTGGTCGATTTTCCTGACCTTAAGGTCATTGTCGCTCACCTGGGATTTGATTTCTGGCGTGATCTGCTCGCTCTCGGCAAGGTCTGCGAGAACGTCATGTGTGATTTCTGTGCCTGGCAGCGCGTGGCCAAGCGGAATTACGAGCAGTTCAGCCGGATCTTAAGAAGATTCATTGACGAGTTTGGTCGGGAAAGAATATTTTTTGGTACGGACGCTCCATTTGTTGAAGACTTCGTGTCCAGCAAAGAGTGGGTGGAACTGGTCAGAGACCTCCCCAACCAGGCACCATCACCTAATCGATTTACCCCTGAAGAAATTTCGGCCCTGATGGAAGGAAACGCCAAAAGGCTGTTGGCAACCGCACCCAAAATTTAACCTGTGTTGATAATTTATGGCGCGTATGCGCTGATTTTGTATCGATTGCCTAAAGGTCGTTGTGAAATATTTGCGGCGATTATAGTTTGCCCCAATTTAACGGAGACGGATCCAACCGGACATAAGCGTTGGTGATAGTGATAGAGTTAACGATTAAACCGTAAAAAGGTGTCATCAACGACTAATAACTGAGTTACCCCTTTGGCTTGACAGCACGGAGTTCGTCATCAAAAAACCGTCGGCCATGTCTGCAGCTTGTGTTCACTGATGATGGAACCTCTTTCCCCGCGAATGATGTCCAAGGCTTCCGCAAGGAATTTTCTCGTTTCCCGGGGATCGATGACATCTTGTAAAAAATTTCTTTCTGCGGCTGCCCAGGGAGCGCTACTGATGGCCCATTCTTTGCGCAGTCGCTCCTTTTCGGCCTCAGCGTCTTTGGCCTGACTGATCTTCGCCCCGTGAACGATTTCGATGCCTATCTCCGAGTCCACGAAGCTGATGGAGGCCGTCGGCCAGGCAACAACAAAATCGCCTCCCTCGCCGGGCGACAGCATACAATTCCAGCCCATGCCGTAACCTTTACGAATGGTAATGGAGATTTTGGGAACGGATGCCAGCGCCCTCGCTTCATGCCAAACCATGATCTTGCCAGGCAGCTTTTGTCTTTCAGACTCCTGTCCGGGAAACAGGCCCGGGATATCGCTCAGGAAGATCAGGGGAATATTGAACGAATCGCACAGGCAGATAAAACTCGTCACTTTTTCGCAGGCTGAAACATCCGGGGCGCCGGCATTATACATCGGGTTGTTGGCGATAACGCCGACTACCCGGCCGGCAATCCTGGCCAGGCAGGTGATAAGAGATTTGCCGAAACCGTCTTTGATCGGGAAATACCTGCCGTCATCAACGATGGCCTTAATCAGGCGGTGCATGTCGTAGCCGCGATTGAGGGCGTCGGGCACAAGTTTATCAACGTTTTCAATCCGGCGATACGGGTCGTCTATGACGGGAAGGGCAGGGGGCTCCATTGAGTTGTTCTGCGGCATATAGGTCAGATACTCTCTAATGATGTTCAGGCATTCCTCGTCATTCTCCGCAATAGCGTCGACTTCGCCCGTTTCATGGAAGCGAAGCTCCCATCCTGCCAGTTCCTGGGGGGTGATGTCCTGACCGATGGCCATTTTGAGGATTCGGGGGCCCGCAGCCCCCATCGCCGTGCCCTTGACCATGACAACGAAATCGGATTGACTGGCAATCCAGCTCGGTGCGCCGAAGCATTCCCCCATGATGGCCGCGATTCTGGGGGTCTGGCGAGGGGTGAGCAGAAGTTCCTGGCGGGGACGGGCCTGGCTCATGCCGTCCGATCCCATATGGTCCGGCAGCCGGATACCGCCCAGTTCGTCGCCTAAAGAAATAATCGGGTATCCTCCCTTGACCGCCATGACATGCATATCGCGGGTTTTTTCGTTCCCAACACGTCCGCCACTGCCGCCGAGAATCGTGCGGTCTTCCGTCACCACGGCGACTCTCCGATCGTGAATCTTCCCGACACCGCAAATCCGCCCGTCTGCCGCTGTCTTTTCATACATTTCCGGGAGGTCCGAACGGTTCAATAAACCGATTTCCCAAAAACTATCGGGGTCTAAGAGATAATTTATTCTCTCCCGAGCCGTCATACGGCCGCGGGCATGCTGCATGTCTACCTGCTTTTTGCCGCCCATTTGTCTGGCTTTTTCACGCCGTTCATACAATTCGTTGATGGCATCTTGCATTCCCATAGCCTTTCCCCCTTTATCCGAATAAAATTCCTCATCTTCGTTCTCAACGGAGACAACCACCGAATATGCTCAAATGGATGAATGTGTCAATACAATTTTGAAAAAGAAAGGTCCTCCCGCTACCTTCCATATTAATTGGAATCCCGTTTTTTACACCGATTATTATTTGCCAAAAGCAATAATGAATGATTGACATTCCCTCAACAAAGTGTTTAGAAACCACAATTCCAATTAAGGGCCATATACAAGGAGACCTAAAAATGTCCGAAATTCACGCGTTGCACAGTATGTTCTATCCCAAAACAGTAGCCATGGTCGGCGTCTCGCCGAATCCCCAGGGATGGGGGGGGACCAGTTTTTTAATACGCCTTCTTGATATCGGGTTTCCTGGGAAAATCTATCCGATCCATCCCAAAGCTGACAAAATCCAGGGTTTAAAGGCCTATCCGAACGTGCAATCCGTTCCCGAACCCTTAGACCTGGTCATGATTGCCGTCTCAGCGCCAAATGTCCCGCAGATACTGGAAGACTGTATCGAGGCCGGGGCAAAGAACGTCCACATCTTTAGCTCCGGGTTCAGTGAAACCGGGGAAGAGGAAGGCATAAAACTAGAACGGCAAATCACCGAGATCATCAAGCGCGGCAATCTGCGGGTCATTGGACCGAACTGCATGGGCTTATACGTCCCAGACAGTAAACTGGCGGCGTGGGGCGTGAAGCCCGCCGGCACGGGCCATCTTGCCTTCCTTTCCCAGAGCGGCGGACATGGAGAAATCCTCACGGCTTATGCCCAGCCTTTCGGGGTATATTTCAGCAAAATCATCAGTTTCGGAAACGCCTGCGGCCTCCAGGTGGCGGATTATCTCGACTATCTTCGTCAGGACCCGGACACCCGCTTCATCTCTATTTACCTTGAAGGCATCAAGGACGGTGATCGCGTTGTCCCACTCATCAAAGAGATTAACCGGACCAAGCCCGTCATCATCTGGAAGGGCGGCATGACAGAAGCCGGCTCGAGGGCGGTGGCCTCTCATACCGGATCATTGGCCGGTGAAGGCCGAATCTGGGATGGTTTTTTTAAACAGACCGGTGCGATTCGGGTAAACTCCCTGGAAGAGATTATCGACGTCGTCCTGGCCTTCATGTATCTGAAACCATGCCAGGGAAGACAAACCCTGCTGTTGGGCGGCGGCGGCGGGAACTCGGTGGCCTTTGCCGATATTTGCAGCCGTCAGGGTTTGGAGATTCCTCAGCTTTCCGAAAAAACGAGGGAAGAACTCAATGCTTTCATCCGCCTGGCGGGCAACAGCACCCGGAACCCTCTGGATCTTTGGATGATACAAACGGATGTCAATCTTTATCGCCGGGTCATGGAAATCGTCATGGCCGATCCGGCCATCGATCTGGCCATTGTGGACCGGCTTGCCGGTTTTGGTAATTTTGACGATGACGATGGAGTCAGTAAAGAGGAACGGGAAAAGACGCTGAATGAAGTCAATGATTTTCTTAGCGAGTTTGCTAAGAACAACCCTTATGGCAAGCCGCTGGTGGTTTCCATGAACTTGTATGGTAGTGATCTCCTGCTTGCGGGCACCTCCGTTCAAAGGCGCCTGGAATTCATCAAATCCGGTGTGGCGGCCTATCCTTCGCTGGAAAGCGCGGCCCGGGCCATGTTCCGTTTCGTTAATTATCATAAATTTCTGGCGAAACAGAAATAATTACTGATGGAAAATGATCATGATGGATGGGGTCAGGCGTTGACTATTGACTGAGAGGAGCAAGAAGCGAGCGCTTTAGTCGATGGTCAACGACTAATCCCAAAGGACCTGTACTCGACGAAACAGACATCCGCGTCCATATTCTACGCCGTGGTGTCGGGTGATCTTTTGAAGGAAGATGTAAAGATTGGCCGCGTCGGCAAAAAATCCTGGTCAGCTTGACGATGTGGCAGATGAGTTTGAAGTGATCGCACTTCATGGAAATTCCTGCGGCCTTTTTATTGCAATCTCTTACAAAAAAGGAGCTGAGGAAACCAATCCTCAACTCCTTGTGTGAAGCTCTACAGGGAGATCGATTCCCTTTGGAACGCGTCCGAGTTTAATCAATCTTTCGATTCAAATCCGGTTGCGGTGAAATAAATGGCGCGGTCGAAAAAAACTATCGTACGGTTGATCAAATCGATCGCGAGGCGAAGATCCAACGCCGAATTCAGATAACCCTCCGATTGCACAAGCAGCCAGATGTGGCGCCTGGTGATGACGAGCGTCTGGATGACTTCCGACAGGGAGAACCCCTCTTTACGCCGCTGTTTGCCTAAATCTGTGTAAACTGCTTTGATGTCATCCACGGTTGTCTTGGTTGACATCCATTTCCCGAATTCATTGTAGACGTTAAAGACCCTGTTGTAGAGTTCGGTATCATCATAGGTGCTATAGGTTTTTGTAGCGGGGTGTTTTTTGATGTCGGCAATCACGCGCTTCGTCAGCTTGACCGCATTTTTTTCGACAAGGTCCACAAATCTTTTGGATAGTTCTAACATTACTTTCTCCTCTCTCTAATCCATATAATTAAAACATTTCCGGACTTATTGATGTCCGAAAATGTTGTTTGATGTGTCCGCGGCACGCGGAAGACCGCTGAAGTATATACAAATCCGATTTTTAGTCAAACATTACTTAAACGATGCTATTTCATTTTGGCAAAATAGACTCGTTCATATAGGAAAGAAACCAAGAAACGGTGACAGATTTTTATTGGTTTGGCCAGGCTATCGATAAATAAATCTGTTCGCTTAACTCCTTAAATTTCCTTTAATATCAATCATATTATCAAAGTACCGATAAATGATTAACATTCCGATAACGGCGGCGGATGAGCTGCAAGCCCCGCAGGGCTGAGGGGACGCGAAAGCGTTCACTCAGCCTGAGGAGCGGTCAGCTTATCAGGAGGATGGTGTGGATGCTGGTATTCATTACGGATTAACGGCTGCGCGATCCAGGAATTCGTGATAACTGATAAGGCGGCTAATGGCTTTGGCCGCAGACGGTACACTTGAGTAAACCGGTAGGCCTGCCTCCAGGCACCTTTTCTGGGCCTCAAGCACGGCGTTGATCGTTTCAGTCCGGCCTCCCGCATAAAGGACAATGACCAGAGGCTTGGATAATTGTGCGGAAAGCTTGATCAGGATACTGATGGCTTCGTCCAGAGACTCAGTGAGCCGGGTTCCGATTCCGCCATAGATATCGACGCCCAGGTGGGTCAAGATAAAATCAATACCGGGGTCGTCATTAATGGCCTTCAACCCTTCTTCATAAAAGGCGCTCCATGCGGCCAGGTCCCGGTCGGGCTCAACCGGGTTTGTGGCACTCGTCCCTGATTCCGGAATCAATTGCTCCAACCTTTTCCGGGTTTCGATGTGAAACGGCGGAACCTTTAAGCCGGCTTTTTCGCAAAGATCCGTGGCCAAAACGCCCAAACCGCCGCCCCGGCCCACGATGCCGACGCGACGTCCGGCCGGCCGGCGGAAATTGACGAAAGCAACAGCCATGTCAAGCAGTTCTTCCAAATCGTCCACGCGGATGGCCCCTGTTTGTCTGAAAAATGTATCCCACATGATTTCCGACCCCGCCAGGGAAGCGGTGTGAGAAGCCGCCGCCCGGCTGCCGCCTTCGGTAATGCCGGCCTTGAGCACAATGATAGGTTTATTTTTATTGCATGCCCGGATGACATCGAAATAGCGCCGGCCGTCTTTAATCCCTTCGACATAAGAGGTGATCAATTCGGTTTCCGGATCGGATGCGAGATATTCGATGAAGTCCGTGCTGTCCAGATCAATAGCGTTCCCATAACTGATGACCTTGCTGAAAAAGATACCTCTTTCCATGCCTTGTGCTATCATTCTGACGGCCGATGCGCCGCTCTGGGAAACAAAGGCCACGGGGCCCGGCTGATTCGAAAAGCGCTTGTTGAAGGTTAGGCCGCCTTTGGGATGATACAGGCCCATGCAGTTGGGGCCGATCACCCGTATCCCCGCATCTTTGGCGATGCGTTGAATTTCGTTCTGGAGCCTGATCCCTTCGGGCTTGCCGGTTTCACTGAATCCGGCGGAAAAGATATGGGCGAACTTTACCCCTTTGGCTGCGCAATCAGCCATGACCTGGTCTGCAATTCTAAAAGGGACATTAAAGATGGCCAGATCTACCGGTCCCGGTACATCCTTGACGGATGGATAGGCCCTTAGCCCCATAATTTCAGACGCCTTGGGATTGATCGGATATAGAGCACCCTGGTAGCCAAAGGTCATCAGTCTGGACACCCAGCCGTCGTTCTCCGTCGATTCGTTGGAACGGGCGCCGATAACAGCGATAGCTTTGGGGTGAAACAATTCATCCATCATTTTTTGCGATACGGAAGCAGTCATCTTTGTCCTTTAAAAGATTCAAAAAACGAAGACAGAGCTCGTGATTACACTTGTTCTATGGCGTTATTTTCTTAATTTTGTCTTCTCCTTTTTGTTAATCTTTATCTGAACGATCAAACACGGATGCCGGACTCGGAATATGTTCCGGCGGTCTGACCAGTTTCATGGTGCGGGCATCGGTGGGACAGCTCAACACGCAAAGACCGCAGCCAATGCATTCTTCAACATTTGTGTAGGACCGTTCGCCGTCCAGCCCCGGAATTTCCTTCATTGAGATGGCATTCACTGGGCACCGGTTGTCCAGGCACAGACCGCAGTCCGTGCACTCCTCGGGATTGTCCACGACCACAAACCGGCTTTTGGCATACGGGACTTTGCCCAACACCGGTTTTGTGCTGGCCGCCCTGACAAACAGACCACAGCAATCAGAACAGCAGGAGCATAAGATGGTCGACATTACATCGGAATTCCCCGTTGTATGGACAACGGGAAATTCATCGAGATCGTCCAAAAATGCGATAGCCTCATCATAGGTAATTTCTTTACCGGCTCCCCGATCCAAAAACGCCTTGCCATTGGGGCCGACAGCTATACAGACATTGACAGGGACGTCATCTTTGCAGGGCCTGTCTTTGTAAACCATGCGGCAAGGGCAGTTATGCACCACAATGGGGGGTTGCTTTAATATCTCCCGAACGTCTTCAATCGGCAACAGCCCGGGAATGTCTTTGACGGTCCGCCATTTGGGCCAAACCCGCATCACCTCTACCACGGGTGGCACCTTTTCCCCGTTTTTAACGCGTTTTTCAAGATCAACCGTCCCTTCAAGGCTCATTGTATGGAGCATTTCCAAAAGCTCATCATCAATATGCTTGGCACCGGCAGATGCCATGAGATCCTTTACCAGAATAATGTGGTTGACCAGATTCCACCTTTTCCGGCCACGCATGGCCACTCCTTTTTCGAAGAGAATCTGCATCTCCCGGCGGACTGTTTCCTCATCCAATGATAATTTGTTTGCAACCCCCTCAATGGTATCGGGTAATGCGTTCAAAATTTCGGCCTGATCCAGGTTGACGGCTTTTTTCAACACCTTGGGAAGTGTCTTGTTTTTTTCTTTTGTAATTTTAGCGGCCAGTTCTTTGTAAATGGGTTCGATGTTATCCATAATGCTCCTTTCGATTTGTTTCGGTTATAGTATAAGTCCCGTTTGATAACCGGAATAGATGGCTTCCCGAATCCGTTGCGGGTTTGCTGAATCTCCTATGTTATAGACTTCCTGCCGGTCTTTAATGGCATCATAAAGTGTATCATTGGGTCCGTAACCCACCGCCAGGATGACGGTATCCGCCTGGATCTCCTGCTCCTCACCACCGCCGGTTCTCACTCGGACAGCTTTGGGCAGGATCTCCACACAGGTTGTATTGACCATGGTTTTTACATGGTTTTCCTTCAAGCCGTCCATGAGGCGTTTTCTTACCATGGGCGACATGTCAGCCGCTATTCGCTTCAGCATTTCAATAACGGTGATGCGGAATTTTTTTTCGGATAGAAAATGGGCGGTCTCGCAGCCCACCATACCGCCGCCGATAATAACGATCTCTTGACCGACCGGTTCGCCGGAAAGAACGCCTTGCGCCATTAAGACATGGGGAAGGTTCACCCCCGGCATATCCGGAATGATGGGCGTTCCTCCGGCCGCAATAACCACGGCATCGGGTTTTTCTTTTGAGATCATTTCCGGCGTTACTTTGACATTTAATCTTGTCTTTACACCCGCCTCATTTAACTGGCGGGTCATGAAATCAATGAGATTTGCGATTTCCTCTTTATGGGGAGGCAGTTTGGCAACGGTCAACTGTCCTCCCAGTTCCGAAGCTTCCTCATAAAGTACCACCTGATGACCCCTGCGGGCGGCGATGATCGCCGCTTGCATCCCGGCCGGACCACCGCCGACCACCATAATGCTTTTGGCTTTATCAGCCGGATGGATCTGGAATTCACGTTCCCGACCGGTTGCGGCATTTACCGCACAGGCCATTCCACGGCCTTCTGTTACCAGGCGCTCAATACACTCCATACAGTTGATGCAGGGAATGATGTCAGCAAATCTTCCGGTGGCCGCCTTATTGGGATATTCAGGGTCCGCGATCAGTCGCCTGCCAATGGCGATAAAATCGGCTTTTTCTTCTTTCAGAAGTGATTCGCCAAGATCCATATCCAGCCTTCCCACAGCAATAACTGGGACCCGGCTGATTTTCTTTATTTCCGCCGCCGTGAGGACAAGATACCCGGGGATATCGCAGATGGGGGCCCGGATAGCGGACGAATAGGCACCATATCCTGAAACATGAATGGCGTCCGATCCGACGGCTTCGAGTGCGGGAACCATCTGTTTGGTCTCTTCAATGGTAAGGCCGCCGTCAAACCCGAATTCCTGGCCATTCAGTCGGGGCCAAACCGGGAAATCCTTTCCCACGAAGTTTCGGGTGGCTTCGATGGTCTCAGTGAGAAACCGAAACCGGTTTTCCACGGAACCGCCATACGCATCTTCACGTTGATTGGTTACCGGAGACAGAAAAGAGGCAATCAGGTATTGGTGAGCGGCATGAATTTCCACACCATCCAGGCCCGCTTCCCGGGCTCGTCCGGCAGCGCCCGCAAACCATTGAACTCTTTCCCGGATTTCATCAATCGTCAATTCATGAGGCGGGCCTCCCATAACCCCCACGACCCGGGCAGGTGCCACCACTGCGGAGGGGTTCACCTGAAAAGTTTTGCCGTCCTTTACTTCCCAGCCTGAATGCTGCAATTGTATGGCAATTTTGGTGCCGTACTTGTGAATGATGTCAGCAAGCTTTTTAAGCCCGGGGATATAACTGTCATCTCCGAGGGTCAGCTGAAAATTGGAAACGTTGCATTTCACAGAAGGTGCGGTCACTTCAATAATGATCAGACCTACGCCACCTTTTGCTCTGGTTTCAAGATAGTCAATAAAACGCTGGCTGACATAACCTCCAGGATCATGATAACGTGTCCCCATGGGTGGCATCACAATCCGGTTTTTTACCTCCATTGAACCGATTCGTCCTGGAGAAAAAAGATATTTAAAATCCGTTGCCATTTGAATCTCCTTTTCGTTGAGCAAACGTTGCAGGTTAGCCGGTTTTACGGGCCTAGTTTCCACTCAATCCGGCCAAAACACTTCTGCTCTGACGGATTTTTACTTCCGGTACCTCAAAGCCCGGAACCGGCTTTAAGGAGAGGGCCTGTTCCTTTTTGCACTGGACCAAGCAAAGACCGCACCCGATACAGCGTTCAGCGGCAAACGCCGTCGTTTTGTTTTTAGTATCAACGGTGATAGCTCCCATGGGGCAGCCCAAGGCACATTTTCCACAGTAGGAACATTTGTCCGGATCACACTCCGGTAAGAAATGGGGGGGAGCGATGCGTCCGGGCATATTGAACTCACTGATGGACCTCATTATACCGCAGCAACACCCGCAGCAGGAGCAGGAGGTGGAATTGCCTTCCCGTTCCAGAAGCATGGCCCAGGTCACCAACCCGCTGGCTTCCGCTTCCTTTTTGATGTCCAGCAGCTCTTGTTTTTCCACCAGGCGTCCCCGGCCCTGTTTGGCCATCAACAAGGCTGACTTTCCCATGCTGGCGCAGTTTTCCATGGGTCTGCCGCATCCCTGCCCGTTAAGTTCCGCAACCATGCGACACTGGCATAGGGCGACGGCAAAATTATCAAACCGGTCGATGTATTCTGCAAAATAATCATAGGGCAAGGCATACTGAACATTTTCAATAACCTCTCCCACCGGCAGATAACGGATTCCCGGTTCCTGGGTCTTGGCTTTCAGGGCTGAAAAGCCGGTGTCGTACAATTTGGAATAAAGCTTGGCAAATGTTTTATGCCAGTTCGTCAGTGTATCCATGGATGTCCGGACCAGAATGGTTTCAAAGGCACCGGGAACAATGGGTATTAAAAAATAGCGGGTTTGGGGCGGATGTCCCACACTCATGATGATATACTTTTCTCTTGCCAATACGTCCAGCACTTTGCGGACTTCTTCTTCCGGACGGTGAGTCCTTTCGGCCATTTCCGCTGCCGTTTTATACTCTCCGGGTTTAAGATGACGGATAATATCGGCTTCATCTTCGGTGAACATATGACAGATGAGTTCTACAAGCTCATCGCACAACGGCGGTCCGCTAAGATCCGGACCATAATTTTCCGCAACTTCCAGATAGGATTTGGGTATAGAGGGATAATCACCGATGGTTTTAACGCTTACACTGGGGTTTTTGGGTTCAATAGGACCGATGACCCCGCCTTTTTTCTGTACCATTCGGTTTTTGAACGTTTTTTTACCCGACATCGTTTTCCTCCTTGATGATTTGGTATCAATGGACTTTAACTTCGTGTTGGTCAGAAAATCCAATTCATAATTTAATTAAGTTTAATGCCTTTTCCATGTCAATTGATAAAATCAAACCGACAGATTTTTTTCGGTTTGGCCAGGCGATTAGATAAATAAATCGGCTCCCTTATTTAATATGGCTTAATGCTTCAATTGCCTGTTTTGCCCACTCGGGATTTTTCAATACGGCGCGACCGACACCGATGAGGTCGGCTTTTCCTGCCGATAGAAATTGTTCGGCCGCCTGAGGTTCGGTAATGCCACCGGTTAAAATGACCGGGATGGAGTTCACCTTGCGGAAGCATAGGGCAAGACGGCCTTGTTCGTCAATGAAAAAAAGATCAGGAAAAGAGCAGAAAAGAGGATCGCCCATTAAAACGGGTATCATGGGAAACACCCATAAAAGGATAAAACAGGTCATGGGAAAGGGTCGGATCCGTTCTTTTTTCCCTGTTCCGCCAAAGTGATAATGTCCGTTTGTTTCTCCTTGACAAAATATTTTTATATTGTAAATGAAATTGAAAGCCTCGGGCTCACCCGGGGTTTTTTCATCAAGAAGGCAACGTCAAGATAAAAAAGGAGTGTGTACATGGATATCATCGAAGCGGTCAAGACCAGGAGAAGTATCAGGGGATTCAAGAAAGATCCCGTTCCCAAGGAAGTGTTGAGAGAGATTCTTGAAATATCCTGCCGTGCCCCGTCCGGTTCGAATTCCCAGCCGTGGGAATTTGCGGTCGTCGTGGGGGAGGCCCTGCAAACAATCAAGGCAGGCAACGTGGAGATGTATCGCAGCGTCGGCGGAGATCCCTACGCCGGCCGGACGAGTTCGGGCAATTCGCCGGAAAGCGTTTACTCGAAGCGCAGCACGGAAGTGATGGCGCTGGTCTCGGATCTGATCGGGATGAAAAGAGACGACGTCGAAGCGCGAAAAAAGTGGCGGGAAAAAGGCGTGCAGTATTTCGGGGCGCCGGCCGCGATCTTCATTTGCGTGGATCGGGCGCTTCCTGAAGTCATTCCGCTGATCGACATCGGCATCATGATTCAGACCATTTGCCTCGTCGCGCTCAATTACGGATTGGGCACGTGCATCCAAGGGCAAGGGGTTATGTACCCGAAGATCGTTGCGGAACATGCGGGCATTCCCAGATCGAAGCGGATCATCATGAGCATTGCGATCGGTTATCCGGATTGGGATTTTCCGGCAAACGCGATAGTGACTCCTCGGGAGCCGTTGGATTCGATTACAACGTGGAAGGGATTTGAATAAGAAAACATGGCAAATCCTATGGTCACTTTTTATATAGGTGAACACAAAAAGGATAAAAGAATGTCCTTTACATTTTAATATGGCAATGTATATATTGTAACCGCATCAGCGTATTCTATATTTTATAGAATGGGTTTTTAACTTTATAAAGGATTGTAATAAGGAGGGAAATATGAAACGGATGTTGAAGAAGTTGTCTGCTCTTTGTACGGTAGTTGGAGTGATTTTTTTGGTTGCAACCATAGCCTTTGCGGCTCCTCCAAACAGTAAAACATTTACAAATGATTCACCTGCTTTTTCTGTGAGTTATCCGCAAGATTGGGATGTCGTCGATTTTGAGGAAGAAGATGTTGTTTTCAAGGCAGCAACAGGGGCCTATCAACTTCCTAATTTCATCGTTATCAAAGCGAAAGCTGTTGCATCGACTAAAGAAGCGGTCGAACAGATCAAAAAACGCTGGGACGATCAGTACATGGGTAAAAACTTTAAAACGATTTCAGAAGAGACAGTAAAGCTGGAAGACGGGACCCCTGCTTTTATGGTTCAAATTAGTTGGGATCACCCAATGGTACCGGAGTTAAAAACATGTTACCTGATTGCGACCAAAGGAAATACCACCGTTGCAATCTCCTCCTCAGGGACAAAACCTACGACTGATGAAGTCAAAATGATGATGAAGTCACTGAGCATTAAATAGCCGCAGGACAATGAAGGGGACATAGCATTGAATTTAGCCTTAGAATAAATAAGTGTTATGTCCCCAGAACTCTCTGCAAAATCCCCTTGACACGGATATTTGCGCCTTATATATTCCAACCAAGAAAAACAATGTCTTATCCATTCAGTCGCGCCTTCGCGGTTCTTTTCGGTCTGCTCAACCGGCTGGAAAAACTGAACGGACGGTTTTTCATATTGGGGCGGCAGGCTAAAAAACCCGGGAGATACATCCTGTCTATTTCTTTACAAGGGGCAGGCGGTTGCGGAAGCAAACGACATATGGGACATATGGTTATTGCTGTAGTGCCCACCCGATCATCACCGGCATAAAAACGCGAAATAAAAATACATCTTGAGGCATGGACGTGGATTTCGATTTGTGCAAGCGAATAGTTGAAAATATTTCCCGGGTTATTGTAGGCAAACTCGATTCAATCGAGCTTCTGCTCACCGGTCTGCTCGCCGATGGTCATGTGCTGCTGGAAGATATTCCCGGCCTGGGCAAAACCCTCCTGGCCAAATCGTTGGCAAAGAGCATCGGCGCCTCTTTTAAAAGAGTCCAGTTTACGCCGGACTTGCTGCCGGCGGATATTACCGGATTTAATATTTATAACCAGCAGTCCGGACAGTTCGTTTTTCAACCCGGTCCGGTCATGACCCATGTCCTTCTTGCCGATGAGATCAATCGTACGATCCCCAGAACACAGTCAAGTCTCCTCGAAAGTATGGAAGAGCGTCAGGTTACCGTCGATGGAAAGACTTATCCTTTACCGAATCCTTTCTTTGTCATGGCCACCGAGAACCCCATCGAACTTGAAGGCACCTTTCCTCTGCCGGAGGCTCAACTCGACAGATTTATACTACGTATTCATCTGGGATATCCGGAAATGGAGGAAGAAATCCGTATTCTGGATCGCTTTCAAGAAAATGATCCCCTGCAAGATCTGAAGTCGGTTGCTGCTCCTGAAGAGATTTCCCGATTGCAGGAGGCTCGAAAAAAAGTTCTTGTTTCCCATCCGGTGAAGGAATATATCGTCGGCCTTGTCAATTTGACGCGGGAAAGTTCTGCGTTGCGTCTTGGCGCCAGCCCGCGGGGTTCTCTGGGTCTCATGAGGGCCGGGCAAGCATTGGCAGCCCTGCGGGGCCGTAATTATGTACTCCCCGATGATATTAAGCATTTAGTCATCCCCGTCCTGGCTCACCGCTTGATTTTGAAAGAAGAAGAACGGCTTCGAGGGTCCACGCGGGAAAACCTTCTGGAAGAGATTATGGGGCGCATACTTGTTCCCACCGTCACCCGGCAGGAATAAGTCATGACACCGATGGAATCCCGCAGGGTACCCTGTCTCTTCACGCTTTCCTTATCGCTCTTTTTTGTCGGTATTCTTTTCTTTATCGCCCTCCTTAAAGGACAACGCGATCTCATCATTCTGTCCCTCCTGGTTTTTGCCATGACCGGGGGTTTGAAACTCTGGGCGCGATTCAGCCCTGCCGGGATGCGATGCACCCTTACACTCGATAAAAACAGGGCCTTTGCCGGGGATACGCTTCTTTTTAAAAGCCATGCGGAAAATGCCAAGTTTCTCCCTGTCCGGCTGGAATTAGAGGTGCCTGTTCATGCATCTTCCCGCATGTTTCCGTGCGAGACGCCGCTTGTGGGGCATGAAAGTCTTCTGTGGTACCAGATGACGAACTTTCAGTGGGAGGTTACGGCGGCAGCGAGGGGTGTTTGTGAAATCGGGCCGATCAGGATGGCAACGGGGGATCTTTTCGGTTTTTTCCAAAAGAATTCAAAGACAGGGGAAATTATCGAATGTCTGATATATCCCCGGCTTGTGCCGCTTGGCCCCCTTTCCCTGCCCAGACGTGATTTTTTCGGTGTTCCCGGCGGCGAAAGTCCTGTCGATGACCCCGTATACATCCTGGGCACCGCTGATTATCAAAACGGCAGGCCGGCGAAATATATTCACTGGAAAGCGAGCGCCCGTCATCACCGTTTACAGGAAAAAGTCTTTGAGTCTACGGATCAGGAAAAAGTACTGCTGGTTGTCGAAGTCGACCCATTTGTGAAAGCCGGGGCGGAAAATGAATTTGAGCGGACCCTTGAGGTGGTCGCCTCTTTAGCCGTCCGCCTGGATAGACAGGGCTGTGCCGTGGGTTTATTGACCAATGGCATCACAAAAGGTATTTCCCCGGCTGTATCCGTTTCAAGGAGTCCTCAGCAGTTGTCGAAAATTCTGGAGGCCCTGGCCAGAATAAAAATGGAGACGGCGGAAGGGCTCATTCATGTGTTGCGGAAAGTAGAAATACCTTGGGGAACGAGCAGTCTTTATTTCACTCTGGAAGAAGACCCGGCGACGGACGTCGTAAAAGCGCATTTTAAACGACGCAAAATGCCGGTCCTGGTCTATGCCTTTGAGGGAGCGGCAGCTTTACGAAGAGACATACCGGTCGACATCCATGACACGATTTCCATGCAAGACGCTCCCGTTGCGGAGGTCCTGGGTTGATGACGAACCAAAAGGGGATACTGTTTTCTCTGATCGGCGGAGGTATGGAGATGTGCTGGCTTTATGGGTGGGCCGCCTTTTCCATGACCGCGATTATGGGTAGACCTTTTTCTTCCGTTGCCGCGATGGCAGCTTTTACACTCGCGGCGATTTTCACGCATATCTCTTGTGGGAGGGGATGGCGGATCATCCAGGCGGGAGGCCTGCAGGCGCTTGGTCTGGCCTTTGCCTCCCTCGTCACCGTCTACACGGCCTATTATTCTTTATCATATCCTTTCGCCGACAAGGAATGGATTTTTGCGTTCTTTCATCATCAATCACGGACCCCGCTGGAATGGATTTTTGTCATTCTCCTATTGATCTGGACCATGTTTTTCTGGTGGGGGGGGTGGGCACTGGCCCGGAGGCCTAAGGCTTACCTTACTGTCTGTGCCCGTTTCGATATGGGCCTGGCAGCCTTCTTCAGCCTTTTTCTTCTCAAACTTCTGATCCTTGACAGAGGAGGCCTGAAGATTGAGGATCCCTTTTCTTCCGCCCTGATTTTCCCCTTTTTCCTGCTAAGTTTTTCAGCAATCGGTATGTCGAAGACCGAAAATAAGGTGTCTAAAGTGTATTTGCCCGGCTATCGCGGTATGGGCGTCCTGGCCACCTTTATGTCCATAGTTCTTTTGACGGCAGGGATTTTAATCCTATTTTTCCTGCCATTTCTGACTGCCATGGCAGGGACAGGATACCGTATGCTTAAGGCCGGGGCCGGATTTGTGCTGCCCGTTATTGTGCGTTTTCTGCGCTTTATCTTTATGGTCAGGAGTGTTCTGGAAGATCCTGCTCGTGACTATCAGAAACCCGGTGGTTCCCATCCGTCCTTCGCAATGGACGGAGCGGGAATGGAACCTGTCGACGAGATGATCAAATGGGGAATGAACAGTTTAACATTACTTGTCATGCTTGCTGCTTTCGGGATCGCTATGTACTTTCTCATCAGATGGCTTTTATCAAGGACTGAACGTACCCGGGGAAATGCCGCGGAAACGGATGATTTTGCAACGTGGCTTTGTCGGTTATGGACCGCTCTGGTTTCGATTTACAGACGACTCCTGCGCAGCATCCGGGGATATAAAAGCGCGGCTGAATTCTACGCTGTCTTGTTGGGCTGGGGACAGCGCAGCGGCCTCACGTGTTTTGTCCATGAGACCCCTTTTGAATTCGGTGCCCGCCTCAATCATCATTTTCCCAGGCTGAAAACAGAAATCGATATGATTGTCGGCGCTTTTAATAGGGAGATTTACGCAGAAACTCCTATGTCCGACGAAGGGACGAATAGGGCCCGATCCGCCTGGCGCGCCCTACGAAATCCCCGCCACTGGCCTTTGAGGATCAAAATCAGATTATTGGGACCCCAAGCCGGAAGAAAGAAATAATTCCTTTGCAGGCGCCCCTTCGGAGCGGCTTGTTCCGCTGAACGGATCAGGGAAGATATAAAAATGGAACGGCAAAGAGATGAACAGGGTTCGGCATCAAGCGGTTAGCCCATATTTCAATGGCATTTTTACGATAACACTCAGCCATCAAAGCCTTTTAGAACTGTTCTTAACTTCGTCGTGCATTACCGTGGGCGGTGAGGCCATAATCCTCTTGACTCGCAAAACCCATCCTCATATACTTCCAATATGAAAAAGCTACCTATTATCAAAAATTTATTCTTGCTTGTTGGGCTTCTGCTTTGCTGCAATGAGGCTCAGGCCGGGGAAATCAAGCCGATCCGCGGTCCGGATGCCGACACATATGCCCTGATCAACGGAGTCACCATTTTACAGTTGGAGAAACGGAACGTGACCATCAAGGTATTTGAAACCGGCGGTGGTGACCCGGCCGTCAATGGGAATAGACTCATTATACACATCAGCGAATGGGACCCCGCAGGCAAACGCTATACCTGGAATTCCGATATCGATATTTACGAAGTCGAACAAATTGAACTCAAAGGCGATCAAATCATTATTAAATGCACGGAACATGTGTCTGAGACTGATTCCGGCACCATTAACACCGTCCAAGGGCGATATTTCCTTTCCTATTTCTTTGATAAGCAGGGGCACATTAAAGACACGATAACCGTCGAGAAAACGAAACACTAGGCAAGAGTGTGGGGCGATTCCGGGATCGAGCACGCGGGTCTTCCGCCGATCTGACTCCACAAGCGTTACACGCCGGTTCTTTTACCCGAATTGCCCCTGTCGAAAGCTTTGATGGTCTTTAACCTTTAGGTCTCGTGAACCCTATTTTTAATGTATGTGACGGCCAGGCAACAACCATTTATGGTAGCTAAAAAGGGATGCTCCCGTGCATATAGGCGGCGTCATTAGACGGCAATACAAGGATGAAGCTTATTGCCGATGGCTGAGAACCGGTATGGAAAAAATGGAGGGCGCGAGAGATGCGTAAAGAACTGAAGATAATGGTGCTCGGGATGGCGATTGCGTTGTCATTAATGACTTTCAGTTGCGTCGAACATCCATCCACGCCGCAAGCCTTAACGCCGGAACAGCGACAGGTTCTCCTTAACTGGGCGCTCAGAGAGTTGGGAAGGGCCAACCAGCCATACTGTTGGCGGCAATCCTACGGACGTGGAATAGGCGTACCGGTCAGTGCCTGTCCGAAAGGACAGGAGAAGGACGGGCTGCTCTGCTATCCCACCTGTGAATCCATTGGCAAAAAAGGGTGGAAAGGCGTCGGCCCTGTCTGCTGGCAAAGCTGTCCCGAGGGCTTCCGCGATGACGGTGCATTCTGCTTTAAACCCACTACCTCTTACGGACGCGGGGTAGGATTTCCTTGGAAAATCGGGGATCGGGCTTTCAGTTTGTCGAATGCCAAAAAGCGCTGCGAAAAAGTTCACGGGAAAGGCCGGTGTGAAAAGTCGGGGGCCATCTATTACCCCAAGTGCAAACCCGGTTACCGTGCCATCGGCTGTTGCGTCTGCAGCCCCAGGTGCCCCCCCGGCATGACAGACATCGGCATCTCCTGCCAGAAGAAGTCCAAAGGCCGTGGGGTAGGCAAGCCCATGAAATGCAAAGCAGGACAGGAATACGATGCCGGTCTCTGCTATACGCCTTGCAAGGAGCATTACCACGGCGTCGGCCCCGTCTGCTGGCAGAATTGCCCCGCTACACAACCCGTCAACTGTGGTGCCGGATGCGCGAAGCATGCGAATCGGTGTGTCGAACAAACACTCTCCCAGGTACTCGCTCCTCTCGAGATTGCAGCGAATGTGGGAATGGCCCTCACCACAGGCGGCACGGCCAACGCTGCGGTCACTGCGGCAAAGGCTTCGGCGAAGACCACGGCCAAGACAGCGGGAAAGGCAGCCGCAAAAAAGGCCGTCAAGGCTTCAACCAGGAAAATCGCTCAGGAGATGATGCCGGAAATTCGCGCCAAGCTCGGTAAAAAACTGCGAAGATCGTACCCGGAGGAGATCGCGGAGGAGGTGTGCCGAAACGCCGCGGACAACCTGGCTCAGGCCATGATCGCGACCGATTCCGATGCGAAGGATGTTCTCCTTGCCCTCGACCCGACGGGCATTGCCGATGTCGTGGACGCCTACCATCATCCCCGGTGCGGCTTCGACGAACCTCCCCCAAGCTTCTGGAGATAAAAGGGGAATTTTGAGGGAATATTCAGTTTTGAC
Organism: Deltaproteobacteria bacterium; assembly: GCA_016928025.1. GTDB lineage: Bacteria > Desulfobacterota > Syntrophia > Syntrophales > JAFGHS01 > JAFGHS01. Next base: position 23,424 of record JAFGLN010000078.1, read on the forward strand.
AATTCGCGCAGTCGTCCACGTCTTATATTACGCTGAGGTTTTGCCTTGGACACCGCCTTTTCCCGCCCGAAATTTTCCCGCTTTTGACTGAAATGAACCATTGGACCGTCACAAGCAAAAAGTGCAAATGCTATATCCATTTAATCGAACCAAACAGCCGGTTTTTGATACGACTCTGGGGCACCGTACTTTAATACTGTCGGGTCCCGGAATAGCAGACCGGCCCGTTATAACTGTCATATCTGCCGCTTATGGTGTTGCCGCTGATAGTCCCGGGGATTTTAGAATTGACTGTAAAGGTTATCCCGATCGAATTCCAGACCCAGGTGCCGGGATCTATTTGCCCGGTTGGCAGCAATGCCCTAAAATTGACACCCGGATAAGCCGGATCAATATCAACAGCATGGAAATCCCATGTCAGCACATAATCCGAACCATTACAAAAATAATCCATCCAGACCGTCCATTTACCGACCAAAGACGAAAAGCCCAGGGCAACCGGGGAGAAATCCGTGGTCTATCCGCAGACACGATTGTTTTCCGTGTCGGCGGGGATGGTGGTTATATTCTGCCATTGACTTGTACCCGGATTATAATGAAAAATCTGCAGGCCTGCCTCCCGTTCCGCACTCAGGCCGGTATCATCATAATTAATACAGACCTGCACAGGACCGGTAAATTCGGCAGTGGTCGATACATCGAAATATGTTCCTGACCATAGGAAGCCTGCGGGCTGGGTTGGTGCGGAGCTGAGAACATCTACGGTTGTCTCGCCAGCGGCAGTCACCGCGTCAAATAAGAAGTCACAATCCAGGGCACTGATTCCGACATCTTCACCGGCTGGCGTTGCCACCGTCACATGGCATCCTTCATCAATTTCTCCGTCACAGTTATTATCGATCTCATCGTTGCAGATCTCAGGCTGGTCAGGATTAATATTGGGGTCCGTTTCATCGCAGTCCCCTGTAAATTCGCTAAAGCCATCGCCGTCCCAGTCAACGAGATGGGCCTGACTTTCCCTGGCACCCGCATGAACCTGAAGCGCGTAGATTATTTTCTGCAAATCGATCTCTTCACCATTTGGCACCTTCACGTCCGTTACCGGAATTCCCGTCACAACCTGCAGCCCCAGGATTGCATCCGTGATATCAACGGTCCTGTCACCATTGATATCGCAGGCAGCAAAAAATAGTTGACCATAAGCGCTTTCAATATGAGTTATCGACGCAGAACAAAAGAGCAGAATCATTATGATGATTTGCAGGTAATGAAATGCTTTTTTCTGGTGATGTTCCATCGCTTCCTCCTTCATAAAAATACTTTCTCTGTGATTCTGAGTAAAAGCCCCCTTTCAGGATCAGCCTTTCCGACGATCCCGTTTCCACAGAATAACGTGCAATGGATATCTTTTTGAAGAAAGTACGGTGCAGATGTCGAAAGAGATGTTTCGATAGTTCAGTGTGAGGATCATTACCTGCAATTCCGCAGGAAACGATTGAGCCGTATCGAATGCATTCCGATGAGCTGCGGACAGGCGTTTCAGCAAGATATTTTGCCGATGAAGAAAAAAAATAACAGGGATATAACTATTATGATGCCAACAGGATTTATATTGCATACTCCGATTCCTTTGGAGTAATGAACTTAAAACTGAAAAATGGGTTTACTACAATTAAATAAATCTACTTATGGGGGTTTATTGATATCTCCCTGTTTTTAATCCTCCTCTCGTTGTCGTTGTTTGTTGAGATCCTCAATGATCCGGATTTTTAGGTAGAATAGCAAAAATATTGCCTCAAGAAAACAAATAAAATGAATTATTTGATCAGTGCTGCGTTAATATGGAAGAACATAGCCGACACACGGGATAAATTGATTCATCATTATTTCGGCATTAATATCGATATTGTTTGGGATATTGTTATCAACGATATTTTTGATCTCCAATTAAAACGTCAAGAGATCGAGAACCTCTCTGATCGCGTTTAATCAAAGAAAAATTGGGTACGAATTCAAATACCTATTATTCCTTTTTCTTTACCATCGGCTTTCCCAGAACAATCTCTCAGATGACTTTGACTCCTTCACCATTTCCGAAACGGTGTCGAAACGCGTGTTCGGTCTGTTCGTCAGGTCATAGGGCGGCCCTACGGGGTTGCCGTCTTTCTTGAGGGCGCACAGAAAGCGTGTATGGAGTCGACGATTCTACCCCGTACAAGGCTTTGATGAGTTTTGACAACAGGGTCCGTCTTGCCTCCTTCAGGAAGCGCGGGCTTCTTTGGGGATATGCAGGGAAATCAGCGAAATGCCCCAATGCCCGTTGATTTTTGTCAGGATCCAGAGGGCCTCATGTGTTGTATATTTCGTACCGTCGGCGCGGAAACGACTATAAGCCAGCTTGAAGTGGACTTTATTTTCCCATACTTGAACAGGCTCGACATAATCGAAGGTGCTGTGATGCCAGCCTTCGGTCTCAATCAGCGTTTTGATCGGGGATTCAAAATCTTCCGATTGGGCAACGGGTCGGACTCTGGTGTTGATAATCCAACTGAAGGGAAAATGAAAAAAGCTGCGAATGGCCTCCTCATCCCGGGCGTTAAAAGCGGCAAAGTAACCTTCCATGGCCTTTCTGGCCTCCTCGACTTCGGACATAACTAATTCTCCTTTCAATGATTGTTGAAAAACGTGAGCCTTGCCTTTATTGATCATCGGATTTGACTACAGCAAAAAATTATAGTCAATAAAAATATGACATGATATGGGCTGATTTTACGGATCCGCCGGCAAAGGCCAGCCGTTGGGGAAAAAGGATAGGGCCGCGTGCGCTCCGTTCTTTTCTCAGGGAAGAAGTTCAGGTTTTTGTGTCGTCACCTCTGTCTTGGCAAGCGGCCCGTGGATGAGAAACCGCTTTTGTCTCTTGAAGATGAGGAGGTTTCGGATTATAAGAAGTGGTGAATACGATGTTAAAAAGAAAAGGAGGTTCTATGAAACTGACATCGGTCGATCACATCAGCTATGCCGTAAACGACATCGACAGGGTAACCGAGGCATGGTCGCGCCTGTACGGTCTCGGACCCTGGACATACCGGGAAAACGGCGGGACGGACATGAAAGGACGACCCTGGAAAATCCGGATGGCCTTCGCCTACCTTGGGCCGATGGAAATCGAGCTTGTCCAGTGTCTTGAGGGCAGGATCTTTCAATCCAAATTTCTCGACAAGTGGGGCGAGGGCATCCATCACATCGGATTTTTTGTTGACGATGTGGATGCCGAAGTTGCCGAACTGGTCAACGACGGTGCGAATCTCCTGATTCACGATCCGGGAAGGTTTGCCTACCTGGACGCCGGTGGGCCCGGCGGAGCCATCTTTGAACTGATGCAGAAGAGGGCTTGAACCGATGGCAAACAAAGACTGAATTTTCCAGACACCTCAGGGTTAATGCCACTTCCCTACCGGGCGGGCACTGATTTGTCGGTGTTATTCCATAGGAGGCAGAAAAATGGCAAGCGTAATACTCGACGCGGCGACGTGGTATGATTCTATGCATCCGGTCAAATTTAACCACCCATGAATTATCGTTCATATAGTATGGGAAGGAAAACCTTAAATGTGAATGAGGCTTGAAAGGGTTATCTTCGTTTTTCCTTGACATTTCTTATCCGGTATGTCCTCTTAATTGTTGCGTCAGTGGGCTGGCTTCCCAAGCAGTCGCATAAAAAATGCAAAATACAAGATCCCTGCGACCCTGGCATGCCATCAAAAATAAACAGCCTTCCACAGGAAATATTTACCGGCCCCGTGCTTCCGCTCCTTTTGCGCATGGCCAGTCCTAATGCTGTTGCCTTTCTCATACAGGCCTGTGTGAGCATGACGGAAATTTGGTATATCGGCCAGGTGGGCACGATTTCCCTGGCCGCCATTGCGCTCATGTTTCCCGGCCTGATGCTCATGCAGATGCTTGCCGCCGGCGCAATCGGGGGAGCGGTTTCCAGCGCTGTGGCCCGAGCCATCGGCAGTCAAGATATGGAAAGGGCCGAACGTCTGATCTGGAACGCGATGGTCATTGCTTTGGCGGGAGGACTCTTTTTTTTCGCTGCCTATCGGCTCTTTGGGATGGACCTGCTTGTCAGGCTTGGCGCCAGCAGCGCCGTCCTTGTGGAAGCGGCTGCTTACGGCGACATCCTGTTTACGGGCTGTGTCCTGATCTGGCTCGCGCAAATACTCAGCTCTGTTTTTCGCGGCATGGGCAACATGCGGTTTCCGTCAATGCTGATGATTATCGGCGCGATCCTGCAAGTACTGACAGCAGGCACACTGATCCTGGGCTGGTTCGGTTTCGCAAGAAGGGGAATCAGCGGAGCCGCCGTTGCCGTCATTCTTGTTACCGGATTGAACACCTCGATTCTGTTGATCCGTCTGGGTTTCGGGAAGGTTTCCGTGCCTTTGCGACTTGCCCAATTTCAAATTCAGTGGCCTTTGATTCATGATATCCTCCGCGTCGGCGCCCTGGCCTCCCTGTCGCCCGTTTTTTCCGTTCTGACCATCACCCTGATCAACGGCTTGATCAGCAACCTGGGGACGGCGGCCATCGCGGGCTATGGCATCGTTGCCCGCGTGGAATTTCTGCTGATCCCCCTGGTCTTCGGCCTGGGTGCGGCGTTGACCGCCCTCGTCGGAATGAACACGGGGGCCGGGAACATGGTCCGGGCGGAACGCATCGGCTGGATCGGAGGTGCCTGTGCGGCGACTCTTACCGGCGTTATCGGGCTGGTGTTGGCCGTCAATCCCGGAATGTGGATCAATATTTTTACCGCCGATGCCGTTGTTTACAAAACGGGAGCGGCTTATTTGAAAATCGTTGGTCCCGTGTTCCTGTTCCAGGGACTGGGGCTTTCGCTCTTTTTTGCTGCCCAGGGAGCCGGCACGATCTTCTGGCCGGTTATGGCCACTTTTGTGCGATTCGGCATTGCCGGGATTTTTGCCGTGGCGGGCGTTAAGTGGTGCGGTTTCGGAATTCGCCACATCTATGCCTGCATTTCTGCGGGCATGGTCGCCTACGGTCTGGTTACCGCCGGTTCATTGTTGTTGGGTGCATGGGGTCCCCGGAAACTGGCCGCGGGACAGGTTTTACAGGAGGGGAAAGATAGGGGATAAGAGGATAGAAACAGGATGGTGCCACCGAAAGCGATGGCTGTCCCGCACAAAAATGTGACCATTAATGATGCCTTCCGTTTGGACAGCGTATTTTTGCCGGTTTCTTCCTTCAGCCCGCCAGCAGTGGTTGCCGTCTTCCTTATTCAACATATCCATGAAACGATATCAACCAGGGATAGTGCAAGCTTCATTTGATGCGAAAAGAAAAAAAGGGCGGTTCTTTTTTTCCCTTCATTACTAAATTGGACCGTCTTTTTTTTTCCAGCCGGCCATTTTTGCAGCGATGATAACTGCCTGCTTCATCCCCTCGGGGTTGGCGATGCCTTTTCCGGCAATATCGAATGCCGTGCCGTGAGACGGTGTGGTGACGGCGTACGGCAAACCGCCGAGAGCGGTCACGGCCTTTTCAAAATTCATCAGCTTCAGGGCAATTTGCCCCTGGTCGTGATACATGGTGACAATTCCATCAAGTCGTCCGTTCAGGGCCGACACAAAGAGGGTATCGGCGGAATAAGGCCCGGTAACAGGAAGACCTTCCAGCCGGGCCTCTTCGACGGCGGGCTGAATGATTTCAATCTCTTCCGTCCCGCACAGGCCGTCTTCACCGCAGTGAGGATTCAGTGCTGCAACCGCCACCCGAGGGTTGTCAAACCCGGCTTTTTTCAAAGTCTCATAGGTCAACTCGATCACGGCTCTAATTCTTTTGACACTCAACTTTTCAGAAACCTGCTTGAACGGAATATGGCTGGTCACTCGGGATGTCCAGAGATTGCCGATGACATTCAATTCATCAAAGAGTTTATTCCGGCTTACGTAGCGGGCAAAAACATTGTTTATGGGATACCCCCCATATTCCATGGCCGCCTTATGATAGGGGGCAAAGGTATATCCTGCGAGTTCCCCTCTCTTGCATAATTCCGATGCGTAAACGAGCATTTCTCCCGTAACGCGACCGGCAACCGGACTGATATGACCGAGGGTGATTTCAGAGGGGTCGAGATTTTTTTGATCAAGGAAGGGAATCGGACCTTCCCATTTTGCCTGGGAGGGAGTTTCAATCTCAATCATCGGAAAAGTGGTACCGGTGATTCCATTTCCCCACTCCATGATACGCCGGTCTCCGATGATAATCGGCCGGCAACAGCTCAGCAACTCGTCGGTCTCAAACAACCTTGAAACAATTTCCGGGCCGATCCCGGTTGCATCACCCAGCAAAATTCCTATGACAGGTATCATGATTTCTGCTTCCCTTCCTGACATGTTCTTAATTTGGTTAGTTGAATTCCTCACCCGTGACCGGGGTTGGTTCTATCTCCCATAGCGGATAAAAGAATCGTTCCCTTTTCCCCTGAGTATGTACAATTTATGGAATATACGGCGATATTCAGCTTATTCGTAGCCCCAGGTTATGACATGCTTTTCATCCATGTCTGCGATGCCGCGATTCTCCGCCATACGAACGCCTTGCTGATGGAGGGTCTCGGTGGGAACGACCTGCTCGGCCGCCGGCTTCGGTACAAGGGAAATGGCGCCCACCGGACAAACCGGCGCGCACACGCCGCAGCCGATGCACCGTTTGTAGTCGATTTCGGCAAGGCCCTCGGAATTGATCCGGATGGCGTCAACCTGACACCTGTCGACACAGAGGCCGCTACAGCCGGTGCAAAGCTCCTTATCGAGCACGGCTCTGTGATTGGAGATAACCAGTTCGGCCGGATTGTCCGTATTTTTGACATTGCCGAGGAACCCGCAGCAGCATTTGCAGCAGTTGCAGATCATGAATGGTTTTGTCACGGCCTGTGTCTGCATCACGAGACCGGCCTCATGGCATTCTTCCAGAATTTTCAAAGCCTCATCAAGGGTGATTGGCCGACCCATTTTATTTTCAATGTAATAATGGGCCATCGGGCCGACCATGATGCACGTTTCTATCGGGTTGTCGCAGGCTTTGCCAAACGGCTTTCGCTGAATGCGACAGGAACAGTCCGCCACCGCTATGAAGTCCTCCTTTTTCAGGATTTCGCAAGCGTCATCAAAGGTGGCGATCCGATGCTTCACATCCAGGGACTCGCGAATCGGCAAGACACGCATGCTCTTAGCGCCGCTCAGGTTTTGATGGAGCTTTTCCCTGATATACTTCCCCGTCAGCCGGATCAGATCCTTCGGTTCCCATAAGGCCTGAAATTCCAGGAGGCCATGAATAAAGGGAATGGCACTGTATTTGACCGATTCACCTTCACGGTATCGGTAGAGAAGACCTTTGGCTGCCATCTTTTCCAGTTCGGCTGCCATCTCTTCCTCCGGCCGGTTCAACCGCCCGGCAACGGATTGGGGTGTTTCCAGTTCTCCGGTCAATTCGGCAAAAAGCTCGGCTTCCTCTTCAGTGAAACAGAGTTTGAGGATTTCTATTTCAATGCCCGATTCCGTTTCCGGAAAACCGATGGAATATCGATCCAGTTGCCGCTGTACCTTCCGATAAATGTCTTCTTTCACGGTTTCCTCCTGTTACGGATGTTTCTATGAATCCATCTTCTGACCGAACGGCAACCCCACCGGGTGCCGTTGTAATGCCATCCCGAGTTCACAGACCGGCATCCGAAGTACAATCAACTATATGGCTTCCGGTTGTCAAGGGAAAAACCGTTCCGACAGGTCGGAAAAAGGAGCGAAAAAGTCATCGGAGTGATGGGGGTTTTGCGTAACCGATCGTTTCAGTAACTAAATAATCCTTGACAGAGCCCTCAAGCCGACTTAATACATACAACGTTTGTTGTACAATCTTGGGACTGCCGCTCCAGGAGAGGCTGTGGCCATGAATGCAAATAGAATAAATGTATCGAGCGGATGAATGTCTTCCTTAAACCATTCCGCCTACAAAAGGAAAGATGCTTATCAACTCCACAGCTTCAACCGTTAATGAGTCCTCGGATTGGCGAATTGATTTTTCAGGTGTTAACCCGAGCACGACAGAGCGCTTTTAAAATGTATATTTCACATTTTTAAGGAGGAAAAATCATGTCCGGCATCAAAAGCAACGAAGATCAATTTCAAGCATTGACCGATAATCCAAACGAAGAACCGTTCGTCATGCTCAACTTGCTCAAATTTAAAAAAGAAGGCGGCCGGGAGTCTTATTTCCGCTATATCAAGGAGTCGGGCAGTCATGTTGGGGACGTCGGTGCGAAGGTTATTTATTTTGGAATCCCCAAAGAACTGCTTCAGGGCTCGGAGGACTGGGATCTATTAATGCTGGTCCAGTATCCGTCCCGGAAGGCCTTTTTAGAGATGATCCAAAATTCCGACTATCAAAAAGTACAGCAATACCGCGTTGAAGGCGTGGAACGCGCCGTGCTTTACGCGACGGATCCTGTTAAATTCAAGGCGATACTTTCAACCTAACGAACGCATGACAAAAAAAGAAAAACTTTTTGATGATGCCGGTGGACATGACCGCGGCTGATGGCGCGTGAATAATTTGAATAAAGGGATATCCTGTAACGCAACGAAAAGGTCAGGCCCCAACAATGAGTCTATCGAACAAAACTCAAGATTCCCGCCGGGTTTTTTACGACAATGTTTTGAATGTCATCCTCGTTCATGCCCTTGCGTCGCATCATGGGCAACACATTTTGCAGAATGTGACTGTATCCTTCTCCGCCGAACTTTGTTAAACGGTGCTTGGTACAGATGTCCTGTGAAATGAGAATTCTGTCGGCGTAACCGGCTTTCATGAGCTGCATGATATAATCGATCCGGGTCGCGTCGTTGGGCATATCGATCGGGGCCAGAGGATAATAAGACGACTCCTCACCAAATAAGTCGAATTCCAGATAGCATCCCGTTTCGGCCAGATTCAGCATCTCTTTCAAACTGAACAAGGTCCGATCGATGTGGCAGATGACGGTCCGCTCCCAATCGCCTCCGGCCTTTCGTACAATATGGATTCCCTCCATGGGAGAAACGGAATCTCTGCCGGGATGAATGGATAACCCGGCGCCTGTCTGTTTTTGCGCCAGAACGGCTGCCCGGAGCGCTTTTTCCTCATTGGGCTCAACCGGCGAACTCAGACCCATCTCGCCGATGATGCCGCTTTTTATACCGGAGCCGTCTACGCCATCCAGAATATCGCTGCAAATACGCGCCGCAAGGTCTTCTTCCGATAAATTTTCAACCTCTGGAGAATGGTTGGAGGCGATATAGAAACCCGAACCCATGATGACATGGATGCCGGCCTCACGGGCAATTCTGACCAGTCCTTCGGGAGAACGCCCCAGATCAAAATTATGACAGGATTGATCTACCAAAGCCCCGCCTCCGGCCGCTTTATAGGCCTGCATCTCTTCGATGGCCGTCTCTTCGCTGGTCAGCCGAAGATTATCAACGTTGTCAGCCCAGTTTCTCCGAAGATGGCCCAGCCTTTCAAGGCGAATCGGTTTGCCCGGTCTGTTTCGAAGAGGAGGAGGCAGTAAGTTAACCAGAAGGTGTTCGTGAGGCTGGGTATGCCCCAACTCTGACGGTTCGATCAAGCCTAAGACGGTTTGAATTTTTCCTGATCGTTCACTCATTTTTCATCTCCTATCCTTCATTTCATTTCCGTTCTTTTTTCAGTAAAGAAGCGTGGGCTTTTCCCGACGCAGGTCGTCACGCAAATCGAGCAGGGTGTCCTTCAAAGCGGAGACGGCGACGTCGATGTCGGCAGCGGTCATCACTGTGGAGACGCAGTACATTAACCGTGCAGCCGAGACGACTCCCCGCATCAACATGCCAAGATGGATGCAGCGAAGCGCGCGGCCGGCACGTCGACTGGCAGCCAGGCTCACGCGCGCGTTCGAAATATATTCGTCGGTTAGATGAATATTGCAAAGGCTGCCCATGCCAATGGCCTGACCCCGAATCCCCGTATCCTGAAAGGCCTTGTTGAAGCCGTTGCGCAGGCGCTCACCCAGGCCGTCGATGGTTGTCCGTTTTTGCTGGTCGAAGCGCTGCATGGCGGCAAGTCCGGCCGCCATGCTGATGGGATTGCCGCTGAAGGTGCTGGCGTGCATGACCGGACGGGGCTGATCCGGATGGAAACGCCGCATCAATTCCCTCTTGCCTCCGATAGCGCCGATGGGCAATCCGCCGCCAATGATTTTGCCCATAGCCGTCAGGTCCGGCGTGATGCCGTGCAATTGCTGGGCGCCAAGGTCACCCAGCCGCAGAGTGATCACCTCATCGAAGATGAGCGGGATATCATGGGACTCTGTGGCCTCACGGAGGGTTGCCAGGAATTCCCGGGTCGCCGGTACCATACCCATGGACCCCAGGACGGGTTCAACAATCACCGCGGCCAGTTCGTGAGCATGATGAGCAATCAATCGACGCGCCAGATCCGGTTCGTTGTATGGACAGACGATGGTATCGGCCAGGACGCTTGACGGGAAGCTGTCATCAATGGGCACAGGGGTCGGTGACGCAATGTCGCCTGCGAGTTCCGCCATGGGCGCCAGGCTGACCTCCGCCATTTCATAGCTTCCGTGGTACCCTCCTTCCATTTTCATGATCTTTTGCCGCCTTGTTGCCGCACGGGCACAGCGAATGGCCATGAGCGTGGCTTCGCTGCCGGAGCTGCAAAAACGCAGTTGTTCGATTCCCGGCACGTGATCCCGCAGGAGTTGCGCCAGAAGCACCTGACTATCTGTCGGCGCCGCATAGGCGCTGCCTCGCGCCATCTGTTCATTCACCGCAAGCACCACATCCGGTTGGGCATGTCCATGAATGAGTGACGTGAAGTTGTTCATGAAGTCGACCAGCTGATGGCCGTCGATATCGTGAAGATAAGCGCCGGCGGCTTTTTCAATGAACAACGGATAAGGGGCGAAATGGGCGCTGGAGCGAGTATCACCGCCGGGAAAGACGTCGCGCGCGGCGACGGCTGCTTTACCGGAGCGTGGCGAGAATGCTTCGTATTCACGGCAAATGCGTTCGTACATGTCGGACATGAACAGACCTCCTTGATGAAAGAAAAAGTTTTGTTTTTCAGGAATGGCTTCGTAAAAAGACGTTAACCCGTCAGAGGGGTTGTGTCACAATTCTTTTTCATATTATTCCATACCAGCGATGCGCGATCAGGAATCCAGAAAATATTCGTAAAATGACTTCACTCTGAATACCCGCTTTCACCGGTATGAACAGGCTGGTGAATTTGCAACTTTTTACGAAGCGGCTGCCATTGAATGTATATAAAAATATAATAACAGGATCAAGAAGGAAAGTAGGAAACCTGATAGATGTTTCATATTTTATTGGATATCTCAGCCGGCATTGAAATTTTGGGGACACCATGAACTTTCGATTGATGGCTGCTCTAAAAATCCTCCTTGACACGTAAATTTTCTTTTCATATTAATTCATATATCTAAGAAGCCATGACATATCAAGCGCTGGACGAAGGTTGATGAGAGATTTCTTGAAAAAGCGGAAAAAAACACTAAACGCAAATTGGTTTGATTTCAGACACCCATATCTTCAATGCACAAGAAAAGTTGACGATTGAGATCATGCATGTTTTTGCGCGGCGTCTGGAAGATAAAAAAATCAAATATGTCCACTATTTTATGGTGCAGCTTGAAGAGTTGCAGGTGAAGCCGAACTATTCACGCTGGCCTGATAAGGACAACCCGCTGGATGCGCCCACCCGTTGATATCACCCTTTTCCCGAAGCAGGGGTGATGCCCTCTCACTTCGTCAATCCCGTGACGGGCGAGAAAGTGCCGGAAATCATCGATCCTACCCGCTGCTGGCTCGGTAACTGGCCCGGGGAGTTTGGGCAGCGCGGCAGAACAGACACCGCATCTGCGGCAGATGAATCAGGGGAAATAAAAAAAGCCGAAATCTTAGAGATAACAGCGGCTAAGACCAGACGTGTTGTCGGTCAATGAGTGACTCGCAGAAATATAGATTATCAGGAGGGTTAATATGAGTACATTGAATCCCCAGATCAATTCCGGGCCTCTGAGCGGTGTGAAGGTGATCGATCTTACCCGTGCATTGTCCGGTCCAACCTGTACCATGATCCTGGCGGATATGGGCGCCGAAACCATTAAATTGGAACCGCCGCCGAGAAGAGGAAGAGGCCGATCTACCGAATCTCCGACGCCTCCACATCCCCAATTCACCGATCGAAACAAGAAGAGTATCACCCTCGACCTTCGGTTGGAAAAGGCCAGAAACATATTTGCCTCCCTGGTCGGATGGGCGGACGTAATAGTGGAAAACTTCCGGCCGGGCTTTATGGCCCGTGTGGGATTCGATTATCCCGCCATGCAGAAAATCAATCCCCACATCATCCTGACCTCCATATCCGGTTACGGTCAGACGGGTCCATATGCGCCTCGGGCGGCATTTGATTCTGTCGGACAAGCCATGGGTGGTCTGATGAGCGTTACGGGACCGGCCGATATGCCCCCGATGGATGCCGGCGCCGCCGTGTGCGACATCAGCGCCGGAATTTATGGTGCCCTAGGCACTATGCTGGCCTTGTACCACCAGAAATCCACCGGCGTTGGCCAGCACGTGGACGTTTCACTGGTTGAAAGCATTGTCTCATTAATGGGCTTTAACCTCCATTTGAAAAACACAGGCAATCCGGCGAAGAAGGGGGCCCTTTTCAGCCCAAAACGGACTCCCGGGGCGGGCATGTTTCTGACCAGGGACGGCGTGTACTTCATCATCATGGCCCAGTCCGATCAGCACTGGCCTGTCATGGTGCGTCTAATGGGTCGGGAGAACCTGGCGACAAACCCCGAGTACAGCGTCCGGCACCGGCGGGCGCATCACGGGGATGATATCGCCGCCCTCATGAATTCGTGAGTCGGCTAATACACGATCGATGAAGTGGAATCCATTTTAGAGGAGGCGGGCCTTCCTTTCGGCAGAGTTAAGTCATTGGAGGACCTTTTCGTAGACCCCCATCTCAAAGTGAGGGACCGCTTTATCGATTATGACTATCTGGGAAAGACATTTCCGATGATAGCCCCGTTCCCTCTCTTGTCAAAGACCCCGGGTTCCGCACGGACCCTCCAGCCCGCCGTCGGCCAGCACAATGAAGAGATCTATCATCAACTCTTGGGTCTTCCTTTGGAAAAGCTTGACAGCCTGAAAACCGAAGGGGTGATTTAGTCCTGAAACTGGATAGAAGAAAATCCACGGTCGAAAGGGTCTGATTTTGAAATCAGCCGACGGTATTGTTCTCCGATCGGATCCGGATTCTTAATTTATCTCTGTAGTGCCGGCATTAAAAGATTGACAGGAAACAAATTCTGTATGAGATATCCTCTGTGATATTATCGTGTAAATAGCGACTTGCTTGTGATGCCGTTGATTCCAAGAACAATAATGAATAAAATCATGAAAAGGACGACCCGATGAAAGCGATTGTTAAGACCAAACCCGGTCCCGGAATTGAAATTCAGGATGTGCCGAAACCTGCGTGCGGTGAAAATGATATTCTTGTCAAGATATTGGCAGGCAGCCTCTGTGGCAGCGACGTCCATATTTATGAATGGACCGCCGGCTATGAATGGCTTCCTATGCCTATCATAAACGGTCATGAATTTGCCGGCGAAGTTGTCGAAGTCGGAGAAAACGTAACCGGCGTTTCGGTCGGTGAGCGGATCACGGCCATGCCGCGGATGCCGTGCGGCGAATGTACCGCCTGTCGTATCGGTCGAGGGGACGCCTGTAAAAATCAGATTGCCCTGGGCATGAGAAAGAACGGGGCCTTGAGGAGTACATGCTGCTGAAAAGCAGTGCCGTTATCTTTAAAGTTCCTCCAAATGTTTCCGTTGAAACCGCCGCCCTGACCGAACCGCTGGCCGTTGCCCTGCAGGGACTCGATCTTTCGGGTATCAAAGTCGGTCAGACTGCCGCGGTTTTCGGGCCGGGTCCCATCGGTCTGCTGACGATACAGCTTCTCAAAACGGCCGGAGCAAGTCGAATCATTGCGACAGGTACCGGCGCCGACAGACGGCGTCTCGAAATAGCCGAACAAATGGGAGCGGATACCATCATCGATGTGGAAAAGGAAGATCCCGTCAAAACCATCTTGAAAAGCGCCGGCTATCTGGACTATGTCTTCGAAGCCACCGGGATCCCGCGGACCATCTCGGAGGGGCTGAAGATCGTCAAGCGGGGCGGCAAGGTCATGGTAACGGGTATTCACGCGACGGACGCCGTTTTTTCGCCCATCGATCTGGTCAGAAACCAAAAATCTCTGATCGGTGTATACAATTACAATCAGCGCACCTGGGAGCGTTGCCTGGCCCTCATGGCATCGGGGAGCATCCATATCGATCCTATTGTCACGCACCGGATACCCTTTTCCCGAGGTGATGAGGGATTCAGGCTGGCGTTGAATAAAACCGCCGCCAAGGTGATTTTCGTACCGGAAGAAGAATGAAAAGAAGAGCCTGGATAAAAAAACGAGATCATCATCGATGATTCCTGCATATCCGATAAAAAAGACGGTTTTCAATAAGCAGATGACACGTCCGGATCGAGAGGGGAAGGTTATAGAGAGCGGAAGATGGGTTAAAGATTTTATTGGGCACCGTGTCCGGTGACAAAAACACTTAGGGGGCGTGGAATTCATTGCCGAATGGAGGATGGTGACAAGAGGCAAGTTCTTAAGATTTTATAGTTGACGAAGGCAGACGCATGATATTCTGTTCAATAAACCAGTCTATCAGCTTTCTGGCGATGCTCAATTCTCCCGGAATCTGCTCCGGGAGACTATCGGCTTTGAACCATGCGGCATCTGAATTTTCTTCGCCGTCCACTTTTATCGAGCCGCCTGCGTATTCGGCGGTAAAGCCGATCATCAACGAATGGCTGTATGGCCACGGCTGACTTCCGAAATAGCGGACATTCTTAACGTCAATGTTCGTCTCCTCTTTGACCTCCCGTTTGACGCACGCTTCAAGATCCTCACCCGGCTCTACAAAACCGGCAATAACGCTGTAAAACATTCCGCTGAACCGGTTGGCGTGGGCAAGCAATATCGAGTCGTCTTTGATCACGGCGACGATGACGGCAGGTGAAGGGTTCAGATAGTAAGATTGATTACATATTGGACAATGTTTGGCCAGCAGTTCATTTTCTTTTTCATGCAGACGGTTGCCGCATTTGCTGCACATTTGATAGGTGGCGTCCCAATCGAGGATATGCATGGCTCTTCCCGCAAGGGCATAAAGTTTCTCATTCAGAGCTCCGTACAGTCTCCGCAATCCGTGCAGAGCCATATTTCTGGGAATTTCCGCAGCGGGGTCCATCTCACCGAAAAAGCAATACGTACCGTCAAGGCGGCCGAGATAATGGAAAGAGATTAATTTAACGGGTATATCCGCTATGTCGTCAGCCATAGGGACAGATATGTTCGATCCCGACTCGATGGTCAGGAGCCTATTGTTTTGAAAAAGGAAATACCGCTTCAGCCCTGGAATATGATCAGGCGGTTTTATGGCCGTGGTGAAATGCATTGTTTCATTCCTTGGTTTTTGGGGCGAGGAGTGGAGTAATCGCCGTCAGGACATTTTTTCTTTTCATGTTTTTATGTTTTAATTTGCCGTTAATGGGAAAGCATCTGTCGATCTGTCTTTTACCAACAATGTCCTTCAAAAACCACACAAATTTCGTGGGCCCGGGATAGGGCGGCCCGGTGTGTTTACCGAGAATTAATCAGTCGTCAAAAAGAGGGTGCGTTTATTGAGCGACGTGGTTTCCCGGCCGTCTCCCATCCCCATATATGGGCTCTACGTCTTTTTATCGTCCTTTAAAAACCGGTTTTCTGTTTTCTTTAAGGGCGGCAAAGCCTTCCTTAAAATCTTCGCTGTCCAGCTGGGGTTGAATGAAGGCATCAAACTCCTCCTGCGCTAGGCGCATGGCCTTTCTTCCCGCCGATTCCATGTTTTTATAATGCCCGAATTTAATGGTCCTCAGGGTTAAGGGGGCATTGTCCCGCAAAATTTCGGCCATCTTGACGGCCTCGGTCATGAGTTCATCCTTATCCTTGACCACATGGTTGACGAAACCGACTTCATAGGCGCGCCGTCCGGTCATCGGCTGGCCCGTCAGATAAAACTCCAGGGCAATTTTAAAGGGCATATAGGGGGAATATTCCATGACCGAACCAACGATGCCGACCCATGCCTCGCCAAAGATAAATTCTGCATCTTCTGTGGCATAGGTGATATCCGTTCCGTAGGTAGCAAGGCCATAACCACTGCCGGCAATGGTTCCATGGACGGCACCGATAATCGGTTTTAAAATTTTGGTTTCGTTCTGGGGGAAGGCCTTGCGCAGATCGCCTAACAAACCCTGATGTCTCAGATCGGCCCCAAAGCTGAAATCCGGTCCATTGGCACTGAGAACGGCTACCCGACTTTCCGGATCGGTTGCAAAGTGGGCCCAGGCTTCTCCCAGGGCAATGCATAAATCAGGGTTCAACAGATTCCGTGGTGGATTGTTTAAAGTGAGATAGGCTATTTTGTCTTTGACTTCATAAAGTAATACATCTTTTGCCATTTTTTCCTCCTCTTGATAGAAAAGATATGATGATTCTAAAATTAGGAGCTGAATTTTTTGCCCTGAAAAAAAGTCAATACCTCAGGTTGTGTCGGCTCCTTTTCAAAATCGCCCGCTCCCGGCAGGGCCCTAACAATCACTTCCCCGGGTGGAATTCCGAGGTAATCGGTGGGCTGCTTTCAGGTTGCTGTCGATCCAAATTTCTTCAGTTCCTCTTTCAACCGTTCGTTTTCCTGGGTAAGTCTGTTCACATGTCTTGGACTGGTCCATCTTAATTGTTGAATGGCATCGTCAAAAGCAAACATGCCGACGCGTCCGACAACGGCGTCCAGTGACTTGCACCTATCGCCGCCCAGGTTGCGGCTGATTTCCCCATATTTGTCTTCAATATGCCAGGACGAAATAGTATTTTGATCGCACGCGTCAACAACAATTTTAAACAGTCCCTTGGGACCGTCAAACTGTTTATGCTCGGCATCAAAAATAATCGCTTCCTTGTTTTCGATGACCAGACCGGCCATCATGTAGCACTGGGGTCACAAGTAGTGCGTCTGAACAACGAATCTGGGATCTTTATCCCATGGTTCCCGCAAGATAATTTTTTCAACATGGGTATAGATGACCAAATCGACGCCATCCTGCTGAATAGTGTTTATCTCTCGGACCTGATCCGCGGGAATCAATTTGCCGTTTTCACCTACGATGTTCGTAGGGCCCGTGCCAATCAGAGGCGAATCGTATTTCGTATTTAATTGGACCCTGACGTTTTCATACTCCAAAGACAGGCTGTCTCGGATAGCCCGGTTATGATGGATGAAGTTTTTGACCTTGTAGGAATCGGGAGTTAGCGGGCCAAGGGTTTTTTCCGCCAAGATATTCTCTTGTGAATCAAGCCAGGCGACCCTTGCCATTCCCAATGTCTTGTCGCAGGACAATACCTTGAGCAAATAATCTTTTACGGCCAGTGTTTGTCCGACCTTCATCTGATCCACAATGACGGCCGGGTCATAAGACACCTTGAACCAGTGAATTTCCGGCCCCCCCGCCTCCTTGATCTGGGCGCCTTTAGGACCATAATCATCGACGATGAGGTAAGTCGAATGAGAAGCGTTGTAAGGATTGCCGAAGTATTGAATCGGTGGCGGTGTGTTCATTCCCTCTTCCGCATAGCCGTCGGATACCCTGTTTTGCGGCACGCCGTACGCCGATTTGCCCATGACGATCCCCTTGTCCCATGCAGGATGTCCATTGGCAAAAACATACTTAAATATTCCCGCCGTTTCGCCAAAATAACTGTCCGTCAAGTAGAACGGAGTCAGGGCAATCGTCCCTTCTTCTCCCAATGGAACGGGACGGCCGCCAAAAGGGATAAAGAAATCCTTCTTGACAACGAGTGCTTCTTCCTGCTCGATCCAGACGGCCTCCTCACCCGCGATCACACAGGGTTCCCCGTTCAAGGGCCCGTAATACTCCCCGCCATTTTCGAAATGGATCAGACCACCCGGAGGAATGATGATTTTCCCATCTTGAATCAGGCTTTGGCGGATCATGAATCCTTCCTGAACCATTCGCTTAACGCCGTGCCGGTTGGGAAGGTTCTTCGGGCGAAGCAGCTTGGGCAATTCCGAAGCATCAATGTAGCAGGCATCCGGACTCGGTAATTTGTAGTGAGCATTGGTTCCCATAAGAAATCTCCTCAATTTATTAAGTGATATTTATCTGAATCCACTATCAGTGCCAACTGGAGCGGGCACCGTGCCTGATACTGAACAGCGGGCCTGTGCCGCCCAGCAAAATCCGAGCATCATGGCAGTATTCACGTTTTTGGCCGTCGTAAGGCTATTCTCGACAATTTTCATCGCTTCTGGACGGGCGACGCGCATAACTCAGTTTCCGATAAAACCGCTATCGCCTGGAACATCTTTGAATCTTGCCGGTGTCTTGCCATGTTCTTGCACAAGTCAACTGTCAGTTCGGTGGCTTCGGGTTTCGTTATGCAATGCCCGGATACTGCAGCACACGTTGTAAGAATACAACGTGCGTTGTAGGTAATACGACAATCATTTTACTGTCAAGATAATATTTTCATGGATTTTTAATGGGAAGAGCCAGGAGGCAAGCTCATTCTTGGATCTTGTTTTGACGCATACCTGACATACCTGTCAGATTTCATTCATTTTGTCATCCGGGCAGATAGGCTTATATATATTGACGCGCTATTTTTTTCTTCATATACTCGCCGACAAAAAAGGAAGTTCTTATCTGTCCGGAAGCGGCACGATGGCAAAATATTTTTATCAGCTATTTTAGGGAGAATTTAAATGGACGACGCAAAAATAGAGTGGCCGAAAATGGAGCTTACCCCCGTGGGTCAGGTAAGAAGCGAAATCAAAACGGCTGTATTGCAGACCAAAAACTCGGACCTTGAACTGCAGGAAAAGATGGAAACGCTTCGGGAAAACCAGCAAAAAAAGCGACAGCTTGTTTCCGAACTCGTCATTTTCCGTCAATGGGAAGAGTTGCTGGACGGGATTGAAGGCTTTTCCCACGTCCTGGTCCTGTACTGGCCCCACTTGATAGACCCACAGATGCGCCACCTGAAGAAAGTCCATCCCATGGGAAGAAAGGACCTGCCCATCCAGGGCATTTTTGCTACCTGCAGTCCGGTCCGGCCCAATCCAATTCTGGTTTCGGCTGTCAGGCTTCTGGAGCGCCAGGGAAACATCCTGAAGGTGGAGGGACTGGAAGCCCTGGACGGCAGCCTTATCATCGATCTTAAACCCTACTCAACAAACTATTACGGCGCTGAAAACCCGACGGTTCCGGATTGGATGGCTCAAATCCAGCGGGAATTGTCAAGCTGAATCAGGCGGTTGCGTAAGGTTCGCTTCCAGGCTCGGGGATATGATCGGGCGGTCTGACCAGCTTCATCGTGCGCGCTTCGGCCGGACAACTTACCACACATAATCCGCAGCCAATGCATTCTTCTTCGTTAATAAACGACCGCTCTTCGTCATATTCCGGATAAAATTTCATCTGGATGGCGTCCACGGGGCATCTTTCCTTCATGCAGAGACCGCACCCTTTGCATTTTTCGGCATCGACGACGGCGATAAAGCGGCTCTTGGCCAATGAATGCTGATTGAACAGTTTTTTCGTTTCGGTGTTTCGGATGAATACGCCGCAGCAGCAGTTGTGACAGTTACAAAGCAGATAGGGAATCTGGTTGGTATTGCCCGTCAGATGAACCAGGGGATATTTGTCAAATTCCGCCATGATGGCCATGGCTTCCTCGTAACTCAATTTCTTCCCTGCTCCCCTGTCGATATTGTACTGCGCGGGGCGGCCGATCGTAAAACAGGTATTCGTCGGGATTTTACCCTCGCACTCTCTTTCCCGGTGGATTTTTTTACAGGCGCATTCCATCTGGGCGATGGGTTCAGCATGTTTTAAAATAGCGCTCGTATCCTCATGCGGTAAAACACCCGGAACGTCCCTGATGGACTCCCACCTGGGAATGACCCGCATAATCTGCCGTACCTTCTGTTTCTTGCCTTCTTTTACTTCCTGGATCTGCCACTGGTTTGATTCCATACTCTTGGCAAAGGCCAGGTCAAAGAAATCATCATCGTCGTGTTTCGGATTCGACGCGCCGGCGCTGTCGTGTAAAGCTCCCCAGCTGCGCGTTAAATGCCAGCCCGTCTTTCCGGGAAAAAGCAAACCCTTTTCAAACAGGATCTGAATGTGCTGTTCAACGGTTTTCTTGTCCAAGCCCAGCTTTTCCGCGATTTCTTCCAGGGGGCGCGGCAGTTCATTCATGATTTTCGCCTGTTCCGGATTTGCCATCGCTTCGAACACATGCGGCATAAATCGTGAATTTTCTTCACCGATTTTAGCGGCCAGTTCTTTATAAACAGGATCGATTGTCTTGCTTAGCAATCGCTCGATTTTCTCTTCCTTCTTACTCATGTTCGTTCCTCCGTTTAAAATGGGTGTCCCGGTGTAAAGTCGTTAAAAAGGGCTGTTTAATAATTATCCTGCCTCCTTCGTTATGCCCGACCAGCGGGCGACCTGAACGCCTTCATTTTTTGCTATGTTTGTAAACCTTTCCATCTCCTCCCGACTCAGCAAAGACTCCTTCGCAAGTTTCCAATCTTTACCCAGTCGTTCATATTTTTTCTCGGAAACATTCGTAAAAGCAAGGAGTTCATATCGTTCGACGGTCGGCAATTCGGATCGGATGAAACGCGCAATGCTGCTGATATTCTCTTCCGTATTGGTGTGTTTGGGAATGACCGGGGTGCGCACCCAGAGGGGCTTTTTCATTTTGGCCATTTCCCGCGCATTCGATAAAACGGTCTGCACGGGAACGCCGGTGAACTCACGATGCTCATCTTTGTCCATCCGTTTCAGATCCAGAAGAACCAGATCGGCAAGTTCGACGAGGGGACGCAGAATATTCCAGTCTGTTCCCGCGCACGTATCCAGCGCGATATGCACGCCCTGCCGGCGCAAAACCTTCATCAGGGCAGCGCAAAAGGCAGGCTGCATGGAAGGCTCACCCCCACCCAATGTCACGCCCCCGCCGGATCTTTCGTAAAAAACCTTGTCCCGCAGGGCTTCTTCGGCAGCCTCGTCGACGGTCATCTTCCTGCCGAGAACTTCCAGGGCACTGGCCGGGCAGGCGTCAATGCACTCCCCGCAGGCATCGCATCGATCCCGCTTGATGGCAAGACGATCGTTCATAATCTCCAGAGCCTTTGTCGGACAAGCTTCGATGCAGCCTTGATGACCAATGCAGCGTACGTCATACCAGACAAGCTCCGGAAACGGACGGATGCCCTCCGGATTGTGACACCAGGGGCATCTCATAAGGCAGCCTTTCATAAATATCGTTGTCCGCAGGCCCGGACCGTCCTCTGTGGAGTGGCGCTGGATATTGAAAATCAGGCCTGTCTGCTGTTGTTCTTTCATATGCGTTTTATAGTGCCTGATTTCAAATTAGGCAATGCCGAACTCCGTCCGGGCAATAATGTCATTCTGAATATGCTTCGGCAGATCGATATAGCGGAAAGAAATCCCGGAAACCTTGACGACCATCTCCGGATAGTTCTCCGGGTGGATTTGCGCATCCAGCAGCATCTCTCTGCTCAAAGGATTGAATTGTACCTGCCTCCCGCCCAGGGCAAAATATCCGTCGATCAGAGAAGCGAATTTGTTCAGCCCTTCTTCCGTTCTGATAGTCATTGGGTTGATCGTCGCGTTCAGGATAGTGCCGTCGCTTATCGGGACAGCGCAAACTTTAGCCACCGACTGCATAACGGCGGTCAACCCGCCTCGCTCCGTGCCGTTCGACGGAGAGACGCCGTTGGACAGCGGCGTGCCCGCCAGTCTCCCGTCGGCGGTGGCGCCGATCGTAGCCCCCCAGGAGATGTGCGACCCGTTCGAAAGCATGTAAGGCCGATGCACGCCACCCATCCAGAATTTGTGTCTTCTCGATTCTTTATTGTAAATATCCGCGATCCAAACGGCCAGTTCATCGACGGACTTGTCGTCGTTCCCGTATTTCGGCGCATGACGCAAACGCTGCCGGATGTCTTCTTTTCCCTCGAAGTTGCTGCGGAGGCAGGTGACCAGCTCTTCCAGCGTCAGCAGCTTCTGATCGTAAACCGCCCATTTGATGGCGGCCAGGGAGTCAACGACCGTGGCCAGGGAGCAGTTGCCGATGGCTACGTGATTGTAAGTGGCGCCGCCCCGTGTCATGTCTTCGCCCGACTCCATGCAGCCTTCGATCGTGGACGAAAGCAGGGGCAACGGATAATTCTCCGCAATCACCTGATCCTTCAAATACCCTGCCCTGACGCATTTCTCGACCGCCGTCGTCAGTTCTTCCTCAAAGGCCTTTTTGATATCATCGAAGGTCTTGAAAGAAGAGATGGGGTAGGTGGTCGGTACAACCTCCTTCCAGTTAACGGGGTAACGCTTTCCTTCATTCAGAATCATCTCCAAAAGGGCAGCCAGAAGAACACCGTTCGTTGCGGTATAACCGTTGTTGTCCCCCGTTCCCGTCGGTTCCGCGCAGCCCACGATAGAGTAATTTCGCGCAGCCTCCGGAGAATAGCCGTCTTCCAGCAGGCCTTTCATGACGACCTCATCGTTGTAGAAGGCAATACCCGCGCAATCCCGATGCACCTCGCAGGCCTTCAGCAAAAATTCGCGGGGCGTATTCGGCGAAATCCTGACCGCAAGCCCCATACGCCCGCAGCCTTTAAGGACATGATGCGCTTCAATGAAAAGGAAACTCACATCATTAACCACATTCTCGCCGTTTTTGTCGATTCCACCGATGGTTATATTGTTGGGACCGAAATAAACGGTCGAGGCCAGCTTTACAACGTATTCCATGATGGCATCGAGGGCCTGACGACGCGTCATTTTTCCGGCCTCAACGTCCTGCTTATAGTAAGGATAGAGAAATTGGTCGAGCCTGCCGGGGCAGGTGATCGAGTTGCCGCCGTAACTGATTAATACCGTAGCCTGAGTCAGCCAGACAGCCTGCAGGGCCTCCGTAAAGTTCCGGGGCGGCTCCGCCGGCACACGTCGGCAGCGCTCCGCTATTTCAAGTAATTCCTGCTTTCTTTGGCCCTCCGCTTTTTGCGCCATCTGTTCAGCCAGACCGGCGTAGCGCCCGGCGAATTCACAGACGGCTTCCGCGCTGATCCGCGCCGCTTCCAAAAAGTCCTTCTTGCGCAAATAGGCCCGCTCCTCGATTTTGCCCTTTTCAACGTCTTCCCGAAACGCGGCTAACCTCTCTTCAGCCTCACGGGCAATCCCCTTAAACCCTGAGTCAAGGACCTTTTTAATTCCGATGGTTACGTGACCCTGCGGCGGCATTTCACCGGAAAACCAGCTCTCCAACCCCCGGGGATCCATGGACGTAACACCTTCCTGCTTCCAGAGGGCAAGCTTGCGGGCATTGACGGTTTTATCTTTCCAG
>JAFGLN010000079.1 GCA_016928025.1 Deltaproteobacteria bacterium
CTTGGCCAGGCGTCTGGGTATAAGCGTGCCGGCGGTCAGTTACTCGGTTGAACGGGGTGAAGCGATTGCGAAGGAGTATTCTTACCGTCTCATCGAATAGCAACTTAGTAACTTAAGGGCGTCCCATATACCCCGAAGGATATACACCTCTTTGGTTTAAAATTATTGTTTTTTGATCACTATAAGTAAGCATATTTGCACATATTTAAACTTTCTCTTGACAATAGTTTAAATTTGTGACTTTTTGATAACTATGAGTAATGAAAATAAAACAAAAATAAACCGTTTGATAAGTCAATGGATACCCGGAACTCCTGGTGCCGCCTCCTACCTGCAGGCTTCAGGGTTTGGCAGCAATCTGCTGGTGAGGTATAAAAAAAGCGGTTGGCTGGAGCCTTTTGGGCGGGGAGCTTATGTCCGCGCCGGCGATAAGGTACAATGGACGGGTGCGCTTTATACCCTTCAGGAACAGATCAAACTGCCCGTTCACGCCGGAGGCAAAACGGCGCTTGAAATGAAAGGCTACGCACATTTCCTGCCCGCAAAACAGAAAAAAGTTTTTCTGTACGGTCCACGAGGGCTGTCATTACCGGCATGGTTCAGGGAGGATCGATTCGATATCAAATTTATTGTAACGAGAACTAATCTCTTTCCCGGAGAAAGCCCTTCAGGATTCACCGATTTCCAGGAACGCTACTTTTCGGTCAGAATCGCGGCACCGGAGCGTGCGGCCATGGAAATGCTGCATTTGGTTCCCAATATGGTGGGATTCAGCGAGGCTTTATTAATCATGGAAAATCTTGTCGGTCTTCGTCACGACGTTGTGGAAGAAATGCTGACATTATGCCGCTCAGTCAAAGTGAAACGGTTGTTTCTTTATATGGCTGAAAGACATGGTCATCCCTGGTTTTCGAAACTTGATTTATCGAAAGTTAATCTGGGAAAAGGGAAACGGATGATCGTACCTCACGGTCGATATGATGCCAAATATCAGATAACGGTTCCTGTTGAACACGAAGGACTGCGCTCGTGATCACCGACATTTATTTCAAACAAGCCGAACTGCTCCTGCGGATCATCCCGCTCATCGACAGGGAAGACGTGTTCGCGCTGAAAGGCGGGACGGCGATCAATTTCTTTGTTTGTGATCTTCCCCGCATCTCCATCGATATTGATCTTGTTTATCTTCCGCTCGAAGAGCGGGAATTATCTCTTCAAGCGATCAGCGATACCCTCTTACGGGTAGGTCGGAATATCGAAAGCCGAATTCCCGGAACAAAAGTCCATCCCAGGAAAACCAGGGACTCCGATTTGCTCAGCGGCTTGTTTGTTCGGCGTGATGAGCTTATGGTTAAAATCGAGCCAAACCTGATCATGCGTGGATCAGTCTATGCTCCTTCGAGAATGTCCATCTGTCCGAAAGCACGAGAACTGTTTGAGGTTTCCCTTGAATGCCGAACACTGTCCGTGGATGAAATATACGCTGGGAAAATCTGCGCGGCCCTGGATCGACAGCATCCGCGGGACCTCTTTGATATCATGATACTTCTCAAACATGGAAGCTTCAGCGGTGCCATGCGAAAGGCATTTATCGTTTATCTGATTAGCCATGATCGGCCTATGGTAGAAATTCTCAATCCGAATCTCGCCGACATCCGGCCCGTCTTTGAATCTGAATTTCAAGGGATGACCCTGGATGAGGTAACATGCGAAGAACTGGAGCAGACAAGGGAAATGCTGGTTTCCTTGATAGCAAATAATCTGACTGAATCGGAGAAAAAATTCATTGTTTCCGTCAAGGAGGGAGCGCCCCAATGGAACCTCATCGATATCAAGGGCGTCGAGAAACTGCCTGCCGTCCGTTGGAAGCTCATGAATATTGGACGTATGGATTCTTCAAAGCATAAGAAGGCAATCAGCAAATTGAGGGATTACCTGGGCGTATAGGTGGATACCCTTTTACAAGATCCTTGTTGAAATTCCTCGCGCCTCGGTATTTGCTTTTAGAAGTTTGTTTTGGGACTCAAAATGGCCTGTTTAAGACTGAAAACCAACCCTTTTTTGAGATATATAACCATAATTACAGTCTCTTAGCTTGGCCAAACCCCATCTGCCACGCCATCGATGATTTGCGGCACACCGATTTTACTGCCTTCAAAATTTAAAATCATTTTTCGAACAAGTTCATCAAAATCGCCGTCAGGGGAATGGGGTGTTATTGGTTCCGCCATGTTCTCCTCCGAATAAATTGTTTTTTTATCAACGCATTATTTTCATAGATTAATAGCTCTTACGAAATAGTCTTATTTCTTAGGTTCATAAAGAACCCAAAAACATGTGTCCATGAGGTCGTCATACCAATGGAAAAATGAAATACCAAACCCATCAAAAATTCCATCGCCCAAAGCTGGCCTTTGTAATATACGAGAGTATTTAAATAGACGGCATTTGCTTTACGGGGCCGCATTTCCAACGCCCCGGCAATGTGGAAAGTTCTCTTCGTCTCACAGCCATCCACCCAGACATATCCGGTTCTGCCAAATGTCGCTTCTTTCTTCCCGTTTATCTTTTCTCTATACATATTGTAATAAATCATATCTTCCGGGCCGTTATCCTGGTTTCCGTCAAGCTCTATTTTATAGTAACGGTATGGCGGACCGCCCAAAGCATTAAGAGAATGAATACCTAAAGGGCTGATTATTTCGTTCTTGCATTTTTTCCATTTGTCCAGACGCGGGTCATCTGCCGAATCGGCGCGCACGTCCGGCTCTATGGCCTTGAAATTTTTACCTTCCAGCAGGTCTTTTATCATTAGCTCGCAGAACGGCTCGGGTTCGTCGTACCCTGGACGGAGATATTTTTCTTTTAATAGCATCTGCAGCATCTGCCGGACAAATTCGAGTTTCTCGGCTTCACTGTCGAACTGCATTGTTTCCTGCGCAATTCCGATAGAGCTAAAGAATATAAGCGCGCCGATCAAAACAAAGATCCTTGACCACCACTGACGACGTAATTGGGGACAGCCCAAGTCAAATATCTGATTTTTCATCTTTTACCTCTCATAAATCAGTATTTTTTGGGGCCTTAAAGCATCCTTTTCAGCATCAAAATGAGTCCGTTAAGGGAATGACGGCTCATAAAGGATGCACTGTTCTTAAGGATTTCATTACCGCTAAAGCCAGCGAATCGGGCGTTCAAGATCATCACTCGACACGGAATAATCTGAACAGCCAGTTTCGGCCCCTTCCGGCAATTGCTTATGGTCTTTATTGATGCTTTGTGAATCGTCGATACATTTAAGCTTAAGGAGCATATGGGCTTAATAAAGCGCCGGACCAAATTCTATAATCGATTCTTCCCGCGCCTTGCAAAAACCGCTGATCGGTTTTTCGCCTTTGTTTTGCCTTCACCCCATAAGGTGCGCAAATAAAGCACGCGGTTAATCTTTTTAATTTGTCAGCCCCAAATTGTTTAAGAATATCGTTGGTGGTGGTGTGTAGATTGTTTTGTGACTCGTGGGCAATATCCCGAACAAGAATATTACCCAATGTTTTTTGATATTTGGCTGAGTATATTTTCGAATATTAAATGTCAATACATTCTTCCAAACGCTATTATTCCCGAACAACATGTCAAGCTTCTTTCATAGCTGTCCCTTTCAGCGGTTGAAGGACCATTGTTGGAATCACACCTTGCACAGCAATAATTCATTGACAACGGCTCCACAACGTGTTTTAAAAATCAACATTCCTAATAAGTTACAACTCGAGCACGGATACGGCCAGATAACCGGATGCCAATGACATTAATCTTCCCAGGACAAAAGGAATCAGCCTACTTTTTCGGAAAGGATATTTTTCATGATAGATTTCACTTTAACCAGCGAACAAAAAGCATTGCAGGAACTGGCGCGTGATTTTGCCGAGAAAGAAATTGCTCCCATCGCCCTCAAGTACGACCAGGAACCTTTTGATCCGGAAGCCATTCTGAAAAAAGCGCACCGGGCGGGCGTCATGAACATGACCACCCCCAAACAATGCGGCGGCCACGGTCTGGGCCTTCTGGACGCCTCTCTGATAACGGAAGAGCTCAACGCCGGCTGCGCCGGCATCGGGGGAATGATCAGCATCAATTCTCTGGCCTGCGGCCCCATTCTGATCGCCGGATCGGACGAGCAGAAAAAACGTTTTATCACCCCCCTTTGCGAGGCCGGAAAAACAGCGTCATTCTGTCTGACCGAAAGAGGGGCCGGTTCCGATGCCGCCGGCGTCAAAACAAAAGCCGTCCGCAAAGGCAACGAGTATGTCTTGAACGGCCAGAAATGCTTCATCACCAATGCCGGATTTGCTTCGCTTTATACGGTCTTCGCGACCACGGACCCGGAAAAAGGCACCCGGGGAATCACCGCCTTTGTCGTGCCGCGCGAAACACCCGGTGTCTCCATCGGCAAGGTGGAGGATAAAATGGGCCAGCGGGCGCTGAATGTCGCCGAAGTTAATTTTGACGACGTCGTTGTTCCGGCCGCAAACGTTCTGGGCGAGGAAGGTCGGGGATTCAAGATCGCCATGGAAACCCTCAACGAGGGCCGGGTCAACATTGCCACCACCGCTCTGGGCATCGCGCGTTCGGCCCTGGAGGCGTCCCTGAAATATGCAAAAGAACGGGTGCAATTCGGCAGCCCCATCGGTACGTTCCAGTCCATCAACTTCCTCCTGGCCGATATGGCGGCGGCCGTCGACGCCTCGCGCCTGCTCGCCTGGTACGCCGCATCGCGCTGCGATCAGGGCCTGCCCTTCGCACGGGAAGCCGCCCAGGCAAAACTATTTGCCTCCGATACGGCCATGTGGGTTACGACAAATGCCGTCCAGATCCACGGCGGCTATGGATACATCAAAGGATATCTGGTTGAAAAACTGATGCGCGACGCCAAGCTGACGCAGATTTACGAGGGAACCAATCAGGTGAACCGCATCGTCGCCGGCGGCGCCCTGATGCGCTGACAGCAATCATTGCCGGAATCGCCGACTCGATAGAAGGCTTATAAATTCACTTCCCCCTGATCTGGCACACATTTAGCATTACAAAAAACCGCGAACTCGTTAACGATCAGACGGTTTATAGGGATAAGTAATCGCTATCTTTTACGCCCAAAAATCTTTTATTTAATATGAAAAGACCTGAAGAGCGGCAAAAGCCTTACCTGATATCGCATAAATCAGAGGGTTCTAAACTCACAGTGTTGTTGTCGGGCGAACTCGACCTCAAACACCTGACGGCGTTTATCCATGAAATCAGAAAAATATTTAAAAACCACCCCGCCGACGCTGTGGAAATTGATTTTTCCGGCGTCACGTATCTCGACAGCGCCGCCGCGCTGGGCATTATTCAAATCCAAAAGGGAACGGCAGCAAAAAACATCGATTGCCGGCTGATAAATCTTCATGAGAAGGTAAAGGGGATTTTCAGCGTCATTATCGAGGACGCTTTAACACAACCGCCGTTTAAAGCCAAAGAATCACAAGAGGGGCTGGTCGTGCAGTTCGGCGAGGCCCTCATCGGTGCCGCCCATGATTTATTGACCTTCATATTATTCTGCGGTGAACTGCTGTACGCTATTGTCTATATCCTTTTTCATCCCCGATCATTGCGCAGACAAGACGTTCTCTTTTACATGAAGCGGGCCGGTGTTGACGGCCTGCCGATCGTCGGTTTAATCAGTCTGCTGATCGGTTTGATCATTGCATTCATGTCTTTTTTGCAGCTCCGTTTAATCGGCGCCAACATCTATGTTCCCGCCCTGGTCAGTTTTGCCATGGTTAAGGAACTGGGACCCATCATGACCGCCATCCTGGTGGCCGGCCGTTCCGGCTCCGCCTTCGCCGCCGAGATCGGCACCATGGTCGTCAATGAAGAGGTGGACGCCTTGCATACCATGGGCTTTGATCCGATTAATTTTCTGGCCGTACCGAAAGTTTTTGCCGCGATGATCGTTGTTCCCATATTGACGCTTTATTCGGATCTGTTCGGTATTGTCGGCGGCTTGATCGTCGGGGTGACAGGCCTCGATCTGACCTTTAACACATACATTACGCAATCATTGAGTACGATTACCGTTTTCGACGTGGTCACCAGCATGATCAAGGCCGCGGTTTTTGCCGTACTGATCGCCGGCATCGGCTGTCAGAGGGGGTTTCAGGCACAAGCCGGCGCCCAGGATGTCGGCCGGGTGACGACATCCGCCGTCGTTTCCGGTATCTTCCTGATCGTGGTTACCGATTCCATTTTTGCCATTATTCTGTATTATATACGATGACATCGTCCCGGAGGAGAGACCGTGCAAACCCTTAAAAACGATCCCATCATTGCCGTGGAAAACCTGACCGCCCGTTTCGGCAGCAATACGGTCTTTACCGATGTCAGCTTTCAGGTTCATCAAGGGGAAGTCCTGGTGATTGCGGGTGAAAGCGGCTGCGGCAAGTCAACCCTGCTGAAAATCATGATCGGCCTGCAGAAACCGGCGGCCGGCAGCGTTTTTTTCAAAGGCATTAACATCTGGACGGCTGATGAAGAAACCTTAAACCGTTACCGTCAAAACATCGGTGTCCTGTTTCAATCTTCCGCCCTTTTCAGTTCCATGACCATTAAGGAAAATATTGCTCTGCCCCTCAGGGAATATACCGATCTGGACAACAATATCATTGACTTGATCGTCAGGATGAAATTGGGCATGGTGAATCTGGCCGGCTACGAAAATCATTATCCGGCGGAATTGTCGGGCGGCATGAAGAAGCGCGCCGGCATTGCCCGCGCCATGGCCCTCGATCCGATCGTTCTTTTTTTCGATGAACTTTCCGCCGGCCTCGATCCCGTAACCGCCGCCGAGTTGGACGAATTGATCATCAAAACCAACGAAGCTCTGGGCGCAACGATGGTCATC
>JAFGLN010000080.1 GCA_016928025.1 Deltaproteobacteria bacterium
CTACGATTTTACGGGCATATTGCTGCAGCTCGGCGTCCTGAAGGCAAAACCCGCCTTTTAACGCGACGGCCGCTCGAGCAGCTACAGTGCAAACAAATCTCACACACCCGGCCTGTCTATCGTTATTGTAAGCCCGTGAACGAAGCATTAATGAAAGAGGCCATCCGGCTGTCATTGGAACCTATGAGGGAAGGACTCGGGGGACCGTTCGGCGCCGTGGTGGCCCGTGAGAGCACCATCCTGGGCCGCGGATGGAATAAGGTCACCTCCGCCAGCGATCCCACCGCGCATGCCGAAATTGTTGCCATACGGGAAGCCTGCGGCATGCTTGGAACGTTCCGCCTGGACGGCTGCGAAATGTACGCCAGCTGCGAACCATGCCCCATGTGCATGGGAGCGATTTACTGGGCGCGCCTCGACCGTCTGTATTTCGCCGCGACCCGCGAAGACGCCGCGGCCGCCGGTTTCGACGACGAGTGGATTTACCGCGAAATTAGTTTGCCTCCGGACGCGCGCAGATTACCGTCGG
Source organism: Deltaproteobacteria bacterium (assembly GCA_016928025.1). GTDB lineage: Bacteria > Desulfobacterota > Syntrophia > Syntrophales > JAFGHS01 > JAFGHS01. The sequence continues at coordinate 530 of JAFGLN010000080.1, forward strand.
CACAATTGCTGCGCATCCTTGCCCTGCCGGCTTTGGCCGAATGGCGGTCCAAACCGGATAAAATCCTCTACTGACCCTCCATCTTCAAACCTGTGCTGCTGTACGCGCGGACCAGGGATTGGCCGTCGCAGAGCTCGCCCATGACACGGACGCCCCAGTGGACGTGCGGCCCCGTGACCCTGCCCGTCTTGCCCGAAAATCCGATGACCTCCCCTTTTTCAACCACATCGGATCTTTTCACGTCAATCTTCGAAAGATGGGCGTATATCGTGTAGACGCCGACGCCGTGATCGATAATCACGGTGTTGCCGGCATAAAAGAGGTCTCCGGTAAAAACAACCTTCCCCCTGTTGGAGCTCTGGACCGGAGTCCCTTCACCGGCCGCGAAATCCACCCCAAGGTGCTGGCTTTTCTGCTGCTTGTTGAAAATTCTCCGGACACCGTAAGGGCTGCCAACCTTCGCCTCGACCGGGAAAATGAAAGGCTGGTCGAAGTAGGGAGTGGCGGCACTCCCCTCTTGATAGACCGCCGCAATAATTTTTCTCTCCCTTGCCGCTCTTGCGGCGTCTTTTTTGGACAAAGTCACTTTGCTTGGATCCACTTTCAAAAACGCCCTGGGGAAATCCTTTTTCTCGATGGCAACTTTCGCCGCGACCCGTTCGCCCTTCGATGTCTGCAGCCTGCAGGCGTACGGGACGTGCCGGCTGCCGCAGGGCTCGGATATAAACGCGTTCAAATATCCGTCCTCCCCGATAAAATACTGGACGTCTTTGCCGCCGCAGCGGAGTGCCGAAGGTACGGTGCCGGCCGGAAGCTTATATCGAAGAACGGCGATCTGACCCGGCGTCAGAGAGATTTCGGCGGGGATTCCCGCGTCCGAAGCTGAATGTCCAGGATTCATGGCGGCGCAAACGGCTATCGCCATCCATGCCATCCACGCCCTATGTATCCCGCTCATACGCGAATTTCCTCCAATGCCTGAAATTCTGAGATTAACGGCTGCGGCTCCGAAACTCAAGGGATTGTGTTCCCCAACAAGCGGAATGCCGGAAGGGATTTCATTCATGAATGATAGGCAAACAGAAAATACGTGAAATCCGCGGCGCTTTTCTCTATGCTTGACGCAATGAAAGGCTGATGCCTTGCCATGAAAGATATCGGACGGAAAAGGAGGGTAGCAGAATGAAATGGCATATCCATGCCGCTCTGATCGTGGCGCTGTGCCTGGGCCTTTTTTGCAGCCTGCCGGCTCAAAACAACCAGGCCCAGGCACAGGGTAGAACTATGCAGGAAAAAATCACAGTGCTCAGCCCGATGGGCAAACCACCGGTTATTGTGCTTAAGCCTATGGCGCCCCGGCCGGCTTCTCTGGAGGGCAAGACGGTGTATCTTGTCAACGACGGCTACCTGGGCACGGATCTTCTTCTCGGGGAGATGGAAAGCTGGTTCAAGGCAAACATGCCTAAGGTCAACGTCGTCTACCGGGTGAAAGGCGGAGGAGGTTTCACCGCGGAAGATCCCAAGCTCTGGGCCGAAATCAAGGAAAAAGCCGACGCCGTCGTCATGGGGATGGGGCATTGAAGTCTCTGTGTGTCGGCGGTCGTCGCACACTGCATCAATATCGAATCCAAGCTTAACGTGCCCACAGTCCCCCTGATCACCTCGGAATTTCACACGCAGGTCAAAACCCACCACACTATACAAAAAGGCATGCCCCATCTCCGGGTCACTTATCTCATATCGCCGGTCTGGGGTAAAAAAACGGAGCGCCTGCGCAAAGAAATCGTGATGAAAAGCCCCGTCAGCGGAAAAATGATTATGCAGGAGATTGTCGAAGGCCTGACCCGGCCTTTGAGCGCTGAAGAAAAGAAAACCGGAACCATCGAGCCGTCCGCGGGACCGGACCGTTTCACGGACACCCCGGATAATCTGCAGCGGATGTTCATGGAAAAAAGGATGACCGACTACATGCCCGTCATCCTGCCGACTGAGCAGAAGGTCGCGGAGATGCTGAAAGGGACGAGCCACGCTCCCGACGAGGTCGTGGGCAAAATGGCGGCGCACACGGCGATGGGCGGCGAGGACAACGTGGAGGTCTTCGAACACTGGAGTTACACGGTGAAGACGGTGGCCATCAACGCGGTGATGGCCGGCTGCAGACCCGAGTACATGCCCGTGCTGCTTGCCGTGGCGTCCACGGGAAAGGAAGCCATATCGGTGTCCGACAACTCCTTCACCGAAGGCCTGATCATAAACGGGCCCATCCGCGACGAAATCAAGCTCAATTACGGCCTCGGGGCCATGGGACCGTTCAGTCAGGCCAACTCCACTATCGGCAGGGCGTGGAACCTGCTCTCCATCAACGCCGGGAATTGCGGGAGAGTGGGAACAACCTACATGGGCACTGTCGGAAATCCCATGAACTGGAACAACGTCATCATCGCCGAAAACGAGAAGGATTCCCCATGGAGGCCTTTTCACGTGCGCAGAGGCTTCAAGCCGGCCGAAAGTGTCGTGACCCTGTGCGAGGGATGGGGAGTGCTCTCAGCCAAGAACTCAAAATACAGCGTCTGGCAAAAGGAAATGGATTTTCCCGGGATCGTGAAAAGGATCGTCAACGACCAGGACGGGCTTTTCGGCGCGCTGGTCGTTCTCAATCCCACCGTAGCCGCCTTCATCAAGGAAGCTGGGTTCGACACGGTGGAGAAGTTTACGGAATATCTGCTGGCGCCCGCGGAAGGACAGCCGGCTCCGCCGCCGCCCAAACTCCCGGATTCCAAAGGGCCGGCGCCTAAAGGCAAAATGCCTAGATTCGGGCGCCTTCAGGTCAACATCGTTGTGACCGGAGGGTCGAACAACAACTATTGGAGCTACGGCGGGATGGCCTGCCGCCAAAGCGTCCCGATCGACAAGTGGCGCTAAGCCGCATGCCGTGCGATGGGCGACGGCATAGTCACATGACGGACGGGTCTGGAGACCCGTCCGCACGTGCCCGCCACTTCTAATTTTCCTCTTCAGACCAGTTTCTAAAACATCGGCAGAGGCTTGGGCGGGGCGGCAAAGGAATACAACGTCGCCTGCGCCTCCTTGAAGTAGAAAGTCACAAAGGTCTCGTCGTCCGCCCCTTTGGGGTAGATCTGCAGCAGCATCTTGCCTTCTTCAAAGGCCTGGACTTTCGCCTCGCGGCTGTCGTCCACGGCTATTTTGCCCCGGATCCGCAGCCAGCTCTGATCCGCGCCCATGGCCGAAATCTCGATGTCCGGATTCTTCACCAGCTGCTTGTAGACGTCCTTCGTCTTGTTCGTGCACA
>JAFGLN010000081.1 GCA_016928025.1 Deltaproteobacteria bacterium
TCCTCTTCGGCCTTCCGTCGGGCTTCTTCCTCGGCTTTTCTTCTGGCTTCCTCTTCAGCCTTCCGTCGGGCTTCTTCCTCGGCTTTCTGGTGTGCTAATTCTTCAGATTTTATTTTTGTTCGGAAATCTGTTTCTTTGCCCTTTTCCCATTTGCTGGACCATTGTGACCCATCGGGTAAAGTAAAAATACCTTTTCCATGTGGCTCATTATTACGCCATTCGCCCTGGTAAGCACTTCCGTCCGGCCATGTGAAAGTTCCTTCGCCGTGCATATTCCCGTCTGAGAATTCCCCGTCATAGCGGCTTCCATCGGGCCAAATGAATGTGCCTTTACCACGATAGTTTTGTTCTACCCAGTTTAATCGATATCTTGTTTCTTCTGTAGATCCTTTTATCAGCATAATATAATCAGCATAAGTTATTTATAATTGTACCATCAGTGAACAATGCACGATCTGTTCCAGCAACAGGTTGTTATCTGCAAAAATGTAATACATTACACTTTGGAAAGATTTTTTTATCAAAGGAACAGAAACATTGGGAATTGATGCGTAGGGAATCTTTACTTTTTAAGTTCATTCAGATAAACATAATACCACGGTTTTAAATCGGAATATTTAAGAATATCTTTATAATTGTCTGATATGATTATGATGTGGAGGTAAAATGATGTCAGAAACAGAAAAGATTGCTTGTCCAGATGCCCAATTTGTAAAGGGGGATAAATTCCGCGGATTCCATGTGCTGAGAATTGAAAAAATAAATGATATCAGGGCGATGGCCTATGAAATCGAACATGAAAAAACGGGTGCCAAAGTTATCCACATTCATAGTCATGAAAAAGAAAACCTTTATGCCATAGGGTTCCGTACACCTCCTAAGGATTCGTCCGGCGTTCCGCACATCCTGGAGCATTCGGTTCTTGCCGGTTCCCATCGATATCCTCTGAAAGATGCATTCAACGAATTGACCAAGGGTACCCTGCAGACATTTCTCAATGCGTTTACCTACCCGGATAAAACCATTTATCCCGTGGCCAGTCAGGAACGTAATGATTTTTATAATTTGGCCCGTGTCTATACCGATCTGGTCTTAAGGCCGCGGTTGTTGAAAGAAACCTTTTGTCAGGAAGGCCACCACCTTGACTTCGATGATGAAGACGAAAATGGTAATCTGACGGTATCCGGCATTGTCTATAACGAAATGAAAGGCGCCTATTCGTCGCCCGAATCGCTTTTGTTTAAATCAATCCAGGAAAATCTGTATGAGGACAGCGATTACGCCTATGATTCCGGCGGAGATCCGGATGTCATTCCATCGTTGACTTATAAGCAATTTAAAGACTTTCACCAGTTGTATTATTCACCGACGAACGCCTGGTTTTTTATTTACGGCGATATTCCGACGAAAGACCATCTGATATTCCTCGAAGAGATGCTGGCCGGCTTCGATCGAGTGTCCGTCGATTCATCCATCGGCAGTCAGACCCGGTGGCCGGCGCCGAAAACCGTCAACGCCTCTTATCCCGTCGGCAAAGATGATGATCTTCAGGGCAAAACGTTCATTAATATGTCGTGGCTGATGACTGAAAATACCGATTATGAAACGGTTATTCTCTTGGAAATCGTTTCCGTTATGCTGGTCGGCAGTGCAGCCGGACCGCTTCGCAAGGCCCTCATTGATTCGGGTCTTGGCCAGGACTTGTCTCCGGTTACGGGCATCGAGCGGGATTTGAAGCAGTTGTGCTTTGCCGTCGGTCTCAGAGGTTCGGAGGCCGATCGGGCGTCGCAAATTGAAGCATTGGCATTAAAAACCCTTGGTGACATCGTCCAGAGCGGTTTTGATAAAGACGTCATCGAAGGGACGTTGCATCAAATCGAATTTCACGGCAAAGAAATCATCCGCGGCGCCTATCCTTACGGCATTATTCTCATGGGGCGGGTATTTCATACGTGGCTCTATGACGGCGATCCGTTTGCCGGACTTAACTTCTCTAATATTATCGAAGAGATTCGCCGGAAATGGGATGCCGACCCGCGATTGTTTCAGGATGTTGTGGAGCGCTGGTTTCTCAAGAATCCCCATCGCCTCCTGACGATTATGGGACCCAGCCTTACGTATCAGGAGGAACGGGAGAAGGCCTTCAAGACAAAAATGGCCGATTTGAAGAAAACCTTTTCTTCCGAGGACCTCAAAAAGATCCGGACAGAGGCTGCGGCTCTGCGAAAGTTTCAGGCTGAACCGGATTCGGCGGAAGCCTTGGCGTCGCTTCCCAAACTGAATGTTTCCGATATCTCACGGGCCATCGAAAGGATCCCGACGTCAAAATTGCTGATCGGAGGCGTTCCGGCCTTGGAGCACGACCTGTTTACAAACGGGATCGTTTATCTGGATTTGGCCTTTGATATCAGTGATATCCCGGAAGATCTTCAAGCCTGGCTGCCGCTTTTGGCCAAACTGGTCATGAATATGGGTGCCGCCGGTCTGACCTATGAAGAAATGTCAAAACGCATCGCGCTGAAAACCGGGGGGATTTCTTGTCTGCTGGAGTCCGGCCTGATGGCGGACAGGGGAGGACACTGGCAGAAACTGATTTTTCGGGTAAAGGCCCTCCATCGAAACATCCCGGAGGCCATCCAAATCATGTCCGACCTGCTTCTGAAAGGCGATCTGTCCCATGAGGGCCGCATGAAGGACTTGATCCAGGAGAAAAAGAACCAGCTCCATGCCTCCGTCGTTCCGGCCGGCCATATGTTTGCCAGACGCACAGCCGGTGCGGGAATCTCCATTCCGGCCTATCTGGACGAGGTGTGGCATGGCGCAACCCAACTGCGTTTCATCAACCGCATTGCCAGTGAATTCGTTGAAAATAAAAAAGAATTACGCCGCAAGGTGGAATTTATTGAGGCAAGAGTCTTTTCGAAAGCAGGCATGACCTTGAACTTAACCGGGGATCAGGAAGGGCTCGACATATTGACGGAAAACATCTCATCGCTCATCGATCGGTTTCCGGAAAAGAAAGATGAAGGAGAATCGGCCAAGCCGGTTTTGCAGCCCCTTTATACAGGCATTGCCATTCCCGCTCAAGTGTCCTACGTGGCCCAGGTATGGCCGGCGCCGGGCTATGCCGATCCGGTTTGCCCGTCCTTATTTATTGCGTCACGCCTTTTGTCCGGCGGCTATCTCTATAAACATATCCGGGTGCAGGGCGGGGCCTATGGCGGCTCTTCGACTTACAGTCCGTTCAGTGGTCTGTTGTCTTTCATTTCCTACCGGGACCCCCATATCGTTGAAACGCTGAATGTTTATAAAGAGGCGGCCAAATCCATTACGGAGCGCCAGGTTTCTACCGAGGAACTGGAAAAAGCCGTTATCGGCACCATCGGCGCTCTCGACCGGCCGATGGATCCGTCAAATCGTGGATACGTAGCCATGATCCGCGAATTCAGCGGACTTACGGATGAAAGGCGGGAGCGATTCCGCGGCAACATTCTCGATATGCAGCCGGAACAGCTGCTGGAAGATTGCCGCAGCTATTTCACGCCGGTATGGGATTCCGCTTCTATTGCCGTCTATTCATCGGAGGATAACCTGCGCCGGGCCAATGAAACCCTGGAGACAAAGCTACGGACGGAACCCCTGGTGTGAGGGGGGAGGTCCGAGGGACAAGGTTCAAGGTCCAAGGTTCAAGGAAACGGTAAATCCTCTATATCTTATCCGTTGAGCAATTCTTCGATCGCCGTCATGCCGGGATTCCAGGCCGCGGCGTGGGACAAAACGGCCTTTGCCTCCTCAGCCCGCCCGGTTTTCTGCGCCGCATCCCATAGATTCAGGAGAATCTCTTCATCGGCCGGATGCATGTCCGCCGCTTTTTTGAACAGATCATAGGCTTCCCCATATTTGCCCAGGTACCAGGACACCAGCCCCAGGCCGTTAAAGGCCTCAAAGCTTTGGGGATTTGCTTGGATAATTTGGACATAAATCTTCCCCGCTTCCATAAAGGCCTGACTGTTCAGCAACTCCTTTGCTTTTTCCAGGAGTTCCGCTTCGGGGAATAATGGCAACTCATCCGTATCCGCCGTGGCCACCCCATGTTTTTCGGGGTGCATTTGGCCGGCTGTTATGGCTTTCGCCTTATCCCGTTGGGCCGCAGTCATCAATGCCTCGTATTCACTTATCGTTTGTTCGAAATACGAAAGGGCAGGATATTTTTCACCGGCTCGGCGGAAAACGGCCAGGGCCTGATCGTATCTGTTCATGTGCCCGTAAAGCTGACCCAAAAGATCGTAAATGCGGGGCGCGTCATCCTTATCCATGGCGTCATTCAGGAGGGATTCGGCCTCCTGCGGCCGATTCAGGGTAACCAGGATGAAAACGGCCGACTCCAGGCAGGCCAGGCGGATGGAGGCATAGTCCACCTGCAGTGTCGAGGCAATATTCCGGCGGGTCAGGGCTCGCTTTAATTTGTCCAAGCCCTCTTCGCGGCGATCCAGGCTGATAAGCGCTCTTCCCCATTGATGCCAGCCCTGAATATTTTGCGGTCGATCCTGCGCTGCCTGTTCGGCCCATTTTTCGGCCTCCCGATAATTTTTTAACTGCCAATGAGTATCGGCCAGGGCCACCAGCGCGCCCTGAAATACGTCGCGCTGAAGATTTCGGGCGCCGGGCGTCTTTGTGATTTGCTCGTACTGACTCTGTGCCTCCTGGATCCTGTTGAAAGTGATCAGCGTATTCGCATATAAAAAACGGATACTGACGGCGTCGGGATTGAATGCCAGCTCTTCTTCCAGAACGGCCAGGTTTCGCTCCAGTTTCTGCTGCATTAGTTCGGGCGTGGCATATCCCGTATGAACGACCCGAACCGGCAGATGAACGGTTTTAAAGCCTTGTCTTTTTGCCGCGAGCGTGATGCTTTCGTGAATCCGGTTTTCAAAGCGCAGGCGCGGATCGTTGGGGAAAAGGCGCGTCTGCATAAAAGGCGGGGATGGACCCTGGGCGGTCAGATTGACGACCTCTACGGCGTAAACGCAATCAGATCGCAGGGTCTGCTTCAAGGATCGAAGGCGCGTGGCGTCCGCTTCCTCGATCCGATCGTCCGCATCCAGCCACATGAGCCATGCGGAGCGGGCTTCTTCGATGGAACGGTTCCGGGCGGCGCCGAAATCTCCCGTCCATGCCTGGAAGACGACCCGGGCGCCCATTTTTTCGGCAATTTCGGCGGTCCGGTCGGTCGATCCCGTATCGACGACGATCAGCTCATCGGCAAACGGACGGATATCGGAAAGGATCGCGGGCAGACATTTTTCTTCATCCTTAACGATCATACAAACCGCAACCGTCTTGGGAATATTCGACGTTTTTGACGATGGCTTTGTTTTCTTTTTTGCGCGTTTATGCGCTGTCATCGATACCCTCATAAAAAAATCACGTAAATTGAATGAACGGTGGGCAATCTTTGAGTCGTCAGGCGGTCTTTGAGATTTCCATGAGCGGTTTTGTACTATCATCGCCTGCCATTGTCAATTATATAGCGGCCTGATGTCAAAAAATGTTCGATCCCGGTCCCGTCAACGCCCTAATGCTGTGACTCATGACTTAACGATCGTAATCGGCCGAGCGGCTTCTGAGTGTAAATTTCTTTTTCATCGTTCCCGATGTTTCAATACCGTCTCTAAAGGGAATTTCTTTAAGCTTCGATCCTGTATGGTTTTGACACGGCCGGCATTTCAGTGTTCACGAAAGGCTTCGACAAAAGGATTATTGAACGGCCCCGGTTCTACCCGGCCCCGCTTTTTGTCCTCCCGCCGGGGCGGTTTTCCCTTCTTGCCTTTGTTGTTCCGTTCATCTGCGCCCTTCGGACGGTTGGGCCGGTCACCCGGCGATTTCTCCCCTGGCGTCTTTTTCATGGACAGGGAAATCCGCTTCCGCTCCAGATCGATGGCCAGAACCGTCACCTCCACCTTCTGGCTGACCTTGACCACATCCCCCGGTGTTTTCACGAACCGGTCGGCCATTTCGCTCAAGTGAACGAGACCGTCCTGGTGGACGCCGATATCGACAAAGGCGCCGAAGGCCGTGATATTGGTCACCACGCCGGGGAGCTTCATGCCGATAATCAGGTCTTCGATCTTTTCTATGCCTTCCGCGAAAACGACGTTTTCGAACTGCTCGCGGGGGTCCCGCCCCGGCTTGGCCAACTCGGCCATGATATCCTGCAGGGTCGGCAGGCCGACCCTGTCGGTGACATAATTTTCCAGAATGATCTTTTGCCGGCGGCCTTCGTCGGCAATCAGGTCCGCAACGGCACAGGCCTGATCGGCGGCCATTTTTTCCACAATATGATAGCTTTCCGGGTGGACGGCACTGGTATCGAGGATGTTGGCGCTTTCCCGCACCCGCAGGAAGCCGGCGGCCTGTTCGAAGGCCTTCGCCCCCAGACGGCGCACGGCCTTGAGGTCCTCGCGGCTCCCGAAGGGGCCGTTTTCGTCCCGATGTTTGACGATGTTGTCCGCCAGGGCCGGTCCCAGACCCGATACGTAAGCAAGGAGCTGGGCGCTGGCCGTATTGACCTCGACGCCCACGGCATTGACGCAGCTCATGACGATGTCATCGAGGCATCGCTTCAACTCGTCCTGGTCGACGTCATGCTGGTACTGGCCGACGCCGATGGCCTTCGGGTCGATCTTGACCAACTCCGCCAGGGGGTCCATAAGCCGCCGCCCGATGGAGACCGCTCCGCGGACGGTGATATCGTAGTCGGGAAATTCGTCGCGTGCCGCCTTGGAGGCCGAATAGACTGAGGCCCCGCTTTCGTTGACCATGACGATCGGGATGGTCTGGGGCAGGCCGAGGGTCCGCAGGAACGTCTCCGTCTCGCGCCCGGCTGTGCCGTTGCCGACAGCGACGGCTTCGATATGAAAGCGGCCCGCCAGATCGAGGACGGTTCGGCCCGCCTCCCGGGTGGCCTTTTCGGACAGCAGGGGAAAGATGGTCTCATGGTGGAGGAGCTTGCCCTGTCGGTCGAGGCAGACGGTCTTGCAGCCCGTGCGGAAGCCGGGGTCGATGGCCAAAACGGCCTTCTGTCCCATGGGCGGTGCCAACAGCAGCTGCCGCAGGTTGTCGGCGAAGACCTTGATGGCCGCCTCGTCGGCCCTTTTCTTCGTGGCGAGGCGGATTTCCGTTTCCATGGACAGAGACAACAGGCGCTTGTAGCTGTCATGGACGGCCAGCTTCACCTGCTCCGCCGCTTCGTTCGTCCCTTTTACGAACTGCTCTTCCAGGATGATCAGAGCTTCTTCTTCCGGCGGTGCCATTTTCAGCGTCAGGAAGTCCTCCCGCTCGCCCCGCCGCATGGCCAGCACCCGGTGCGACGGCGCCGTGGCGACCGGCTCTTCCCATTCATAATAATCTTTGTACTTGATTCCTTCGGATTCTTTGTCCTTCATGACCTTCGACCGGATGATGCCTTTGTCGAAAAACAACTGCCGCATCTTCGCCCGGGCATCCTGAGCTTCGTTCACCCATTCGGCGATGATGTCTCTGGCCCCGGCGAGGGCGTCCTCCGCCGATGCCACCCCCAGCTCTTCGTTGACGAACAGGACCGCCTCTTCGGCCGGATGGATATCTTCCTGGCCGAACAATTTGACAGCCAGCGGCTCCAGGCCCTTTTCTTTCGCGACGGTGGCCCGCGTCCGGCGTTTCGGACGGAAGGGCAGGTAGATGTCCTCCAGAACGGCCAGGGTTTCGGCCGCGTTGATCTTCTGCTCCAGTTCCTCCGTGAGCAGATTGCGTTCCGTCAGGGACTTCAGGATCGCCTCCCGGCGGTTGTCCAGTTCTTCCAGTTGCTGGAGGCGGTCGCGGATGGCCGTAATCTGGACTTCGTCGAGGGAGCCCGTGACTTCCTTCCGGTAGCGGGCGATAAAGGGGACCGTCGCCCCGTCGGCGAGCATCCGGGCCGTGTCGTTGATTTGCCGGGTCGTGAGATTAAGCTCTCCGGCAATCATTTCGTATCTTTGTTCGTTCATAATCATCCTTTTCGCGATCTGTTTTAAATGGAAAGTGTGACCTACCACAGGCCGAGGTGGAAAAGCAATGAGCAGTTTAAGCTCTTCGAAAAAACCCAAAAGAAAAAGCTTGCTATTTATACTATTTACGTGTACAAGGCCTCTTGTGATAACGATAGTCATTTGCCTTCCCACCTTTCTTCTTGAGAAACTTCGGCAGGAAAATCCAGCTAATCGTAACAGAATCCAACTATAATGCAATGTCTGCAACCTATCTTTCCGGTCTGCGACCAGAGCATGGAGCGGTGTTTCAAAACGGCCGCTGCGATTAGACCTGGGTTCAAATGTCACTAATACTTAAAAAGAAGGTAAAAGAAGAAATGAGTTTTGAGAAATTTTCGTTAAACGAAAAAATAGTCGCCGGTGTCCGTGCCCTTGGTTATCAGACACCGACACCGATTCAATTAAAAGCAATCCCGCCGATCATGAAAGGCCGCGATGTCATGGGGTTGGCCCAGACGGGCACCGGAAAAACCGCGGCATTCGTGCTGCCGATTCTGCAGCGGTTGATGCAGGGATCGCGTGGCCATGTCAGGGCGCTCATTATTGCCCCGACACGGGAGCTGAGCGAGCAAACCCATGAGGCCGTCAGGCAGTTGGGACGCCGAACGGGGGTCCGCAGCGCGTCCATCTATGGCGGCGTCAGTATTTATTCTCAGACTAAAAGACTGAAAGACAGGGTGGAGGTCATCTCCGCCTGCCCCGGCCGTCTGTTGGATCATATCGGTCGCGGAACCGTTGATTTATCCCGCGTAGAGGTACTGGTCCTTGACGAGGCCGATCATATGTTCGATATGGGCTTTTTGCCGGACATCCGAAAGATTGTAAAGTGCCTACCCGCAAAGCGGCAGACGCTGCTGTTTTCCGCCACCATGCCCTCGGATGTGCAAGGTCTGGCCGATGATGTGATGTCAGATCCCGTGCATATCAAAATAGGCCCTGCGGCCCCCGTCGAAACGGTTTCGCACAAATTTTATCCGGTGCAAATGAATTCTAAAACAGCCCTGTTGAAAGACATCCTCGAAACAACCGATATGGAATCGGTGTTGGTTTTCACACGGACGAAATCCCGGGCCAAGACCGTCGCGCAACAACTGGACAGATCGGGATACAAAGTCACGTCGCTGCACGGCAATCTCACCCAGCAGAAGCGGCAGAAGGCGCTGGACGGCTTCCGCACGGGCCACTATGAAATCATGGTTGCGACGGATATCGCCGCCCGTGGTATCGATGTGACCAAAATATCCCATGTCATTAATTATGACATGCCCGATACGACCGACGCCTATACCCATCGCATCGGCAGGACGGGGCGCGCCTCCCAAACCGGTGACGCCTTCACCTTTGTGACCGGGCAGGATGTCGGGATAGCCCATTCCCTCAAGAGGGTTCTTGGGGAGAAGCTGGAATACCGGAATGTGGATGGCTTAACCATGGCCATGCTGGCGGAAACGTCTCCTTCATCAGGGAGCAGCCGATCGAATGGCAGGCGGTCTTTTGCCCCCAGGGCAAAGAGTTTTGGAAACTTCAACGGGCGGCCTGGTAAATCCGCAAGCCGCCGTTCGTGGTCGCACTAAAGCCTGATTTTCCGAGGGATTCCCCAATAGACTGATTATCAACAGGCGATGAGGGGGCGAAAGCCTCCCATTGACCGGTCTATCCTCTTACCCCCTTTTCTGAAGGGGGGAGGGGGATTTCTTCATGCCTGTTACCTAAATCCGATCCCCCTCCCTTAGATTTAACGACTGACTTCCCTTAGGTCTTCAAGTATTTGAGATATTGTATGTTTTTTAAAATTATGAAGGGCCTTTGAAGGCAGCATTTTCCCCCATATAATTAACGGCCTATGATATGCGAACGCCGCATATTCTGGTATTACGGACTTAATGCGAATGTCGGGTATTTCCCTCCTTTGAATATTTTTCTTGACTCTATAGAGTCAAGAAAAATATTGATTATAATATGAGTATATCAATCAATATTTCTCAGATAATTATTTGTAATTTTTTTGAAGATGTAGTATTTTTCAAATACTTTTTTCGGAAAAGAAGCAATTCGTATAGTAATGGTTGGCAAAAACCAACAGAATACAACGGGAGGAGAACCTATGAACAGAAGCATTCCAATCAAATGTTCAGTCGTGGTTGCCATAACTTTGATGGCTATCGTTTTCAGTGGCTGCGTCTCAGCAGAGAAAAAAAGAGAACGGGAGGCGGAGCAAAGGGCAGCATATTTAAAGGCAGAAAAGGAAGAGCGGGAACAATTCGTGCGCAATGCAGAGCCAATACCGCCTGATCTAGCTGAAGAGGCTAAGACATATTTTACCAAGGGAGTGCCTTTTTTCATTTGGCGATCTAAAAATGAAGATAGTCCCCATTCAGCAGCGCATCTCAAAATTCATTACGCGATTTCTCCTCACGTAACACTTGAAACCTTAGAAGTACCAATTATAAAAGCACTCGGACGCGAAGGAAGATTTTCGTCTATGGCTCGTGGTGCGACACTCGATTTCAGTAAACTTAGAGGCAAAGGGCGGTTGATGGTCTATTTTGATTCCAAGTTCTCTATCCCCGCTGGGTTTGTATTTGTGAAGCCTGAAAGCAACATCATCGTTGTGGATATATATCGTAAGTAGGAGGCTGTCCGAGAACTCCGTTTTATGAAATTCAGCTTCTGTAATATCAATAAGTTACGAATGCAAAAAAGGACTAAAAGGCTATTCTCGGACAGCCTCCTAGTAAAACAATCACAGAAGCTGTAAAGGAGTTTGGTACACGGTTATAAAA
>JAFGLN010000082.1 GCA_016928025.1 Deltaproteobacteria bacterium
AAACCCTGTAGGAAAAGTGCGTAAGAATCTGCCTTTCTTTAAAGAATTTGCCTATGAACATTTTACACAAAAATCTTGACAGTACCCTCTTTCAATATGTATACTCGTTCCTAATCGTTTGTCATTATAGACAAAATAGAAAGTTTTTATTGTCGCGATTTGATCCCATTCTGATTTCAATTTGTCAAAATCCGCTTTTAACTTTCGAGCAGCCTCTAATTCTTTCTCATCAGGTTTTTGAGGTGAATAGACTTGATAATAGATCCCAGCACTCGGCCTATAACCGTCATTGCCTTTGTCGCCCAATTTTCCATACGGCTTTATTTTTCGGAAATCCTCAAAAGCTACCTGCATTATTTCTTCAAAAAAAATTTGAAATTCAGATGCGTTCTTTTCGTGGATTTTAAGTTGGAATTGAACTCTTAAGTAATTCTTATCAATGTTATACATCCTTTCAATACCTCATATCATCTTCTCAATCACCGCATAAAACCGTGTTTCGTTATATTGAAAATTCCCGTCGCACTGGACAGCGTCGGACGATTCGTCGATGACACAGGTGTCGCGGGCGAAGCAGGCCCAGGCAGTTCCGTCGAGAGTGAAGGCGGCGCCGATGAACTCGCAGGGTTCTGGTGAGACGATTATATTGAATAGGCGCCATGGGCCTCGTCTGTTCGGAGAAGAACAGGCGCTCTGTATCCAGGGCGTTTTTGCAGAGGGTCATGGAGCTATCGAAGGTCCCGTTCCCATCGCAGGCGTGCGGGATGCCACCGGCATGGTGAGCAATGACATCAAGGGACAGGGTTTTCGGTTCAGACGGCATGAAGCAATTCCTCCTGTTTGATCTTTTGTCCGGATTCCGGCCGCTCGCCTATTTGGAGCGGAAACCGCCGGAACACCAAAAGTGTGAGAATTAAATAAGCTGATAAGGATGTGAATATATAGAACCGGGAAGGCGGCATGTCAAGAAAATTTGAAGCATTCCGCTTATTTGTCAATAAATAAATGCTCACCGCTTCTCATATCGACTCGACGGGCAGTCTGATCGCGGCATTGCCGTCGCCGGAAAACGCAAAAAACACCTGGCTGAGTCCATCAGTTTATTTCATAAAGAAATT
Organism: Deltaproteobacteria bacterium; assembly: GCA_016928025.1. GTDB lineage: Bacteria > Desulfobacterota > Syntrophia > Syntrophales > JAFGHS01 > JAFGHS01. The sequence goes on from JAFGLN010000082.1 coordinate 1,119, forward strand.
ATGGACATGGATCGGTAATTTATGTAGATTATACAAAAATAGCGTTTTGGGCTTTGGGGCATGAACGGTTCAGTTATTGCCCATGACCCTGCGGGTGACTCCGCAGTGGCATAAAATTAAGATCACCCTCCCCGGCCCCTCCCATCAAGAGAGGGGATAAGTGAAATAAAATAATTCGTTATCTCTCTCATGGCGGGAGAGAATGAGTGAGTTGGAGAAGCTATTTGTACTGATCTGTTGTGAACGTTTCTTCACCATGAGGAGGAAGAGGCTATGCAAGCGGATTTAAGCCGGCGCGACTTTGATTTCGATTATATTGTGATCGGTTCCGGATTCGGGGGCAGCGTTGCGGCCATGCGCCTTTCACAAAAAGGATACAAGGTGGCTGTTATCGAGTCCGGCAAAAGATGGCATGCCGATGAGTTTCCCAAGAGCAACTGGAACATTAAGAAGTTTTTATGGTTTCCGAAAATCGGCTGCTACGGCATCCAGCGGATGCATCTGCTGAGGGATGTTTTCATCCTGGCAGGGGCGGGGGTTGGCGGAGGCAGTCTTAATTACGCCAACACGATGTACACCCCTCCCGATGTCTTCTTCGAGCGCGATACCATCAAGCGCCTGGGTGGAAAAGAAGAATTCCTGCCTTATTACGCAATCGCCAAAAAGATGCTCGGCGTTGTTCCCAACCCTGTCGCTACCCCGCAGGACAAACTCTTAAAAGAAACGGCCGCGGAAATCGGCCGCGAGCAGACCTATACCACGACGGATGTCGCCGTCTATTTCGGCCAGGAAAAAATGCCGGCCGAAGATCCCTACTTCTTCGGCGAGGGGCCGGACCGGGTCGGATGTGAACTGTGCGGCGAGTGCATGACAGGGTGCAAAAAGAACGGAAAGAACACCCTCGACAAGAACTATCTTTATTTTGCCGAGAAATTCGGAGCGCAGATCTTTGCCGAGCAGAAGGTCTATGACATCATTCCGCTGTCGCCGGACGGCGATCAGGGATATATCGTCAAAACCCAAAAAACCACCGGCGTGCTGGGGCGACTGGCGGGCAAGACATTCAAAACCAGAGGCATCGTTCTTGGCGCGGGCGTCATCGGGACGCTGTCTCTGTTGATGAAGCTAAAGCAGAACGGCCGCCTGCCGAACATTTCCGATCATATCGGCGAATTTTCCCGCACCAACAGCGAGTCCATCATCGGGGTCAAGGCGAAGTCCAAAGAGGCGGATTTCAGCAGGGGCGTCGCCATTACATCGAGCGTTCATCCCGATGAGAACACCCATATCGAACCGGTCCGCTACGGCGCGGGCCACGACTTCATGGGATTGCTCACAGGCATCATGACGGAGGGCGGCGGCGGCCTGCCGCGCCAGGTGAAGGCGTTTTTCAATGCCTGTTTCCATCCCGTCACGTTTTTGAGGGTCTGCAATCCCATCGGCTTCGCCCGCCGGTCCATCATTCTGCTCATCATGCAGACCCTGGACAACTATATCATCATCGAAAGAAAAAAAAGATTCCTGTGGCCGTTTTCCCGGACATTGACGTCGTCCTACGGTACGGAGAAAAAGAATCCCACCTGGATCCCCATCGGCTACGATTTCGGCAGGCGTCTGGCCAAAAGAATGGACGGCATCGCCTGCAATATTACCACGGAAAACTGGATGGACGCGCCGATCACGGCCCATATCATGGGCGGCTGTACCATCGGGCAGGCCGCTGACGATGGCGTCATCGACGAGGAAAACCATCTTCTGGGCTATCGAAACATGCTGGTCTGTGACGCGTCGCAAATGCCGGAGAATCTGGGCGTCAATCCGGCCCTGTCCATCTTGGCCTTTGCGGAGCGGGCCATGTCGTACATTCAACCGAAGAGCGGAAAGATCAGGTATTTGAAGGCCGAGCAGGAATGGGGCGTAAAGGATTACCTGCTCAAGGAATCAATACATCAACCCATTATGTAATCACTCAGCCGTAATCAGCATGATGCTGGAGGAGGAAATTATGGCAAACGGATTTATGGGAAAGATATTGCGGGTGAATCTGACAGCGGGTTCAATCGCCGAAGAGGCCATGCCGGAAAATAAAATGAGAAAATTTCTCGGCGGCGTGGGCATCGCCACCAGTTATCTCTATGAGGAAGTCCCCGCGGGCGTGGACGCTCTGGGGCCGGAAAACAAGCTCATCTTCATGACGGGTCCTCTCACCGGGACGGCGTCGGCCAGTTCGGCAAGATATTCCGTCGTTGCCCAGTCGCCCCTGACGGGCATCTGGGGCCACGGCAACTCCGGGGGCAATTTCGGCCCCATGCTGAAAAGGAGCGGTTACGACGGGGTCATTATCGAAGGCGCGTCGCCAGGGCCGGTCTATCTGGAGATCATCGACGGCAGAGCGGCCCTCAAGGATGCGGATCATCTCTGGGGGAAGACCGTCAATGAGACGGAGGACATCATCCAGGCAGGGGCTTCGCAAAAGCCGATTCTGGCCTCCATCGGCCCGGGGGGCGAAAACCTCGTCCGATACGCCGCCATCATAAACAACCGTCATCGCGCCGTGGGCCGCTGCGGCCTGGGCGCCGTCATGGGGTCCAAAAAGCTCAAAGCCGTCGTCTGTTCCGGCCGGGAGCGGGTCGCCCTTCATGATCCGGAAACGTTCAGGGAGGTTTCGAGGAAGCAGATCGGCTACTTGAACGAGTCGGTCCTCAAGGTGGGCTTCGAGGCGTTCGGAACGAATCTGGTCGCCGACATGGTCAATGCGCGGGGCGGGTATCCTACCCGGAACTGGCAGAGCGGCGTCTTTGAGCAGATCGATGAGATGAACGGCCAGGCCATGACGGATAAGGTGCTGGTCAAGGAGCTGGCCTGCTTCGGCTGCCCCATTGCCTGCGGTCGCGGGACGGCCATCAAGGAAGGGAAATGGGCCGGACGGAGCGGCGAAGGGCCGGAATATGAAACCACCAACATGTTCGGGGCCTGCTGCGGCATCGCCGACATGAACGCGGTGACCATGGCGAATTACCTGTGTAACGAGTACGGACTCGACACAATTTCGACGGGGTCGACCATCGCCTTTGCCATGGAGTGCTTTGAAAAGGGAATTCTCACGAAAGAGATGACGGGCGGCCGGGACATCCTTTTCGGCGACAGCGATATCATCGTGGAACTGGTGGAAAAAATCGCCAACCGGGAGGGTATCGGCAACCTCCTCGCCGAAGGGACGAAGGTCATGGCAGAAAAGCTCGGCGGCGGTTCGTCCGCCTTCGCCATGAATGTCAAGGGCCTGGAGCTGCCGGCCTACGATCCCCGCGCCGCCAAGATCTGCGGATTGGGATTTGTTACGGCCAACCGCGGCGGCGACCACATTACCGGCTTTATCGAAGCGCCGACGTTTATCGACGCCCCAATCCTGCTGGTCGAGGAGAGCTACATCGAAGATCCGCTGAACGCCAAACCTGAAGAGACCAAGATCCTCGTGGACATGGAGGACGCCCTGACGTCGCTCGACGCCCTGGGCGGGTGCAAATTCATGGGGGCCCTCCTCAAAGCGGAAGACCTTGTCGACCTCATCCAGAGCGCCACGGGATGGGAGGATTTCAGTACCGATGAATTCCGGAAATGCGGCGAACGGATCTACAACCTCATCAGGGTCTACTGCAACCGGGAGGGCATCCGGAGAAAGGACGATGTGCTCCCCGATCGGCTCATGAAAGATCCGCTGCCGGAGGGACCCGCGGAGGGAATGATCCTCGATTCGGATACGCTCGAAACGCTGAAGGATGCCTATTACAACTACCGGGGATGGAATTTGGAGGACGGCGTGCCTTCGGTGGCCAAGCTTCAGGAACTGGGCCTCGATGAGCTGATTGAGGACGTGAAAAAAATGTAATTCCCGGAGGAGGAGGGGTACCGTGAACTATTCCGATAAACCCTGGCTCAAGAGCTACAAGCTGGGGCCTTACAAACTGAAGGCAAGCTGCCGGCCCTATCCGGTGGAGCCGCTCTGGAAGGTTCTGGACAACGCCGCGGACACAGGCGGCGGCAAAACAGCCTTACAGATGGGCGACCAGACCATGTCCTACAAAAAATTGCGGGAGCAGGCCGACGCTCTGGCTTTTGCACTGGCGGGCATGGGCATCAGGCGCGGCGACCGGGTGTGCCTTTTTCTTCCCAACCGTATCGAGTTCGTCGTCGGCGACTGGGGCATCATCAAGGCCGGAGCGGCCACGGTGCCCACAAGTACCATGAGAACCGACGAAGGCCTTCTGCATGAACTGTCCCAGTCCGGTGCCCGGGCCGTCATCTGCTGCGAGGCCGATCTGCCGCGAGTCCTGGCGCTAAAAGCAAAGACCGCTTTTGAGAACGTTATCGTCGTGCCGGATACCGGTTCCGAAGGACTGAAAAACGAGACGCCTGGGGAAGGCATTTTTGAATTCAATCAACTGATTCGGGAGAATCTTGGAAAGACGGTGTCCGTGGACATCGATCCCATGAACGATCTTTGTGAACTGTCCTTCACGGGCGGCGCCACCGGCCTGCCCAAAGGGGTCATGATCACCCACTTCAACCGGTATGCCAACCTGCTTCATGGACTGGGCTGGATGATGGAGCCGCTTTCCCGCGGGATCATCGGCAAGTCTTCGGTTTTCATCACCATCCCTCTGTTCCATTCCTACGGGCACGCCCTCATTCATATGGCGGCCTACTGGAGCCTGAGGGTCCTCATCGCGCCGGACCCGCGCGACATCGAAAACATCGTGAATACCATCAGAGAACACCGCCCGTTTCTCATCCCCACTATCCCGACGCAGCTTATGCGCATCGGCAAGTACAAGATCGGCCGGGTGAACTGTCTGTTCTTTTCCGGATCAGCGCCCCTGCCCGATTCCGTGCGGGAGGCCGTAAGCAAAGACATGGGGAACCCCATCGGCGAGGGATACGGCCTGACGGAGACAGCCCCCATCGCGACCCTCAATCCGTCGGCTTTCTCCAAGATCACCGGCTTCATGTCGAAGGAGAAGCGCGGGCTCGGTCTTCCTGTGCCCGATACCGATTTCCGGGTCGAGGACCCCGCCACGGGCGAGGATGTGCCTTTTGGGGAGACCGGCGAAATTGTCATCCGGGGGCCGCAGGTGATGAAGGGTTACTGGCCCGACGCGTCCGGGCTGACGGAAGACGGCTGGTTTCATACGGGCGATCTGGGCTACATGGACAACGAGGGATTCTTCTACGTGACCGACCGGATCAAAGACATGATCAACGTTTCGGGGTTGAAGGTCTATTCCACCAAGGTGGATGACGTGATCTTCCATCATCCCGGCGTTCAGATGGTCGTGACGATCGGGGTCCCCGATCCGGACCGCGAAGGAAGCGAACGGGTTGTGGCCATTGTCAGGGCAAAAGAGGAATTTGCAGGGAAAATCCCGGAGGAGGAGATCATCAATCTCTGCCGGGAAAAACTTGCCCCTTACGAGGTTCCCAGGATCGTCGTCTTCAAGGACGACCTGCCCATGACCGTGACGGGAAAACTCTGGAAAAAGGAGCTCCGGGAAGAGTTCAAGGATATTCTCCGCAAGAAAGAATAACGATCGGCTCAATCAATGGAAAGGGAGGTTGAACATGTCCGTACCGTACTGCACACCGGAATGGCTGGAGGCTTTTGAACAGGCGTACAAGGCCAACCCCAAATTCGAGACTAATCTCAAGAAACTGACCGCGACGGTTTATTTCAAGGTGCTTGCCGAGCCCGCCTGGGGTATCGATCAGGATATCCTGTTCGGCGCCGTTCTCGAATCAGGCAAACTCGCCGGGGTGGCGTTCATCAGCGAAGAGAACGCAAAGAAAACGGCTGACTTTATTCTGTCGGCCACCCCCCTGGAATGGAAGAGTATTTTGACGAAAAAAACGAAATTCGTCACGGATTTCATGCTGGGCAAGATCAAACTCGATCATGGAAGCAAGGTGGGCATCCTGAGCATCGCCCCCCATTCCAACACCCTGGTCGAAGCCATGACGCAGGTGGAGCTTAGATTTCCCGATCAGATGTCGGACAAAGAAGTTGAACAATACCGACAGCACATGATAGAGTTCCGCTCCAGGCTGAATGTCTGAGAGAAGGGTAATATATGATATGAAAAAACTCAGTTTTTACATTGTCGATGTGTTTGCGGAAAAGAAGTTCGCGGGAAACCAGCTGGCCGTTTTCCGGGGGGAGAAGATGCCCGCCGCCGCCGAGATGCAGCGGATCGCGCGGGAGATGAACTTTTCGGAGACCACCTTTATCACGTCGGAGACGAAGAAAAACGGCGGGTACAATGTCCGCATTTTCACGCCGGGTTCGGAAGTTCCCTTCGCCGGCCACCCGACCCTGGGCACGGCCCACATCATCCGGTCGGAAATCCTGGATGGCAAGGCGAAAAAGGTTACCTTGAATCTGAAGGTTGGTCAGATCCCTGTGGATTTTAAAGAAGACAGTGCCGAGGGCGTCTATTGGATGAAGCAGGTCGAGCCACAATTCGGCAAGAAGTATGCGGCCAAAGAGATTGTGCCGATTCTGGGTCTGGGCGTGAAGGATATCGATGAGCGGTTTCCCGTAGAGGAGGTGTCCACGGGGCTGCCCCACTTCATTGTTCCGTTGAAAAAGTTGTCTGCTTTAAAGCGGATCAGTATCGACCGGGACAAATATTTCAAATTCGTGAAGAATGCCTGGCCCAAGCCGATACTGGTCTTCTGCCCCGAGTCCCATACCGGGGAAGACAACATCAGCGTCCGGATGTTTGCCGATTATTACGGCGTTCCCGAGGATCCGGCGACGGGAAGCGGCAACGGCTGCCTGGCCGCCTATCTGGTGAAGCACCGATACCGGGGCGACAAGGCCATCGATGTCAAGAGCGAGCAGGGCTATGAAATCGGCAGGCCGTCCCTTCTCTACCTGAGAGCGGAAGAAAAGGGTCGAAAAATCAGCGTATCCGTCGGCGGCCGGGCCATAACGGTGGCGCGGGGGGAACTGGCCGAGTAGGATATCGGCGGTTCAGCCCGGGAACATGGTTTACACTTATATCTAATGGAATATTACCTTTTCGGTCTGTCTTTTCTGATTTCCATCCAATCCAGAGGCCGGGAAAGCTGTTGAAAGCCCAGCTTATGGTAAACACCGTGGGCGTCTTTTGTAATGAGCAGCCATTGATAGACGTCTTTATGGGATTCATGCGCGAGGATGTATTTCATCAACGCTTGGCCGATGCCCTGTTTCCGGTAAGGTTCATCAATGTAGAGATCGAGGATATAGGCGAACCGGGTTTTGTCGGAAATGACCCTTGCGTAGCCGATTTGTGTTTTATCCGGCAGGAAGGCGCCGACAACAAGAGATGAATTTCGGGCGCCCTGTTGGATCTCCACCATACTGATGCCGGGGCTCCAGTAGGCCTGGGAGAGCATTTGCGTGACTTTCGGGAAATCTATAGCGTCGAGTTGATCTGTGAAGGTGATATTTTCCATGGGAGCCTTTCTCGATTCATTTTATAGTGATGTAATTCCGGATGCGAAGACTGGTGGTAATTAAAAACCTGTCATTCCGGATAATCAAAGCGCGATCCGGAATCGAGTATTTTCAATAACATAAATTTTCCATTTGGTCTTGGCCTTTTTCAGGTCATAATTCATAGCCTGGTGAAAAATGCCATGAGTCATGAAAATCGTATCACCGTTGATTCACTCACCCTCCCCCGGCCCCTCCCATCGAGGGAGGGGGTTATATTAAGGATGATCTCTCCTCTCAAGATAGGGGAAAATTCAAGAATTACATTTTATTCCCTCTCCCCTGGTGGGAGAAGGTTAGGGTGAGGGGGGATTTTGATATAGATCGTCCTGCGTTGACTTTTCCTTTGATAAAGGATACTTTGCACGTCATTTCGTAAATTCCATGTCATGTCGACCGAAGGGAGATATCTTTTTCATCTTGACGTAATTCCGTTTCCTCATCCCTCTTCAGTAGGACTCAAAATGACAATATGTAACGGAAATTCCGAACTGCAGTACTTAGACGCCTGAGAGGGAATATCTGTCTATGAATGTGAATGAATTTGTTCTGTCTGAAGATATGACCGCGGAGCAGCGGCGGAAGAACCTTTTTGTTCTGGCCGCCGGGGCGTTTCTGCGGGGCGCCCACACCAGCATTTATCTGGTAATCTGGCAGCCGTTCGCCCTGTCTCTCGGCGCATCCATGCCCATGGTGGGTTTATTAACCAGTTTGGGCGGCTTGCATGGCGTGTTTACCACGTTGTCCCAGTCCGTCGGCGGATGGCTGGCAGACCGTGTCGGATGCAAACCCTTTATTATCACGGCCAGCTTTTTTCTGATCGCCGCCTACAGCCTCTTCATGTTGGCCGATCTGTCCGTGAAATGGGTCCTGCTGCTTTTTGGTATTGTTCTTTTCGGATTGGCATCATTGGCCCGTCCGGCGGTAACGTCCATGACGGCGGAAGCAGCCAAACGCGAACGGCAGGGCAGCGTATTCAGTTTGATGATGTTTGTCTGGGTTGTTCCCGGTGTCCTCGCTCCTACCGTGGGGGGATGGCTGACCATGCGATGGGGCTACGCGGGTGTCTTTCCTATTTTGATCGCTCTTGAAGTGATCGCGCTTGTTTTGACGTGGCGGTTTTTATTCGAGAGGCGGCATTCATGGGAAGGGGTCAGTCTTTCCGCTTTTGGACGGGCGTTTTTACGTTCCGTCATTCCGCCCCGGGGATTGGAATGGTTTTTCATTGCCGCCGCGGCCGACTCTTTTGTCTGGGCTCTGGGCTGGGGGCTGATCAACGGATTGCTGAAGGATGCCCATCATTTTACGGTGGCCCAACTGGGCGTTATGGCCAGCGTCATGGCTTTTGCCTGGGCGGTCGTTCAACTGCCTATCGGACGCTATCTGGACAGCCACACCGCGAAGGGAACGATCGTTATTTCCGAGATATTCGGGATTCCGATTATGATCTTCACGATGATCCATCCCAGTTTCCCGATCATGATTGCCATGGAGGTTCTTTTCGCAATCGTTGCCGCGACATGGGTTCCCGCCGTTAACACCTATATAGCGCGGGCTGTCAAGGCTTCTGAGCGGACGGAAGCATTCGGCAGGCTCAACATGTTTCGCGGCATCATTGCCTTTCCGTCATCATGGCTGGGTGGTTTACTGTATGCGAAATGGGGATTCAATGCCCCGTTGGCGGCCTCGCTGGCAGGCGTTTTCATTGTTCTGGCAATCTTTGTCTTTTGCGTCAAAGAACCGCAACAGACGGAATGATAAGCTGGATTAGGAGAGACAAATTTGTATCAACGGGGACAGATTTCAAATCTGCCCCCGTTGATACAATAAACAAGAAATTGATAGAAATATCTCCCTTCGATCAATATGACAAAGCCTATATGAAATGAAAATCAGGCTCTCACGCCGCCCTCCAGAAATGCTTGATAATCCGCCATATAATTTAAAACCCGGGTGGCCAGGCGAAAATCGGGGAAGGTGGCGAGGTTGGCCGCGTGATAACCCTCGATCGCTTCCTGAACGAAGTTTTGACCACCAAACCCGTCATCCCGTTCGATGACGAGAAAGATCGGTTTTTGAAAGACCTTCTGCGCGGCTATCGTCATTTCCTTCAGCATGTTGATCCCTTCGCGACCCGAAAACCGCTGGAACATGGCAATCGGCTGTGTGAAAATCAAGGCGTCCGTGTTTGGATCTTCCCGGATGAGTTCTAAAAATTCCTGGAAATTTCCCCCGGCAAAAAAACGCCGGCCCACGTCGAGGGGATTTTTCACGCTGGTACCTTGAGGGGGCACGATCTCTTGAAGCCGTTTGATCGTTTTTTCCGACAAATGCGGGACTTTGAGGCCTTCACTTTCCGCGATGTCCGTCATGGTGACGCTGCCGCCGCCGGCGCCACCCAGGATAACGACGTTCTTGCCTTTCGGCAGGGCAATGCGCTGCAGGGCGGAGAGGGTATAGGCCAGTTCGTCCAGAGAGGCAACGGAGATGATGCCGTACTGTTTGCACATGGCCTGCCAGAGTTGCGCGGAGCCGGCAATGGATGCCGTGTGGGACATGACGGCCCGGGTGCCTCCTTCCGTTAAGCCGCCTTTGTAGATTACCAGCGGTTTTTTCCGCGTGATCTTTCCGGCCATTTCCATGAAGGTGTGGCCTTCCTGAAGCCCTTCGATGTATGAGCCCATGATTTTTGTTTTGTCGTCATCGGACAGATAGTTGAGAAAATCGATGGCTTTTAAGTCTCTGGCGTTTCCGAAACTGATGACCTTGCTGAAGGTCAGTCCCAGGCCCGCCGATTTCATAACGAACATGCCCGCCATCTGACCGCTCTGGGAAAAGAATCCCAGGGGGCCTGAGGCCGTCGGGAAAATCGGCTGAAAGGCCAATCCGCCTTCGGGACTGTATATGCCCATGCAATTCGGTCCGACGATCCGGACGCCGTTTTCCTGGGCCATCCGAACCAGCTTTTTTTCAAGTTCTATGTATTCCGCTCGGCCCGATTCGGCAAATCCGGCCGTATAAAGATGGACGAATTTCACCTTTTTTTGGACGCAGTCTTCCATCACTTCCATAGCCGCCTCAGCGGGGACGGTGAAAATGACGAGATCGACCGGATCGGGGATGTCTCTCACCCGCGCATAGGCCTTAAATCCAAGGATGGATTCGGCTTTGGGGTGGACGGGAAATATTTTTCCGGGGAAATTCTGTTCGATGGACCCTTTGATATAATTGTTTCCCTGGCTCATCATCTGGGGGTCGTATTTCGGCGATGCCCCGACAACGGCGATGTTTTTTGGATAAAATAGAGGATGCAACTCCTGTAGTATCGTATCAGACATTTTACATGATCCTTTTTGCACAGTGGATGAAAGTTCATCGTCATTCAATTCCGAATTCCCCCGAACGTCCGTGATGGGACGCAGGGGAATTTCGTTGTTTTTGGTTTGAATTTAGAAATCATTAAGCGATTTTATTGTAGAATGTAAGTTCCGCACGTCCCGCGAACATCCCGCGCGTTGCTTGACCGAAGCCTTTGAAATGCTCCGTCGAACCGTGATACTTCAAAGCATCCTGGCTTTCATAGCATTCATAGACAAAAAATTTATTCGGATCGTTGGCATTGCGATGGACGGCGTAGTTGACGGTGCCGGGGTCTTTCAATACCTTGGGGACCAAGTCCTGGAATAATTTTTCGATTTTGTCTCCCTTGCCTTCGTTTGCTGTCAGTATAGCTGTCAAAACGACCATTGTCTTTCTACCTCCTTAAAATAATTATGTAATTTAATGTCTTACGGCCAATAGCCGGGGCCGGTGGTCGGTCCCAGTTGGGTTTTAATCATGGCCTGCGCCATTTCGATGAAATCGCACAGGATGGGTCTCGTATCTCTCGGGTCGATGATTTCTTCGATATCGAATGCTTCGGCGCTGCGAAACGGCGAAGCCACGGCATCCAGGCGCTTTTCAATTTCCTTAAGCTTGGCTTCCGGATCCGGGGCGGATTCAATTTCCCGGCGATAAGCCGCCGCGGCGCCGCCCGCGATGTGCATGGACCCCCAGTTGCCGGACGGCCAGGCCACCCGTTTGTACATCCCGCCGGGGCGTTTGTGGTTCTGGCCGGCCACGCCGTAGAGCTGGCGGATGATGAAGGTGATCCAGGGCATGGTGGTGGCGCAGGTCGCCAGGACCATCTTGGCTCCTGCCCGGACGATGCCCTGCTTCTGGGCTTCGAGGCCGACCATGAAGCCCGGTTCGTCGGCGAAATAGACCATGGGCAGATGAAAGGTATTGCATAACTGGAGAAAGCGGATGACCTTGTTGCCCGCCGCGACATCCATGGAGCCGCCCAGATAAGAGGGGTTGTTGATCATGACGCCGACGGGGTAGCCGTTGACCCGGGCGAAAGCGGTGATCCGCGACCGGCCGTACAGGGGTGCTATTTCAAAAAGGGAGTCCTGATCCAGGATATATTTCAGAATTTGGTGCGGGTTATAGCCTCTGGTGCTTTTGCGGGGAATAACGGTAAGGAGCTTTTCCTCCCGGCGCCCGGGATCGTCCTGTGGTTCGATGCGGGGCGGCATTTCCCAAACGTTACTCGGCAGATAGCTTAAAAACCTCTTAATCATGGCAAAAGCTTCTTCTTCGCTTTCCGCCAGATTATCGACGACGCCGCTTTCGATCACCTGGGTGCGCTCGTCTCCCAGTTCTTCCTTGGTAATGTCGTAGCCCAGGGCCGCTTTGACGACAGGAGGGCCCCCGGGGAAAATCTGGCTGATACCTTTCACCATTACATTAAAATGGCTGATGCAGGCCTGAACAGCGGGCAATCCGGCCACCGAGCCCAGGACCGCCGCGACAACGGGGACTATATTGAGGAGCCGGCCGTTGACGGCGCAGTAATCGTTGGTATCGGGGATGTAGGTTCGTCCAATGTGCTCGAAAGTCCGGACGCTGCCGCCGGTTGCGTCGAGAAGCGTGATATAGGGCAGATGCCACTGTTCTGCCAGCCGCAGCATGTAGGATGATTTATTGCCGATGTTGGCGTCCGCCGCGCCGCCGCGAATCGTAAAATCACCTCCGCTTAATGCGACTTTGCGCCCGTCGATGGTGCCGATGCCGGTAATGATGGGGGCCGGACGAACAGAAATGAGTTGGTCGTCTTCATACGTTGCCACACCGGCCAGCTTGCCGATTTCCTGAAACGATCCCGGATCGGTCAGTTTGTCGATTCGTTCCCGGACCGTCAGTTTGCCCCGGGCATGCTGCTTCTCAATGCCTTCCCTGCCGCCCATTTGTTCGGCAAGCGCTTCACGATGCTTTAATTCGTCAAGTTCCGGTTTCCAAACCATAATGACACATCCTTTCAAGATGAGATATTGATTTCAAGACGAATAACGAATCGGGAAATTTTGTATCACCATACGATGGCTAATGCAAATTAAACCTGTAAAAATTAAGACGCCTATCATGGAAATCGCAGCCGCCCGCGCTGCATATTATAAAAAGACCAAACATTACCTGCCTTTGATCGCCGACGGCGGGATTAACTCCTCCCTCGATACTGCCGTGGCTTTGGCGTTGGGCGCGGATTTGGTCATGATGGGCAATTTCTTTACCCGCTTTGCTGAAAGCCCCGGTAGACTGTTGAAAATCAACGGGGGATACGTCAAAGAGTATTGGATGGAGGGTAGTCGCAAGGCGTTCAATATCAGTTGGCGGCGGCTTTCTTTGAGGAGGGGGTGAGTGGCTACGTTCCCTTTGAAGGATCGATCTTCGATACCGTACCCATTGCCCGGCAGCGGCTCAAAGCGACCTTGTCCACCGCCGGAGCCGCTGATATACGGGAATTGCATAAAAACGCCGTGTTGGAGCTGCAGACCGCGTCGGCCCTGGAGGCCAGCCGCGTAAATAACATAACCGTATTGAGGCAGGAAGATGAGACTTTATCATTGAGCAGGAAGAAATGACATTAATAATGATAGACCTCTCGTAGCTTTTATTTTTCCATGGCTTCCAGCCTTTTGATCCGCTCCGTCAGCGGCGGATGGGAGTAGTAGAACCAGACATAAAACGGGTGGGGGTGGAGGTTGGCGAGGTTGTCTTTCGCCAGCCTTTTCAGGGCGCTGATCATGGGCTTGGTCGTGCCGGTGAGCCGGAAACTGTAATCGTCCGCTTCCCGCTCGAACCGGCGGATCGCCATGGAGCCCAGCGGCGTCAGAAAAAAGGTGACCGGCTCGGCGATGACACCCAACAGAAGGAGTCCGGCATAAGGGATGATCTGTTCAAAGCCGAAAGTGCTGTACAAAATCGGCCATTCGAGCAAACGGTAAATCAGATAAAATATTACAAGAGAGGCCGCCTCCATAAATAATAACTGTTTGATAATATGTTTCTTTTTCCAATGGCCGATTTCATGGGCCAGGATGGAGACGATCTCGTCGTTGGTGTGCGAGACCAAAAGCGTATCGTACAGAACAATCCGTTTGGTGGAGCCCAGGCCGGTAAAGTAGGCATTGGAATGTTTGCTCCGCTTGCCTTCGTCGACCTGGTAAATTCCTTTCGTCTTCAGGCCCGCTTTGGCCATGAGGGCGATCAGGGCCTCTTTGAGCTCCTCGTTTTTCACCGGTTCATATTTATTGAAAATGGGAGCGATGACAATCGGATAGAGCCAGAGCATCAGTAATTGGAAGGAAGCGAAGACCAGCCAGACCCAGAGCCACCAGAAATTCTTTACATAATAGAGCAAAGCCAGAAAAGCGCCCAAAAGGATGCCCATCAAAACGGCCGAGATGGCAAGTCCTTTTAAAAAATCCATGATCCACAGTTTCAGGGTGATGGTGCTGAAGCCGAATTTTTTTTCAATGACAAACGTTCCATAAAGACTGAATGGAATGCCGAGGAGCATGTTCAGTAAAGAGAGGATTCCAAAGAATATCAGGCCGGAAAAAATGAAATGGAGATCCAGCGATTGAATGACGGAAACAAGCCAGGGAAGAACGCCGCTCAACAGGACAACGAGTAAAACGATATCGGTGAAGATGCTTTCAAAAGAACCGAACCGGGAGGTTGTCGCGGTGTAATCCGTCATTTTCGAGAGGGTTGCGCCGTCGATTTCACCGGCAAAAACATCCGGGACCCGATCGCTGTGGCGACGGAGATGAGAGACGTTGATTTGTGTGAGGCCCCAGCCGGAAATCGCACTGATGATAAATACCACAAGAAAAACATACAAGAACAGATTGAACTCAATCATGGGCAGCAACCTTTACCGGCGTCATCATTTAAACGCCTTCCGAAGGGGTGATATAGAATTTTTCATCGATTCGATCCAAAAGCTCATCCATTTTCCGAAGAGCTTCTTCCAGGGAATCGACGCGCGTGAAGGCATAATCGCCTTTGACGGGAATGTCCGGACAATGCAGGCCAATAACCGGCGTGCCCGCGTTCATGGCCAAGACGATTTCCGCAATGGTACCGACATTGCCGTTCAAAGCGATCATAATGTGGGGCGTCTTGGCATTGATGACGTTCCTG
Source organism: Deltaproteobacteria bacterium (assembly GCA_016928025.1). GTDB lineage: Bacteria > Desulfobacterota > Syntrophia > Syntrophales > JAFGHS01 > JAFGHS01. The sequence continues at coordinate 16,183 of JAFGLN010000082.1, forward strand.
GCGTCATACATACCGGTGAAGATGGCGATATCGACAAATTCGTTGGGATATCCGTCGAGAGGCCGTTTTCTCTCATGGGGCAGGATGCCGATCACCAGTCCCCCAACCTTGTAAGCGCCCTCACATGCGGCCCTCATGATGCCGGTTCCACCTCCCGTCAGAAGTACGTGCCCTCTTTTAGCGATTTCCTCACCGAGCCGCCGGGCTTCCTCAATATAATCGGCATCATCCCGGTGGCTTCCCATCACACCGATAATAAAAGGATTTCTCTTGACTGTTATGTTGGCCATGTCTATATTCCTGACGTTTGATAACCATTTGTTATAAAGAGGTTTCTTATGCGATGATCGAACGAGGATATACTATATGTTAACAATTCCCTATATGCAATCCATAAGCCCGAAAAGTAATTTATCCCGATTTTTTAAAAAGAAATTTCTGCTTTCAATTGATGGCGAAAAAATATAATATGTTCGGAAAGTTGGGCATCGCTGTCATCTTTGCGGAACGTGTCTCTTTTTTTAATTTTTGAATAGCCAGTGCGAATGGGCGTCGAAATTCCGTCTGGATATTGGTGGTTTGACGGCACTTGAATCATATGAACGGCATTTTTGTGAAGCCGTTAAAAAAAGATCATAATTATATTGACAAATGGTCATGAATTCCTGTAGAAAGACCGTCTTAAATTTTTTCATAGGATGAAAGCTATGTATGCAGTCATAAAAACAGGCGGAAAGCAGCAAAAAGTCTCCGAAGGTCAGATCGTTACCGTCGAAAAACTGGCGGGCGAAAAAGGCGATACGGTAACCTTCGACGAGGTTCTTTTGGTGGCGAACGACGATGACATCAGAGTCGGTACGCCCTATGTGGAAGGCGCCAAAGTCACGGGCGAAATCGTCGAACAGACCAAGGGCGAAAAGATCTTCGTTTTCCGGATGAAGAGACGAAAAGGATACCATAAGAAGACCGGGCATCGTCAATTGCAGACGAACTTGAAGATCAAGGAGATTTCCATATAAACGGAGGGTAATTCATCATGGCACATAAAAAAGGACAGGGCAGTTCCCGCAACGGCAGAGACAGCAACGCGCAGCGACGGGGCGTCAAGGTGTTCGGCGGGCAGTCGATTAAGGCCGGATCGATCATCATCCGTCAGGTGGGGACAAAAATCCATCCCGGGAAAAATGTCGGGATGGGAAAGGACTATACGATTTTCTCGATGATCGACGGCATTGTCAAATACGAAAGGCTGGACAATAAAAGAAAAAAAGTCAGCGTTTACACCGCTTAGATCCATTAAATGACCGCCGGTTTTATCCGGGGGCCGTTCGGGTGATTTAGAACTTGCAGATACACGATGAGGCGCTTATTTAAGCGCCTTTTATTTTTGACAATTTCGGGCAAGACCATTATCATCGAAACCATGAAGTTTGTTGACGAAGCGAAAATATATACCAAGGGAGGCGACGGCGGCAGGGGGTGTGTCAGCTTCCGCCGGGAGAAGTATGTGCCGCGCGGGGGCCCAAACGGGGGTGACGGCGGCAAAGGCGGCGATGTGATCGTCCGGGCGCTAAGAAACCATCGGACCCTCCTCGATTTGAAATTTCAGCAGCACCATAAGGCAAAAAACGGTGGGCATGGCGGCGGAAGTAACAAAACCGGCAGAAATTCGGATGATGTTATTGTGGCGGTTCCCGTGGGCACCATTGTGAAGGATGCACAGACCGGTGGACTATTGGCCGATCTCGTCGCGGACGGCGAAGAATGCATTGTGGCCAAAGGTGGCATCGGCGGAAAGGGGAATGCTTTTTTCGCCACCTCGACCAACCAGGCGCCCCATTACGCACAACCGGGCATGCCGGGAGAGGAACGGGACGTCATTCTTGAGTTGAAGCTTCTTGCCGATGTCGGCATTATCGGTTTCCCGAATGTCGGCAAATCGACTTTCATCTCTAAAGTTTCGGCGGCAAAGCCGAAGATCGCCGACTACCCTTTTACGACCCTGACCCCCCATCTCGGCGTCGTAAAGTACGGGAAATATGAATCATTTGTGATTGCCGATATTCCGGGGCTCATTGAGGGTGCACACCGGGGGCAGGGGATGGGCATCCGGTTTCTCCGCCATATCGAAAGGACAGCTGTTTTACTCCACATTCTTGATATTTCGGATGAAACGACGGATGAAGCGTGGCGGAAATTTGAGGCCATCAACCGGGAACTGGCCCTGTTCAGACCTGATATGATCGAAAAACCTCAAATCGTTGCCGTTAATAAAATCGATTTATCGGCAACCCGGGAGAGACTCCAAAAAGAAATTGACTTTTTTAAGGAAAAAGGCATAAATCTTCTATCTTTTTCAGCCATTACCGGAAAAGGCCTCTCGGCGGTCATCAACGCCGTTATTGAAAAACTCCAATCGGTTAAAGCATCATGATGGAAATCAGAACAAAAACATTATCGAATATTAAGCGGGTTCTGATCAAAATCGGCAGTGCCGTCCTAACGGGCGAAGACGGCCTTGATCTTGCCATCATCGACCAACTGGTCGATGAAATGGCCGGACTTTCTCAAAAAGGGTATCAGGTTGTTCTTGTCACATCGGGCGCCATTGCTTCCGGACGACATCGGATGGGCCTCCGGGGACCGGTGAAAAGCATGCCCCAGAAGCAGGCCCTGGCGGCCATCGGCCAGGGACGTCTCATGCGGGTCTATTCAAACGCCTTCGGCCGGCATCGCCTTTTTACCGCCCAGATTCTTCTGACCATGAGCGATCTGACGGACCGGAAACGATATTTGAATATACGCAATACCTTGTCCGCCCTCATGGAGTGGGGCATTATTGCGATCATCAACGAAAACGACACGGTCGCGGTGGATGAGATCAAGTTCGGCGATAACGACCATCTGGCGGCCATGGTTGCCAATATTATCGAGGCCCATCTGGTGATCAATCTGACGGCAACGGAGGGGCTTTACGATCGAAATCCCATGTTGTTCAAAAAGGCCAAGCTCATCAAACTGGTTGAAGAGATTACGGAAGAGATCGAGGACGCCGCGACGGAAGATACAACGTCCATCGGAACAGGGGGGATGCGCAGCAAGGTCCTTGCCGCCAAGAAGGTCACGGCCTATGGGATTCCCTACATCATTGCGCCGGGAAAGCAAAAAGGCGTCCTGGAATCTATCCTGACAGGGAATGATACGGGCACCCTCTTTTTGCCCGAGGAGAAACCCATGCACAGCCGAAAACACTGGATCGCTTTTACCCTGAGGCCGAAAGGAAAAATCATGATCGACGAGGGGGCGAAAAAAGCCTTGATTGAAGAGGGCAAGAGCCTTCTTCCCTCCGGCATTATTGATGTTGAAGGATCGTTTGATGTGGGCGATCCGGTGAATTGCATTGATGCGAAAGGGATGTCCCTGGCAACGGGTCTGGTCAATTACGGAGCCTTGGAAATTCGCAAGATCATGGGGCTCAAGTCGTCGAAAATCGAGCAGGTTTTAGGCTATAAAGACTACGATGAAGTCATTCACCGGGACAATCTGGCAATCACGGGCAATAAAATCAATAAAAAGTCGTGAGATGACGAGACCATCAATTGATCCTTCTTCTATAGTGTCGGTCTCTTTAGAGGGCGTAGGAAAATCGTATGAGGAGGATTTATTAGGCAAAAAATGTAAAAAAAACAGGGGAATACGGATTACTTTCCATATTCCCCTGTCAAATTTTATAAGAAAAATTCCAATACAAGATATAAATATTTCGACACTTGCCCAAGCGGTCAACGATGTATTGCCGAAATCATGTATTGAAAAATTATCTATTGTCTTGTGCCTTCAAAGGAACCTTCGCCATACTGTCCGAAACTTGCGGTGCCCTTGATTTTATCGCCGTTGATGGTTCCGTTATAAGTAATTTTTATTCCACTGCTTTCGTAGTCCAGCTTAAATTTATTGCCCTCAATGGTACCGTTAACATCCGATTCACCAAAGGCGCCTTTGTATGTTCCGCTGATCTTGTTCCCGTCCTGCTTCAGGACGAAAGTCGGTGTTCCGGATCCGCTTGGCGTTTCAACATCACAAAGCCATTCGCCTGTCAAATTGGCGGCGGATGCCATTGGGGCGTTTATCATTGTTGCCCCCACCATCAAACCAAATACCGCAAAAAACACTACAAATAACTTTCCCACTTTCTTCATAACATCCTCCTTTAATTTTTAACGTTCTTTTGAGCTTCTCTTGACTATTGAAGGCAACTGCGTTTATATTAAATCACGCACTCCGACTCCCTCCTTAGCTTATTTGAAGACCATCTTCAAGCTTTTTTTTAATCCGGTTTAGGGGAGGAGATCATGGGGAGAATTCCCCAAACAATTAACAGCATTGATCAAAAAGACATTAAAATTAAGTTTAACAATGCATAAGCAAAAGGAGAAAAGATGTTGACGGATGTCCAGAATGAGCGTTTTGCCGATGTCCTGGTCTGGGCCTTGAAAACCGCCCGAACAGGGAATTTCAGGAAAAAGGACCTGGTCCTTCTACAGTATGACACTGCAGCAATCAAGCTTGCCGAACGCCTCTATGATCGCATCCTGGCCATGGGGATGCACTGCGTTCAGCGGATGGGCTTTACCGTTGCCATGGAAAAGAGTTTTTATTTCCGGTCTGATAATGCCCAGTTGAGCTTCATCGCGCCGGGCGACAAAGAACTGATCGGCGGCCTTAACGGACGAATATTTCTGCGGGCCCCCGATTCACTGACCCATCTCAAAGATGTCGATCCTGTGAAAATCGGTAAAATGCTTGTTTCCCGCAAGCCTCTCCGAAATATTATGGACAAGCGGGAAGAGGAAGGGCTTTACAGTTGGACCCTTACGAGTCTCCCGACGACGGAACTGGCGAGACAGGCCAAATTGTCTCTCAAAAAATATACGGAGCAGGTGGTGAAGGCCTGCTATCTGGATGATGAAGATCCGGTCGCCCGCTGGCAGTCCATTTACAATGAGGTCAAAGGCATCAAAAAATGGCTCAACAGTCTTGTCGTGAAACGTTTTCATATGGAATCAAAGAATTGCGATCTGACCATCACGCCCGGGGAAAAAAGAAAGTGGGTCGGTATCTCGGGGCACAATATACCGAGTTTTGAGATCTTTATGTCTCCCGACTGGCGGGGCACGGTGGGTTCTTATTATGCAAACCTGCCCTCTTTTCGCAGCGGAAATTATGTGGAAGATATTCGTCTGGTCTTTGAAAAGGGGGCCGCGGTCAAAGTTGAGGCGAAAACCGGCGGGGAATTCGCCGCCAAACAGTTGGCCATGGACCGGGGCGCCTGTCGAGTCGGGGAATTTTCTTTGACGGACAAACGCTTTTCGCGGATTGACCGTTTTATGGCGGACACACTTTTTGATGAGAACCATGGCGGCAAGTTCGGCAACTGCCACATCGCCGTCGGATCGTCCTATTCGCAAACCTTTGACGGTGATCCGGCCAAGTTGACGAAAGAGGCAAAAAAGAAAATGGGTTTCAACGATTCCGCTCTTCACTGGGACCTTGTCAATACGGAGAACAAGACCGTGACGGCCCACCTCACATCAGGGAAAAAGGTTGTTATTTATGAGGGAGGAGAATTTAAATATTAAGAAGAATGAACGATAAGCATCGATTCGGTCTATAATTCCGGGAATGTCATCGCTTCTTAGTCCCCCGGGACTTCAATTACGATTTGACGACAAATTTTTACCATGCCCCAAATGTCGAAGCCGAATGATTCTGATTTTATTAGCATCATTCGGCAAATCCTTTTAAGATAAATTTCTGAAATTTTCTATTGACTGAATGGTATATATTGTGGTCATATTAAAAATCCACACTACATATTGCGTTAACGGTTCACGTGAATATCTTATAAATACTTGATGGTTTCGTTATAAATCGATTTCCGTAAGAAATTCATTTTGATTGACATAATAGAGTTATTCATAAAAACAGGGAGAAAATCGAACCATGGAAGACCGGTCTTTCCACATCACTCCGCAATTGTCGAAAAACGCCCTCACGGTTCTTGAGCGACGATACTTGAAAAAAGATACAAACGGCCGGGTTATTGAAGCCCCGGCCGATATGTTCAGACGGGTAGCGGAGACCATTGCCCAGACCGAAAAAAAATTTGCAAAAGATGCCGATGTGGCCGATCTCGCCGGCTGTTTTTATGCGATGATGGCCCGGCGCGAGTTTATGCCGAATTCCCCGACCCTGATGAACGCCGGTCGCGAATTGGGCCAGTTGTCCGCCTGCTTTGTTCTGCCTGTCGGCGATTCCATGGACGCAATCTTCAATGCCGTCAAATACACGGCGTTGATTCATAAATCGGGAGGGGGTACGGGATTTGCCTTTTCGAATCTCCGACCCGCGAATGACGTTGTCCAATCGACTGCCGGCATTTCCAGCGGCCCCATCTCCTTTATGAGGGTATTTGATGTGGCAACGGAAACGGTTAAACAGGGCGGCACGAGGCGCGGCGCCAATATGGGCATATTGCGGGTAGACCACCCGGACATTGTAGATTTTATTGAGTGCAAGGCCAATAAGACGCATTTGAATAATTTTAATATCTCCGTGGGCGTGACGGAAACCTTTATGCAGGCGGTGGAAAGAAACGAATCCTACGATCTGATTAATCCGCGCAATAAGGAGATTGCCGGACAGCTGAACGCTCGGGAGGTTTTTGACCTGATCATCCGGAATGCCTGGCAAAATGGTGAGCCGGGCATCATCTTTCTGGATCGTCTAAACCGCGACAATCCCACGCCGCATGTTGGCACGATTGAATCAACCAATCCATGCGGAGAACAACCCCTGTTACCTTATGAATCCTGCAATCTGGGCTCCATCAACCTGGGATTAATGGTCGAAAACGGGCAAATCGATTGGCCGAAGCTCAAAAAGATCGTTCACCTGGCCGTCCATTTTCTAGATAATGTCGTCGAAGCTAACCGTTATCCGCTGCCGCAGATTGCGGAAATGACTTACGGCAATCGAAAAATCGGCCTGGGTGTTATGGGGTGGGCCGATATGCTGATCACTCTGGGCATTCCTTATAATTCGGAAGAAGCGATCCGTTTGGGAGAAGAGGTCATGAGATTCATCAATGATGAAGGTCATGACGCATCGCAGAAATTAGCTAAACAGAGAGGACCTTTTCCGAATTTTAAAGGGTCCCTCTTTGATCAGTGGGGGGAACCGCCCATTAGAAACGCGACGGTCACGACGATTGCACCAACCGGGACGATCTCCATCATTGCCAACGCTTCCTCGGGGATCGAACCCATTTTTGCCGTTTCTTTCGTCCGGCAGGTCTTGGATAATGATCTGCTGATTGAAGTTAACCCCCAGTTTGAAAATATTGCAAAAGAGCAGGGTTTCTATTCGGATGCCCTGATGGAAAAGATTGCGGAGCATGGAACCATTCAGGGGATGGATGAAATACCCGCCGATGTGCGCCGGCTTTTTGTCACCGCACACGATATCTCTACGGAAAACCATATCCGCATGCAGGCGGGATTTCAGAAATATACGGACAATGCCGTCAGCAAAACGGTGAATTTTGCGAAAACCGCGGCTGTGGAAGAGGTCAAAAAGGTTTACGAACTGGCCTATCAGCTTGATTGCAAAGGCGTAACCATTTACCGGGACGGATCGCGGGACCAGCAGGTGCTTTCAACATCCCAAACGCCGAAAGAAGAGGAGGATCGAAGAGAACAAAGAGATGTCCGGGAGAGGCCCATGACCCTCAAGGGCTGGACCTATCGAATGCAGACGGGCTGCGGGCCGCTGTACGTTACAATCAACGAAGATCAAAAAGGTCTCTTCGAGCTGTTTACGACCATGGGCAAGGCAGGCGGCTGTGCCGCATCCCAAAATGAGGCCATCGGCCGCATGGTATCCCTTGCCTGGCGGAGCGGCGTTCCACCGGAAAAGGTCATCAAGCAGCTTCTGGATATTTCCTGCCATTCCCAGTCGGGCTTCGGTCAGAACAGAATCCGTTCCTGCGCCGACGCGGTGGCGAAGGCCATTCAAATCCACATGTCGTCCAGCGGATATGCCCAAAAGATTGAAAAGAGCGCCCTGTTTAAAGGCGCCTGCCCGGACTGCGGCGGCCGTCTTGAACATGAGGGGGGATGCGCCGTCTGTCATTCCTGCGGATACAGTGAATGCGCGTGATGAAGGGCAATCCGGCAAAAACAACCGTTGGGGTATCTTTTTACCGCTGCCAATGAAGTTGCTGAATTTGTGGATATCCATCAGGGATATGTAGATTCATACCCCTGATGGATTGAGCGAGAGGAGGATTTTTAGGTAGAAACCATATTTTAGGAGGGCTGATCTTTAGAAGCTGAAGGTGGCCTTGGCCGCAAAATAGTACCAGGATTTATCCTTAAAATTGGGATTGTCACCGAACATGACGGTTTCCACACCATCCAGATAATGTCCCTCAACTTTGAAGAGAAAATAATCGTTGACGTCAAATCGGATAAAAAGGGCCGTGTCCTTCAACCAGGCCAAATACTCGGGAAAGTTATAACCATACCCGGAAGACTGTTTAAGTGAATGGCCTTTTTTATCATGTTTGTCGGGGTAACGCTCCATGTAATAGGCCCCGACCTCCAGCCATTCTTTAAACCTGTAGCTTCCCATGGCGTAATAGCTTTCACCTTTTGTCTCCGACGTAATGCGTCCATAGATCGGAAGGGTGAAAGACGTTTCCAGCTCGGTGGTCGAATATTCAGCGGCTAAGGTCAGATCATTCAGGAGATACTCAGCCGAATAAACCATAAGAAAATTCTTAATGCCGACACTCGTCTCGATAGTAGTCCCGAGAAAACTCATTTCAACGGGCAAATCATAATCGTACTTAAGGGTCGTGACCTTCAAGGCCAGACCGTCCAGAGGGGTATTCCAGCGCAGACTGGCAGCGTAGCTGGTGTCGGTATTAAAGTCATCCAAAACATCCAGCGACCCGTAGAATTTACTTTCCACATACTTTCCGATACCATTGTCTTTATCCAAGTTGATGACGCCTGCCATGGCCTGATATTCAAGGCTACCCGCCTTATGCAGGGGGATCGTACCATAAGCACCGGCTCCCTGCATGGCAATCAAAACGTCTCTCAACAGGTCGTTATAAATACCCTGAGGCAGGACGATGCAGGTCCTGAGCATATCCATGTCACGGGTCTCATTATAAAGTCCGAAAGGAATCTTGATTTTCCCGACTCTGATACCGAGCCAGTCTTTAAAATGGTAATCCCCGTATGCCCAGTCCAGACTGATTTTGTTGTTGGCCGCATCACCCAAATCCCGGGAAAAGAATTGGATGCCGATGCGCAGATTGTCCGTGACCTGTTTGCTGAAATTAACCCCCATTTCATTAAATTGAAAAGATCCCTTTTTTGAATCGTTAGCCAAGTAGTTATAAGAGTGGCTCTTCAGATACCCTTGGGAAACGAACCCGTGTATTTCCACACCGCCCAAGCTATCTGCCGTCAGGGCATATCCCGCCGCCGCAAAACTGAAAAACATGAAAATAGTGATTATAAATACTCTATTACCTTTCATTTTAATATCCTCCTTATATTCGTTTATTTGTTTATGGACAGAACTTTAACGGAAGATTCCTTGGCGGTATCGGCGAGAACATAGCCAATGGCTCCGTCGGTAGTGGAAACATATTCAAGGAGTTTGCCTTCGGAATCGAATTGCTTGGGCATTCGTCCTTTGCCGGTAAAAACCTGTTTTTTCCAGAAATTTCTATATTGAGCGGAACTTCGTCCGATATATTTCTTCAGAAAATCCTCATGAATTCCCAATTGATCGTTCAAGATGACAAACTCAACTTTAGTGCCATTTTGCCAAGCAGTTGTCCGTCCCAGGTATATGTCCTTAAGATTGTCTTCGGATAAAGTGTCCTGTGTTACGTTTTTATTGACGATAACCGCAATATCGGCGGCAAATACACCATATGCGGCGACCATGATCATTAACGAACATAAAAATCCGATGGCGACCCGGTAAATGTGATCCTTTTCATTTTTTTGCTTCATCTTATCCTCCTGTAGAATTCATATTATTAGATTATTCGTTGAGCCATACGGCGTTTATTCAAAACCCGAAACCTCTCGATTTGATGTCAAAAGCGGATTGACTTTTTTATGTGTTTCCAGTCTTGGTTTGCTTCTTTCCGGGGCGCTAATCAATCTCATGTTATGCATGCCCAAAAGTGACACCAGCTCTTCGACAATGCCTTGCATTGTTCGGGACTGTTCATGCAAAGCCTCCGATGCACTGGCCGTTTCCTCTGCATTTGCAGCGGTCTCCTGCGTCACGCCATCGATGGATTCCATGGCACGATTCATTTGTTCAATACCGGAGGATTGCTCTTCCGAAGCCGCAGCAATTTCTGAGATGAGCGTTGTGGCTTTTTGTGACACTTCAAGATTCTGCTTAAAGGCTGCCTCGGTCATTGTGAAATATTCTCTTCCCCTGTTAACGGTATGTATCGTGTTATCAATTAAAAGGGTTGTTTCTTTAACGGCATCAACAACCCTTTTTGCCAATGCCCGTACTTCATCCGCCACGACGGCGAATCCGGTGCCTGCCTCCCCCGCTCTTGCCGCTTCCACCGCCGCATTCAGAGCCAAAATATTTGTCTGAAAGGCTATTTCATCAATGGTATTAATAATACGTTGGGTGGCGGCACTGGCGTCGGATATTTCGTTTATGGATTGGGAAAGAGAAACCATAGATTCATCTGCAGTCTTAAGCGTATCAGTGGCATTCATTTTCATCAGACGATCTGTTTCACTCGCATTTCTGGCATTTTGCTTAATCATCGCCGCCATTTCATTTAGGGAAGAAGAGGTCTCTTCAACAGCACTGGCCTGATTGGATGCTCCTTCCGAAAGCGACAGACCCGCCCGTGATACCTGCTCCGACGCTTGGGCAACACTCGATGCCCCATCGCTCATGGATGAAATAATGTGGCGAAGAGGACGGTTAATTGATCGATTAATTATGATGGCGATGAAAATAAATGAAAAGACAACTATACCCAGAAAGAGACCGACATTAATATAACGTTGATCTTGACTATGTTTTACATTAGTTAAAAGCTCTTGTTGGAGGCGATCGGCAAATTTTGTGCAAATGAAATCGAGTTTATTTGATAGGGCATCCTTCGTTTGCGCCAGGGTAGCGGCCCTGTTGTTCATGCTCTCATTACCGTTGCACATGGCCGTGTAGACCGCTGTTGCTTCATTTGTATAGTTGGATAGGGTAGCTAATGTTCTCTTGATTTCTTCTGATGTTTCGGCATCCAGATTCGGTAATCCCAAAATATTATTTAAGTACGTATCTGCTTTGTTTGCTTCTTCTTGGGCTGATACCATTCTATCCGGGTCACCCAGCATAACACCATCCATATAGAGACGCCCCTGCTCTTTAAATGCGGTAGCGGCATTTTTACTTAAGTTGGAAGCAGGGAAAAGGAACTGGGAGACGTTAATTTGACGTGTTTCCATTTTCTGGCCGAGTACAAATCCTAATAATGTCGATATAAAGTACCCGACAATCAAAATACTCAAGCTAAGCCAAATTTTTTGAAATATGCTTAATTGCCTCATATTATCCTCTTCTCCTTTCGAATGATCTGATTAGGCATGATGCCCAAACATAAAAAAAATCTCATATTCCATATAGATCTTCCTTAACAATAATCATGCCATGGCTAATTTATCGTAAATATATTAATATATTCAATGAATTATGAAATATGCTTTTGATGAAAAAGGGCCATACAAAATGTGAATGGATGTCAAAAAAAAGTTTACCAAATGTCACTTAATGTCAAAAGGTTGACATTAATATAGTATTTTATTATTGTTTTATAATGTTTTTATATAATACCTATGGAATATTATAATATTATGTTAGCAGCGGTTGTAATGTCCCCCCTTTTAGCGATGTGAGCTGCCCCTGGGGGGCGGGATAAATGGTTGATGAGGCGCACAAG
>JAFGLN010000083.1 GCA_016928025.1 Deltaproteobacteria bacterium
ATCGACAGTGATGTCATCATCCTTTCAGGAAAAGAAGACCGGGAAATTTTAAGATTCATCCTGGATGGTTCCGTCGAACTCATGGTTATGGGTGCCTACGGACACAACCGGCTACGGGAGCTTATCCTTGGCAGTACCACCTCGATGGTCATTCGCAAAAGTCCGATTCCCATTTGGCTCACACGCTGAGGCCCATCCATTGCCACCTTTGCCGCTGTTCTCCTGTCCATTTATCTGATCTGAATAATCCGTCCATTTCTAACCGATAGAATAAACGCTTCTTTATCTGCGTCCCTTCCGTTGAAAAAGGACGTATTACCTGTCACACCATTATAATCCTTCAATGCCAGAAGTTCATCCCGGAATGTGCCCCTCGTGTCGATATACCGTTCAGCAAGGATTTTGGTAACGATCTTTATCGTATCGAAGGCCATGGCATCAATTAGAGCAGGCTCCCGTCCGAAGGCCGCATAATACATATCGGTAAAATCATTTACCACGGGATAAAAACTATTCAGAAAAAATCCGTCCACAAACACCGCACCTTCCAGATAATCCCCGCCGATCCTGAGCAAATCATGATGATTCCAGGCACTGGTCCCAAGTAATTGAAAACCCTTGACATCGTAAAAAGCCAGTTGGGAAGCAATCATCCGGACATTGATGTATGAATCCGGGATAAAAAGGGTATCGAAATGAATCGTGCGGGCCACGACTTCCTCCCCCTGTTCGTTCAGTTTTTTTTTCGCATCCGTAATCGTATCGATTTCACGCTCAAAGTTCGTTTGAGACGCTTCATAGCTCTGAATTTTGACGATCTCACCACCTAGGCGAAGGACCTCATTCATAAAAAGGTCCCCCATGGCCTGGCCATAGGGACTTTGGGGAAAAAGCACGGCAAAGCGATTTGATTTGAGGTCATTGACGGCATATTTAACAAGGGTTTTAATCTGCATCTTATTGGTGAGATAGTTTCTGAAGACATACTCGCCCACACTTGTGATGCCTTTTTTAGATGTGAGAGTCACCATGGGGGTTTTCAGCCTTTGCGCTTCCAGGGCGGCGCCCTCATCCTCTGCCCCCCTCAGGGGGCCGATGATACAAATGACCCCATCTGTTTCGGCAAGTTTTTTCACCGCCTTCCGGGCCGTCTCCAGACTGCTACGTGTATCTTCTATAATGAATTGATAAGGGGAATTGCCTGTGCCGTCAAAAATACCGGCACCCAAAAGAATAGCATCCAACGCTCTGTTGCCGTATCTGGCGTTCTCTTCTGTAAGCGGCAAAAGGACGCCTATTTTATGGGGATCAACCGACACAATTTTAAAGACCTTGAATAATTTTTCGAAAAGATACTCTTTATTATCGAGGGCGTGCGTTTTCTCATCCGCACTTGTAACAGCGATTAGACAAACGAAAATCATCAGGACAAGGACAAAAAATATTTTTAACGATTGATTTTGATTCACCGTTTTCTCTCCCGAATGAAAGGTATGCAAACGAAGGATGCATCGCTGTCTGAGCCCTAATGGTCTTATGATACCATCTCATCCTGATCGGGACCACAGCGTCTGCGAAGATCATTCAGTTGAAACCGTCTCCAATGTGCATAGGTTTAGTAACACATTTAGCCTGTCGTGACAAATATTCCCTTCATTAATTTTTAAGCGGCCCATATTATGACTTGAAAGGACCTCCGTTTTCCCGGTATAAAAAACAAATAGAGGAATGCACCAGACGGAATGTTTTTTACGAAGAGGCAAAATAAGAAATGGATGTTTGCGATTATATCAGCACCTGGTCGGTTCTTAAATGGATCGTTTTGGTTCTTGTTGCCGGTTTTATCGGTCAGTTCGGTCGAATGACGGCACAAGCGGTTGTGGCGAGAATAAAGCTTCGCCGGGCGAAAAAACAATCTTCATCGGATGCGGTTGTAACATCCTCCATAGACAAGAACGCTTCCCTACGCAAAACAAAAACCGCTGCAACATCCTCACCATCGGCGCCCCCGGAAAATCCCTTGGATGAAAAAACCCTGAAAACCTTCGCAAAAATTCGCAAGAAAGAAATCAAAGCACGGAGTAAAGCAAAGAAGAAACAATAATCCCTTCAAACGGTTTTCATTCCATCGTCTTGACATAACAGGACACTTTCCCTATATTCAACACTGAAGTGATTAAGAATCAGACCATTAAGGGAAAAGGAAATGGAGCCTTTAATCATCATAGGCGCGGGACCGCAGGGAAGGATCATCCCAGACATTGTCGCCGCCCGTCATGATCTTGAGCTTTGGGGATTTGTGGATGTCGCGGATGAAAAACGATTCCTCATGGCCGACGCCGTACGTTTTCCTATCTATGGACCGGACATATTCCCCGACGGACTAAAAAACCGATTTCCGGATGCCTTCATCCTCATTACTCATGATTCACAGCGCCGATCTTTTCTGATTTCCCAGGCCACCGAAGCAAAACTGCCCCTGGCCAACGTCATTCATCCCAGTGCCATCATTTCACCCCAATGCCGGCTGGGCCGCGGTATTCTCATTGCACCCCATGTCATCATCGGTCCCGGTGCCGCCATTAGCGATCATTGTATTATCAACAGCGCCGCCACCGTCGATCATGATAGTATCCTCGCTGAAAATGTCATCTTGGCCCCGGGCGTTCATCTGGCCGGTCATGTGAAGGTGGACACCGGCGCAAATATCGGCATCGGGGTTTCCTGCATCCCAGGTGTGAAAATAGGCGCCAACAGTCTGGTCGGTGCCGGCAGTGTGGTTACGAAAGAAATTCCGGCTAATGCGGTTGCCGTAGGTGTCCCCGCCAAGGTGATTCGAAATCGTTGACACTGAAGGCTCAAATAGATACCGGATTAGGTAGCTCAATGTGCAAAAGGAGGCCCCATTCATGAAAAGACTCCACAATAACGGGATACCAGGTATTTTCTTTTGTTGTCTTTTACTGCTGGGATGCGCAGGTATCGATCCGACTGCTTCCAATAACCCATCATTGACCTCATCCACACTGGAAATCATCAGCAATGCCGTCATGGAGGTTGTTGTGCCCAAGCCTCAGGAAGATCCTCTGGAATACGAAAAGCCTTTGCCTTTGGATCTTCTGCCTTATAGTATTCGGACCGACAAATATTATTCCATCGGAACGGCTTTCGCGATCAGCCCTGAAGAATTTGTGACAGTCGCCCATGTAATGAAACTGGGCTCGGAAAGCCGCTATAAGGAAATTTTTCTCCGTGATAGACAAGGCCATGTTTATCCTGTCGCGGATATCCTGAAATATTCTCTGAATCGGGATTTCGTCGTATTTACCTTGCATGATGCGGAGACAAAATATTACTTACCGATAAACGCCGCCCCACATATCAACCAAAAAGTTTATGCCGTAGGCAACGCCCTGGGTCAGGGTATCGTCATCCGGGATGGTCTTTATACATCGGAAACACCCGAGGAAGAAGCCGGCCGGTGGAATTGGATCAGATTTTCCGCCGCCGCATCGCCCGGCAACAGCGGAGGTCCGCTTCTGGATGTCGATGGAAAAGTCATCGGCATCGTCCGGGGAAAATCTCCCAGCGAAAATCTGAATTACGCCGTTCCCATCGCGGAAGTCGTCAAGGCCCCGACGGATAAGGCCGACATTCACATCGGGCGGCTGATTTACCGGCTGGATAATATGGACATGACCGTCCGGAAATCCCTGGACAAAAAACTCACCCTGCCTAAATCATACGATAAACTGTCTGCCGAGTTCAAATCGATCATTACAGAATACTTCCAGCATCTCCGGGGGAAAATACTGTCCGAAAACAGGGAAACTATCTTCCCTCGAGGCCCCGGATCGACGCGGTTGCTGTATGATATGACCCATAGCGACTTTCCCCTTCTCATTGCCAAAGGCCGGGATGATCATTGGACTGCCATGACCCCCCCCAACAGAAAAAAGGCCGACCTGGGCAACAACGGCAGTCTATCGTATGGGAAATACGGCAAAACATACCTGATGCTCATGCGAAAACCCGACTCGATCCAATTGAAAACACTTTACAGCGACTCGAAACAATTTATGGATCTCATTTGCAAAAGCGGTTTGTTCGTCAGATACATCCCGCCGGAAAAAGTCAAGATCATCTCCCTGGGCAAGGCCGAAGAAGATTATGGCATGACCGACACCTACGGAAGAAAATGGATCGTACGCACTTGGCTGTCTGAATTCGATGATACGAAAATTGTAACCTTCACGCTGCCCGTACCCGACGGTTGTATCATAGTCCTACGCAAGATCCCCACTGATATGGTTGAAATTATTGACATGCCCGAATTAAAAATTTTATCCGATTTCGTTTTTATATCTTACGAGGGGCTCTTCAAGGATTGGCGGGAATTCTTGACTCTGAAAGACCTGTTGCCTGATTTCTTTTCATCCATCCATATCAAAATGGATCCAAACGATACCTTCCGCTTTGAATCGGAGCGGCTCTCCTTCTTTTACGGTCCCGACATCATGCAAATGTCAGAAAACAGTTTTTTGATGCTCGGGCCGGTGTTTTTGCAGAATCAGGGCAAAACAGTGTTGGATATCGGTAAAATCATGGTCAGGGAAGACCGCTTCGATCAGACATCTTACATGATCCAGCGAATAAAAAAACCACCGGCAGACCTCCCAGATCAGTATCACAGTCTATGGGAGAAAATGACGTCCCGAAAATTTCCCTACAACCGTTCCGCCTATTTTAAAGACAAGGTCACGATCATCGAGACCGTCTATCCCATCCCGAAATCAGACATGAAAGATTTATCGGATGCCTTCATATATATCGTCGGTTTCACAAAACCCGGAACGGCGGATCAAAAAGAAATGGAAAGCAAACTGAACAGCTTCCTGACAAACCTTTCCGTTTCTGAAAAGACCCCTTAACATGTATCATCATCAATCCAATTTCAATTTAAACGCTGCAATTATGATCCCTTGATTTTGTCCACGCTATCTTCTCAAAATCAGACTTCGGATTCTGTCCATAAATCAACACGATGATTTCCCACCCATTATTTAAAATTTGAAATTATTAATTGATTTTTTGTTTATTTTCTGATTTTCATGACGCGTGATGAAACAAGAGAGGAAAGGTAGGTGTCGATGAAGAAGATTTATCCGATTTTAATGATGCTGCTCATGATGACTATTATGGCTTCGACCAGTTTAGCAGCCGATGTCAAGTTTTTCGGAGAATTTTATCTCCAGGGATGGTACGACAAAAATCACTCCTTGCTTGACAAGGATTCGGCAGATTTGGACACAAATGTTTCCGACGATACGGATCTTCGTGGCTCAACAGCATTTTATACCCAGCGGCTCCGAATGGGCGCCGACTTTATGATAACTAAAGGACTGATGCTGGGAACGCGGTTTGATGCCTTAAGCCGTAAATGGATGGCTGCCCGACGGCTGGTCCCTCCCCTAGAAACGCTAAAAAGTACTTCGGACAGCGAAAAGGAAAATATCGGTATGGAGGTCATGTATGTCATCTTTGATACACCGATCGGCAGATGGGCAGCGGGAACCCACACCGGCGGCACCCGATTTTCCACGGGCTTGGGGAGCGTTTCCAATTCCATTGCCTGGACATACTTTACCGGTCCCTGGTCCTTAACCGCAATGGCGAAAAAGGGCTCGGACAACGGCGACATCGGTGAGGGCACGGACAGCGATTCCGACACATTTTCCTTGATCGGACAATACAGATGGAACACCGGGCTCCTGTATCTCCGGATCAGCGACGTCCACAGCCGCAGGTGCAACAATTTGCCCACGGGCTCTTATACGTGCGATCTATATGTCTATAGTCCGATTGTCCGATTTAAGTACGGTATCTTTCAGTTCGACTGGCAGGCTAATTTCGTGACCGGTTGGAGCAAAAAATATAACGATGACCCGCCTGCGGGATGCAACCATGTGAAGGCGGGCAATGCTCTGAATTCACGGTTGAATCTCGAATGGGATCTGGCCCCCGCCCGTGTCGGCCTGTATTTTATTTACAACCCCGGCGATGATCCCAATACCACGGATAAAAAAGAAGGCCATTACCGGTCAGGTCTGGATTATGACCGGTCTTTCAATCCCTGCCTGCTCCTCTGGAATGAAGATTATATGCACTGGTTCGGCGGCGATACGGAAGGAACGCCGAACACCGGGACATTAGCCGGCAACACGGGTGAGAGAGGCATCACAACCTATTTGGATAATGTCTGGATGTACCAGATCTATGGAAACTATAACGTGACGCGGAAACTGAATATCGGTGCATCCTTCACATATGCTTATGCAGATAAGAAACTGACCATGGATATGAGGCCGGCAAGCCCTTCCAATCCCGAGTTTCTAAGCGACAAAATCGGCAGTGAACTGGATGTCATCATGACATATAAAATTTACGACCACCTGGAATATATGGCCGGCTTTGCTTATTTGTGGACGGGCGATTATTTCAAGGGCACCGACCCTCAGACAAAGCTTTCCGATAATTATCTGTTAACCCATAAACTGACTTTGACGTTCTAGGCCAGTCATTAATGCGAGCATTTCAACAATTAAAAAGCCCCGTTTACACAAACGGGGCTTGCATTCTTTTTCTCGTCACCCGTGACGATCTCGTAAAAAGTCTTTTCCCCTTTTTTTGTCATTCCGGACTTGATCCGGAATCCAGTATTTTCAATATGTTCTGGATACCGGCTTTTGCCGGTATGACGTGAAGAGGATTTTTTACGAGTCCGTCACCCTTCACTGTTCACTATTTACATTCTTTTTAATTCAATCGTACTCTTGCAGCTCAAACAGCTTCCGGTCCTGTGTCGCGGTGATATGATAAAATTTATCCTGAGGGACATAAATATAGGGAACATCCTCTTCACGACGATAAAGAAAATGGGCCAGGATCATGCGGTTGACGGCCCGATGCCCGACAATCATAATGTTGTCCGCATGTCTGTTGAGATAAAAAGCTTTCTTAATGCCGACCTCAATTCTCGGTTTCATGGTCGCGTAACCTTCACCGCCGGAATAAATATAGTGATACTTGTCAGCCTCACGGGCTGAATAAATTTCGGGCATCTTTTCCCGAATTTCCTGATACGTCATATTTTCGCAACAACCGCCATCAATTTCGTCAAATTCCTTCAGTGGAATGATCGTACAATCCCGCTGCCTTTTCGCAATGGGTTCAGCCGTCAGTATCGTTCGCCTTTTTTTACTGGTAAAGATATAGGAAATCTTGCGTTTCTCGAAGAACCGCCCCAAGGCATTGGCCTGACCGATACCCAACGGGGTCAGCAGCGGGTCACCGCCGATTCGGTCTTCCACATTGTAATAGCTTTCCGTGTGACGGATCAGATATAAATTTTTCACCACATCCGTTACCAGAAAGTCCCGAATGCGCGAGTAGAGCGGAATGGAACTGACAAGCTTTTCTTCCAAGATTCGGTTGTACAGAGAATCCATTTTGATGTAGTTGTTCTCTTCCTTCAGGGGCACATAGATCATCTCATAATACTCGATACGCTTGCGAAATTCATAAATCGCGTCGGCATGGGTAAAATTTGCAAATTCCGGTGTTTTGACTTTTTCAAGAATCGACAGTTGCAGAATCTCCCGATCCTGGTTGATACATTCAATATAAAGAATGGGATGGTCCGTCAGATACGATTCAATGAGTTCCCTGCGCTCCCGACTGACATTGGTTGCATCGAGAATGGCGACCTGACCGTTGTTAGTCAGAAACTCCTTCGCCCGCTGAAGATTCGTCAGGGCAAAACGCCTTCTGAGTTCCGCCGCATTTTTATTTTCAGGATTATAAAACTCCGCGATACTGGTATTCATGGCCCGGTATCGGCGCCTGATATTGCCGTTATTAAAAACACGGGTGGGAATCTGGTTTTTAACAAAGGTTTCCTTCAGCCGCATAACCAGTGTTGACTTGCCTCTGGCCGGGAGCCCCATCATGACAATATATAGTTTTTCGTCCTCTGTCGGCATATGACCCCATAATTTTAATGAAAAATAGATCGAAACGTATTGATGAGATATAGGTAAAAGGCTTTGAGGTGTCAAGCCTAAACGATTCCGTCTCGGTAATCTGTTTCCCCCAATTGTTTTTCTTCGATAAGTGGAGATAGGGTTAAAAAAAACAATATCACCCATCGGCGCATGATTTACCTCGTTTTTATTGGAATTCATGATCCGCTGATCCCATATTTTGTATAAAACCAAATACTTGATAATCTTTCCCAACTCGTTTATGGTATGAACCGTTTCCGGGTAATGCCGATAGTCATCGTTTCGAGGGACATGCGATGTTTGTTGTGAAAAAGATCCTGACACCTTTTCTCATTCCGCCGGGGCTGTTTGTCCTCATCCTTTTGATCTCCGGGCTGTGGTTTTTCGCAAAAAAATCATACAAGGCCGGTATTCTCAATATTTTGATCGGCATCGTCCTCTGGTTTATTTCCATATCACCCATGACCGACTTCATGATGAGACCTCTGGAAGCCGGTTTCACCATTCCCCATAATCCCCCAGGGGATGTGATTATCGTTTTGGGCGGAGGAATCAACGATCTTGTGCCGGATCTGTCGGGCACCGGTTTCCCCGGAACTGATTCACTGGGACGATTAGTAACCGCCGCCCGGCTGCAAAAAAACATCATGAAGCCCGTTATCATATCGTCCGGCCAAGTCTTTCCCAATAAAAGCGCCGAGGCCCCGATCGCCAGGAGGATTCTTGTCGACCTGGGTGTTCCCTCCTATAAAATTTTCATGGAGGCAAAAAGTCGGGACACCATGGAAAACGCGAGGTATTCAAAACAAATATGCACACAGGAGGGATTCAAGACACCGATCGTTGTCACGTCCGCCTTTCATATGAAGCGGTCCGTTCTCAGTTTTCAAAAAATCGACCTGCCTGTAATACCCTATCCGGCTAATTTCCGAACGGGAAAATACCGACAATATACATGGAACGATTATTTACCCGATATGGCTAATCTGGACACGTTCAGCAAAGCCCTGCATGAATATATCGGCCTCGTCTTTTACCAGTGGCGGTATTAAATCATCGAGGCTTGGGGAATCGCTTTAAATGGCTGGAGCCGATGGTCAGGATTGAACTGACGACCTGTCGATTACGAATCGACTGCTCTACCGGCTGAGCTACATCGGCTTGTTGAGGTTGTTATCCGCGCATTCGTGGACCTTATTTATCTTAACAAGCTCGACTTGTCAAGGTCTTAACTCCGGTCATATGCCAAACCTTGATGCCTTGATAACGGACTTTTGGCGCGGTGATGAACCCGTCTGCAGAAACTGAGTTTGCCTTGACTTTACAACGGTGTTTGATATGATCCATCGCAATTTACAAGGAGAAACAGCCTCATGGAGAGATTGAAAAAGACGCTTCGCATAACGCCCATGAAGATCACGCTTTTCGTTGTCCTGATCGCCTTGATTCTGTTTTTCATGGATGTTTCCTTCTTTCAGTTTATGGAATTTAAAGCCTTGGATATCCGCATGCTTTCAAGAGGCAACGCCGACCCCGGCGGGGAGACGGTCATTGTGGCCGTTGACGAGAAAAGTCTGGCTGAATTGGGGCAATGGCCATGGCCGAGAGCGACCATGTCCAGACTTATTGATGCTTTGAAAAAATACAATGTCAAAGCCATCGGGCTGGATGTTGTTTTTGCCGAACCGGAAAAGAACGAAGGGCTTAAGGCCATCAAAGACATCGCCCGGGAGGTCAAGAAAAGCCACATGGGAAACGCGAGGCTGGAAAATTTGCTGGACCAGAAAATAAGATCGATCGAATCGGACGACGCCCTGGCCAGGTCGATTCGTGAAGCACAAAACGTCACGCTGGGCTATTTCTTTCTCATTTCTCCATCGGAAGCTCAACATCTTACCCCGCAGATGATCGAGAAATCGAAAGAAAAAACCGTTAGATTTAAGTACCCCGTCATACAATTTAACGGACGGCCGAACGATAAACCGATTTTACATACGTATTCCCCCGTATCCAACATCGACATCATCTCTGAGGCCGGTGCCAACGGCGGCTATTTCAATGCCTTCCCCGATCCGGACGGCGCCTATCGGCGTTCTTTGCTGTTGGTAAAATACGGGGAACACTACTACCCGTCCCTGGCGGTCGCGTTGTTGATGCAATATCTGGACTGGCCGATGTGTGTTCTCAGGATCGGGGAACTGGGCGTTGAAGGAATCACCCTCAAAGATCTGGAGATCCCGGTCAACGAATCGGGAAGTTTGCTGATCAATTACCTCGGTCCCGTCAAGACGTTTCCCCATTACTCGGCTACGGATATCATCCATCATCGCCTGGCGCCCGACGTCCTAACCAATAAAATTGCCATTGTCGGCGCAACAGCCATCGGCATTTTCGATATGCGGGTTACCCCCTTCAGCCCGGTCTTTCCCGGCGTGGAAATCCATGCCACGATCGTCGATAATATACTGCACCAGAATTTTCTTCACCATTCAGGCTGGACGGAATTTATTGACTTCTTCTCCATTATCGCCTTCGGCCTCGTTATGGGCATCGTCATTCCCAAAGTCCGGGCGATCCGGGGGGTTTGCCTGTGCCTTGCCATCATCGGCATCTACGTGATCGCCAACACTTATATCCTGACCCATTTCAACATCTGGTTGAATGTTGTCTATCCCATCCTGACCATGATGACGATTTATCTGGGCATCACGGTCTACCGTTACATTCGGGAGGAGAGGGAACGGAAAAAGATCCGCGGCGCTTTCCAGTACTACCTCGCCTCTTCGGTCATCAATGAAATGCTGAAGGATCCCTCAAAGTTGAAATTGAGCGGCGACAAAAAGGATTTATCCGTTCTCTTTTCCGATATCCGCGGTTTTACTTCTATTTCGGAAAAATTGTCACCCGAGGAACTCGTCCATTTATTGAATGAATATCTCACGGCCATGACGGACATTGTCTTCAAGTATGACGGTCTTCTCGACAAGTATATGGGGGATGCCATCATGGCCGTTTACGGAGCGCCTCTGGAGCAGCCCGACCACGCCCTCCGGGCCTGCCGGACGGCCCTGGACATGGTCAAAGAGTTGAAAAAACTTCAGGTTAAATGGAACGAAGAAGGCAGACCGACGATGGATATCGGTATCGGCATCAATTCCGGCGATATGGTTGTCGGGAACATGGGCTCCCTGATGCGATTTGATTACACCGTCATGGGAGACAGCGTGAACCTGGGGTCACGATTGGAGGGTACCAACAAGGAATACGGCACCAACATCATCATCAGCGAATTCACTTATCAGGCGGTCAAAGATGTCCTGTTCTGCCGCGAATTGGACTCCGTCAGGGTAAAGGGAAAAATCCGGCCGGTCAGGATTTATGAACTTTTGGGAGATCATACGGAAGCCGGCCAATGGCGGGAATTTACGACATTATTTGAAGAGGCCCTGGCCCTATACAAAGCGGCCAAGTGGGATGAAGCCATAGCCGCCTTTCAGATGGTTCTGGATGTCAGGTCCGGCGATCCACCGTCGATATTGTATATCAAGCGATGCCGGGAATTGAAGGAAAACCCACCGGCTGGTTCATGGGACGGTGTTTATACCATGACAAGAAAATAACATAATATATCCCTTTTCATGGGATACGGCATGAGGTTAACAAGCCATACAAAAGATGAAATCTCCGGTAGAACAAAAATATAGAAGCTGGGTCGAAGTCGACCTCGATCATTTTTCCAGGAACTGGAATGAAATCAAAAGGCTCGTCGGACCGGACGTCAAAATACTCCAGGCGGTCAAAGCGGATGCCTATGGCCACGGAGCGATTGAAATATCCAATATCGCCTTGAAAAACGGCGTCGCCTTTCTGGGGACGGCCAACGCCGATGAAGGCGTCCAGCTTCGGGTGAGCGGCATCAATGCTCCGATCATCATCCTGAGTCCGTCCATGGACTCCGAAATAAACGACATCATCAAATATAATTTAATCCCCTCCGTTTCCGATATCGATTTTGCCCGAAAATTGCAGGACGGCTATCAAAAAGCGGACATCCGGGCGCCCATCCATATTGAAGTGGATACGGGCATGGGCAGAGGCGGAACCATGTATAACGATGCATTCAAGATGATTCAGGAAATTTCGACATTACCCAATATCATTATTGAAGGCGTCTTTACCCATCTGGCCGTGAGCGAGGTCATCTCCGATTATAACGAGAGGCAATGGCGGCTTTTCAAAAAACTGCTGGACAAGCTGGAAAAACATCGGATCCGCATTCCGCTGAAGCATATGTCCAACAGCGGCGCTATCCTGAATTATCCCAAGTTCCATCTTGACATGGTCAGGCCGGGCATCATGTCTTACGGTGTTTACCCTTCCCCGCAAGACAAAACGGGCGCGAAGCTTTGGCCGGTCATGAGCTTCAAAACACGGATCATTCTCATCAAGGAATTTCCTAAAGGCTTCAGCATCGGCTACGGAAGAACGTATATCACCGGCAAACCGTCAAAAATCGCGACCCTGCCCGTTGGATACGGCGACGGCTACGGACTGATCCTTTCCAACCAGGGCGAAGTCCTGATCCGGGGAGAAAAAGTCCCGATTGTCGGACGAATTTCCATGGACATGTGTACCGTCGATGTGACTCATATCCGTGACTGCCAGGTGGGTGACGAAGCGGTGCTTATGGGCTGCCAGGGCGATCAATGCATCAGCGCCGATGACATCGCCGCCCGGCTTAAAACCATCAGTTATGAAATTTTATGCGCCCTGGGCAAGCGGGCACCGAGAATTTTCTTACACAAGGGAAAAGCCGACATCATGGAGCCGCGTCTGAAACGGGTGTTTATCCCCGATGAAGAAAAATCCATTTCCCGAATCGACAACATCATCCGGAGCTGCTTCCAGACAAGGGCGCGCAATGTCGAATTGGGCGACGCCATCTATTATGAAATGTTTGAGACCCTCTTCGGCAAAGAGGACCGCATGCTGGAGCTGAGGACCAATTTTCGTTACGACATCAAGGTCGAAAATTACCCCCAAAACGAGGATCCGTCGGAAAACCTCATTGAAGAGTATTTTAAGGTCACAACTCATATTGAATATGTCAAGACCATCAGGGACGCCGTCTTCATGATCGGCTGCGCCAAAGACAATCAGCAATTGGCGGCCTTTTTCGAGGATAAGCGTTGCGAGTATCGCTGGCTGTTGAACCAGGCGGAAGATTTTGTCATGGAGCGGGATTTCAAGATTCAGCAAGTGCGCATCGATGATCAGGATGTCCCCATCATCAGGGCCGAAAACACCGACCGCGGCTATGAGGTCTGGTGTGGCGGCGACCATCTGCAGGCCTCGTTGAACAAACCCGTCAAACTGGCCATCGATATCGTCAGCCGCAAATTGAAAAACAACAATATCCTGTCCGTCTACCTGGTTTATCCGACGCGGGGCATTCATATATCGTTCAACTACGCAGGAACAAACATGAGGAACGTCAGGGAAGTCAGTTTTTTTGCCGGAAAACATCCCCATCCCGAAATTACCAAAGCACGAGGCAAATCCATTAACCTGAAACTAAACGACGGCGAATGGATATTCCCCACCAGCGGTGTGACCTTTGTATGGGATCCCTCATAAAAAATGGACGAACTGTTTTCATTGACGTCTTTAAAATATTCTTTTATAGGGTCTTTACAAAAAAACAAAATAGCATTATAATTTCGGTCCTGTGTAATATGTGATGAAGGTTACGCTAAGAGCCCTCTGATATCGAGTTTAAAAACAAACGGCATTATTTTCAACAACCAACCAAAGATAAGGATACGTAAAAAATATTATTCAACTGATTATGCAAGCACATGAAGGAGGTTTCCAATGAAAAAAATATTTGTGATCGGGGTTTCCATATTGGCGGGTTTTCTTTTTCTCCTGAGCGTACCACAGGCGGCCACAGCCTTTGAAGCAGGAGCGCGGGCTTACATCTGGTTTCCTACCTTCAGTGGTGATTTGAAAATCGACGGGGCTACGGTACCGGGAACGAAAATCAGCGGGGGTGACGACCTCGGCCTTGGCCACGAAACCTACCCGGCAGCGGAAATCTTCGGCGGAATCGGCAAACACCATTTAAGCCTGGGGTATATGTCTATGGAACATTCAGGCATATCAACACTCAGTAGGAACATCACTTTCAATGGAACCACCTTCGCTTCCGGAGTCGCGCTCAATACGGACCTGAAATTTAAAATGCTGGATCTGGAATATCAGTACGACCTGGTGGATCTGGAAAATATCCTGGCCGGCTTTTCGTTGGGACTTATCGGCAAAATCAAATACCTGTGCGGTGAAGCTGAATTAAGGGCTCCTGCTCTCAGCCTGACGGCATCGGAAACGCTTAAAGTTCCCATTCCCATGATTGGCGTGGGTCTTCATGTCGGTATTCTGGCCAATCTTCTGGAAGCCAGGGCAAAGCTGACCGGTGCCGGTTACGATGGAGATAACCTCATTTATGAAGCCGAAGCCGATCTTTCTCTGACGCCGTTTCCTTTTATGAATATTCATGGAGGCTATAAAATCATCAACATTCAAGTCGATCGGAATAGCGTTTTCATCGATTCCGAATTTTCAGGTCCTTACGTAGCCCTGACCATTGCTTTTTAATTTTATAGCTTCTTTCAGATTTCAGTAAATATAAAGAACTACAGAAACTTTAATCGTTTAAAACAAGTTTTACTGACATTATCGACGCTGTCAAAGCGTCGCGGGCGGCAGAGAAAAAAGAAGGATTCAACGATTGGCCCCGGGGAATGGCTCCGTACCCGGGGTCAAATCGTGGTTACCGATATCATTCAAGCAGCACTGGAGATCCATGCACGCTACAAAGGACCGCACTAAATGAACCGGGCTGCTGTCGCCATAGATCAACTCGGCAGAACGGTACTGGAATATGTCGAGGAAATGGGAAAGATCGCTTTACTTTTCCTTTCCGTTCTGAGATGGATGTTTCAACCCCCGCTAAAATCCCACCTCATCTTCAAACAAATGGAGTTCGTCGGCAACAAATCGATATTTGTTGTGGTCTTAACAGGCGCCTTCACGGGCATGGTCATGGCGCTTCAGGGCTATTACGGCTTCAAAATGTTCAGCGCCGAAAGTATGGTCGGGTCCGTTGTCGCCTTGGGGATGACCCGAGAACTGGGACCCGTATTGACGTCCCTCATGGTGACGGCAAGGGCGGGGTCGGCCATGGCGGCTGAACTGGGAACGATGCGCGTGACGGAACAGATCGACGCCCTGTCCGTCATGGCGGCCAATCCGGTCAAGCACCTGATCGTGCCCAGGGTCATCGCCGGTGTTTTAATGCTTCCCCTGCTGACCGTTGTTTCCGACTTCATGGGCATTCTGGGCGGATACTTCGTCGGCGTTCACCTGCTTCACATCAACTCGGGCATTTTCGTTAAAAATATAACCACGATTGTCGATCTGGATGATCTATACAACGGTCTCGTCAAGGCCGCCGTTTTCGGGTTGATCCTGTCTCTAATCGGCTGCTATAAAGGTTTTAATACCAGGGGAGGCGCCGAGGGCGTCGGCAAGGCAACGACCGAGGCCGTCGTTTTATCGTCCATCACGATTTTAATCAGCGACTATTTCCTGACAGCCATAATGTTTTGACATGATTGAATTAATAGACATCCACAAATCGTTTAAAAAAAACAAGGTGTTAAACGGTCTGAACCTGAAAATCGATAGCGGTCTGATCACCGTCATTATCGGAAGGAGCGGCGGTGGCAAGAGCGTGCTGTTAAAACACATCATCGGGTTGCTGAAACCCGACCGGGGCCGGGTCCTGATCGACGACACCGATATTACCAGGCTCAATGACCGGGACCTCAACACCATCAGAAAGAAGTTCGGCATGCTGTTCCAGGAAGCCGCCCTCTTTGATTCCATGACCGTCAAGGAGAATGTGGCCTTTCCTTTGCGGGAACACGCCAAAATGAGCGAGGTGGAAATTTCGCGGGTGGTAGCGGAAAAATTGAAATCCGTGGGTTTAACGGGCATCGAAGACAAAATGCCCTCCGAGCTGAGCGGCGGCATGAGAAAACGGGTGGGGCTCGCCCGGGCTATTGCCCTGCAGCCGGAAATCGTCCTGTTCGATGAGCCGACAACGGGTCTCGATCCCGTCATGACGGAAGCCATTAATCAACTGATCGTGGACACGCAAAAAAATTTAAACGCCACCTGCGTCGTCATCAGCCATGATTTGGAATCCATCTTCAAAATCAGTCATAAAATTGCCATGCTGTATGACGGGGACATTATTGAATATGGTACGCCTGACGAAATTCGTGCCTCTAAAAACCCGGTGATCGAACAGTTTCTCTCGGGCAGTATTGAGGGGCCCATAAAAATCATTTAGCAGGCGCCGGAGGTTTTCATGTTTTCAATCAGTTCGGAAGCAAAAGTCGGTATATTCGTTCTCATCGGATTGATTATCCTTGCCTATATGTCTTTTCAGGTCGGCCAGCGGGGTTTTGGTCTGAAAAAGGGATACTCGGTCGATGTTTTTTTTAACAACGTTGCCGGTCTGGAAAGAGATGCCTCTGTGCAGATTGCCGGCGTTGAAATAGGCCGGGTGGAAAGCATTGCGCTGAAAGACGGCAAGGCCCTCGTCACCCTGAGAATCGGAAAGGATATCAAACTGGCAAGGGACGTTAAGGCCGCCATTAAGACGCATGGCATCCTGGGAGACAAATATATTGAGCTTGTACCGGGAAAAGATGAAGAGATTTATATTCACGAGGGCGGGCGGATCATCAATGTGGAAAGCCAGGCGGATCTCGACAGACTTTTAAATCAGCTCGCTTTTATTGCGGACGACATTAAAAAAGTCACGGGCGCTCTGAGTTCCGTACTGGCCGGCGACGAGGGTGAAGCCTCCATCAAGGACATTCTGGAAAACAGCCGGCAGTTGACCCGTAATCTGAATACGGTCGTTAAGAGCAACGAAGCAACACTCCGGGCGGTCCTGGAAAACACTCGGCAGCTGACGGAAAACCTGAACAATGTCGTCACGAAAAATGACGAAAAAATGGCCCAGACCATCGAGAACCTTCGGGGTGCCTCAGAGCAGATGGAAAAAACATTCGCTTCCTTAAACGATATTACGGAGAGCATTAAAAAAGGTGAGGGAACGGCGGGGCGGTTGATCAAAGACAAGGACATGGCGGTGAAGCTCGATCAAGCCATCGATTCTTTACGGGACGTCACCGATAAAATCAACCAGGGCAAAGGCACGATCGGCAAGCTGATCAATGATGAGGAAACGGTCAACAACCTCAATGAAGGCTTGACGGGCCTCAGCCGGTACATTAACAAGGCCGAACAATTCAGAACGTTCCTCAGTTACCGGGGCGAATACCTTTTCGACAGCAGCGAAGCCAAAAATTATCTGGATATCAAAATCCAGCCGAAGCAGGATAAATTTTATATCGTCGGCCTGGTCAGCGATCCGCAGGGGAAAAAGACCATCCGCGACACGACGGTCGCCGGCGTGACAACCCGAACAGAGGAATGGGACAGGGACGGTTTGCTTTTCAACGCCCAGATCGGAAAACGGTATAAGGACATTGTCATCCGGGGCGGTCTGTTGGAATCCACGGGCGGTGTCGGCCTGGATTATTTCGCCCTAAACGATAAGTTAAAATTCACCTTTGAGGCCTTCGACTTTTCGGCCGATGAAAAGACCCATCTCAAGGCGGCCGCTGAATATCAGCTTTTCAAACACCTTTATCTATCCTTCGGTTGGGATGATTTTATCAGCGATAAGGGCCAGGAATCGCCCTATGCCGGCATTTCCATCCGCTTCGAAGACGATGACCTGAAATACCTTCTGACGACAACGCCGATACCGAAATAAATTCAGTCTTGACAATAAAATCGGCAATGAATATATTACGCCCGTCGTTGGAGGATGATTTGCAAATGGGGTAAGGATATGTATTTCAATCTTTCACAGGTGTCTCTCGTCAAGAAGGCCTTCGCCCACGGTGAAAGATTAACGGCCGAGCATTTCCGGCTCTCTTCGGAAGCGGTCAGAAATCATCATTACGACATTGAAACGCTGGCATATCTCAAAGACCATGAAGTCAATGATCGCGCCTTCGCCCACATCTGCAAATATCAATATGTCAACCCCGACAAAACGGAAGATTCTGAGGGGTTGCATTTTTATAAAATCTGCCTCCAGGACGATCGGATTCTGGACGCAGTCGAGCGGGCAAACTCCTTTATTAAACTTTCGCCCCTGCTTCTGTATATTGCCACCCATGAACTGGTTCACGTGATTCGCTTCGATTCGGGTGAGATAGATTTCGACGCCCCGTTGGCGGACAAGATCAGGGAAGAAGACAGGGTGCACGAAATCACCAAGCAGGTGCTGCAACGGGTAATAGATCCGGATCTTAAGCTCGTTCTCGATTGTTTCAGCAGTCGATACAAAATAGGCGATTTATATAATTAAATATATATATGGAGGAATGTTCATATGCCGATTTATGAGTACAAGTGCCAGAAATGCGGAAAGGAATTTGACGTATTCCAGAAGATCACCGATCCGGCCGTCACCTCCTGCAAATTCTGCAAAGGTCGGGTCAGTAAACTGATCTCACTGTCGTCCTTTCATCTGAAGGGTTCCGGCTGGTACGTAACCGATTACGGTGGAAAGAAAACGAATCAGACGGATACGAAGAAGGAAGAAACCTCCACGGCTGCAAAGGAGGAATCGGTTAAAACGGAAGCAGCGGGAAAAAGTGATACGGAATAGAATATTCGGATAATCAATCCTTGGAAGGCGACCAGTCAAAGAGGCCGCCTTTTTTGTGGGAAGCCCGGCACAGGCGGCATGGAGCTATGAAAGATTAATAAGAAAATAATTGATTCAACTCACAATTGACCATTAACAGAACAATATTTTATCAACACATCCTCATTTTCCCCGGATCAAACAGCCGGGTCATCCAGAACGTCCCGGATTTTCTTTGAAAGGTCCTGGAGATGGAAGGGTTTTTGAATGAATCCGTTGCAGCCTTTGTCCATGATTTTTTTCGCCTCCCCTTTGGCATTATAGCCGCTGGTCAGGATAACCGGCACATGGGGATTGATTTCGCGCAGGAAATTGAACGTCTGGCTGCCGCTCATGCCCGGCAGAATCATGTCCAGGATGATGATATCGATATCATGCTGCTTCTCCATATAAACGGCGACGGCTTCCTGCCCGCTGCCGGCACACAAGACCCGATAATTCAACATTTCCAGCATTTCTTTCATGACGGTAATGTTGATCAGCTCATCATCAACAATCAATACGGTTTCTTGGCCGGTTATGATCTCTTTCTCCTGTTCCTCACCGATTGCGGGCTCATGATGATTCGTCGCGGGCAGATAGATCTTAAACGTCGTCCCCTTACCGGGCTTACTCTCCACCTGAATGGCGCCACCGTGGTTTTTGATAATGCCGAAGACGGAGGTCAAGCCCAGCCCCGTCCCAATCCCTTTCGGTTTGGTGGTAAAAAACGGTTCGAATATCCGCTTCATGGTTTTTTTATTCATGCCGGCGCCGTCATCGGTGACACTGATTTTAATATACTTGCCGCTAGCAATATTGAACGGTTTTATTTCGTTTTCGCCGAAGATGACATTATCCGTCTCGATCGTGAGGTTTCCGCCACCCGGCATGGCCTGCGCCGCATTTATGAAGAGATTGAGAAAGACCTGATTAATCTGACTGATATCGACATCGACCATCCAGAGATCCGTTTTAAAATGTTTGAAAATGCTGATCTCTTTTTTGGTCCGCCCGAACATATCGGCGCTTTTGTCGATGACATCATTGATGTGGGTCGCTTTCACTTCATAATTTTCACCCTGGGCGAAATTCAGGAGTTGTTTGGTCAGATCGGCACCCAGTTCCAAGTAGTTCTGAATATTTTCGAACTTCATCCGATAGGGATGATCCGGCTTTAAGTCATGCAGGATCATGGAGATATAACCCTGGATACCCATGAGGATATTGTTGAAATCATGGGCAATGCCGCCGGCCAACGTTCCGATGGCCTCCATTTTTTGAATATTGAGCAGCTTTTCCTCAAGACCATTCTTTTGCCCGGCGGAATCATCATCCATATCGTCAACGTCTGTTTCGTCAGGATCGGCTTCGCTTTCCGGTGAGCCGTCCATAAAGGGCCTATGTACATCCACAAGCCAACCCTGCCACTGCTGGAAAATCTCATTTTTGTCATTGGATATATCGGTAAAGCCCGGCTGCAAATCATAGGCCGCACGATTCTCGGAGACGTCATTGGTTTTGGTTTGCAGGCCGTCTCCAGCTTCACAAGGATCTTGATGGACATCGCCTGCGGGAGGTTTTTCACCGCCCTTTTCACGACTCTGATTTAATAATTCCTGCTTTAGTTTACTTCGGGACCCCTCATTGCCGTGTTTTAACAAATTGGCAAAACAAAGGTCCGTCGTAATTTCCCCTGATGAATATGGTGATATTTTTATCGTCTTCATCTTCGGCCCCTTTGATTGTCTGTTCCAAGCTTTCAATAAATTGATTATCGGAATGTATTACATTTTTCTTTAAATGTTATATCGGCGGAAACTCATTCATAATCCAAAGATAAATCAAACATTTAAATGCACGCCAAGAAATGATCTGATTGTCGTCAGTTTTTGATGCAGTCATAAAGAGGTTCCTCTTGACATCTAAACGGGATATCGATTATCTTTGCCCCGTGTTTTCCCATGTCCTTCATTCCATGAAACAAAACCATCACCATTCATTGGCGTATGGCTATAGATTCACAGATTTGCTGTATCATTCAGAAAAATCATCATGAGGAGTAAAAAAAATGACGGACTCTACAAAGGCAATCGTGACCCTTACATCGGGCAAACTGGAAGGCATCGAGAAAAAAGGACTTTTTACTTTTAAAGGGATTCCCTATGCCGAACCGCCGGTCGGTTCTAAGCGCTGGCGGCCGCCCGAACCGGTCCAGGCCTGGGCGGATATTCGCCAGGCGAAGACCTTCGCGCCCGTCGCCCCGCAGAACGCCGGCGCCGTCTCCATAATCGATACGGCAGCGGAAACAGCAAATCAAAACGAAGACTGCCTCTACCTCAACGTCTGGACGCCCGGCCTGGACGACAAGAAGCGCCCCGTCATGGTCTGGATTCACGGGGGCGGTTTTCAGGGCGGCGCCGGTTCCATCAGCCGCTATACGGGCAAACATCTCGCCGCCCGCGGCGACGTTGTCGTCGTCACCATCAATTACCGCCTGGGCGCCCTCGGATTCTTGAATCTCAACGAAATCACCGGCGGTCAAATACCGGCAACGGGCAACGAAGGGCTGCTGGATCAGACCATGGCCCTGACCTGGGTACGCGACAATATCGCAGCCTTCGGCGGCGATCCCGGCAATGTGACGATCTTCGGCGAGTCGGCCGGGGGGATGAGCGTCGGCATTCTTCTCGCATTCCCGCCGGCGCGGGGGTTGTTTCATAAAGCGATCTGCCAGAGCGGAGCGGCCAGTACGGTCTTCTCACCGTCCATAGCCAAAAGGGTCGCCGCCCTTTTCCTGGAAGCCGCGGGACTGAAGGCGACGGACCCTGCCGCCCTGCGGTCTCTGGCCATTGATCAAATGCTGGCCGCCCAGGCCATCCTGCCCCAGAAGACCTGGCGCTCGGAGCTGAAGATCACCATGCCCTTCAGCCTCGTGGCGGACGGCCGGGTCCTGCCGGAGATGCCCCTGACGGCCATCGCAAAAGGATCATCCCAATCCGTTCCCCTCCTGGTCGGGACGACGCAGGAGGAATGGAAGCTCTTCGGCGCCATGGAACCCGATCTGGCCCAAAAGGAAGAAGCCGACATCATGAGGCGGCTGGGGCGCATCATGCCGGCCGATGCCGCATCGGTGTTATATGAAACGTACAAAACGGAGCGGGGCAGACGGGGCGAATCCACCGCTCCTGCCGAAATTTTTTCGGCCATCCAGACCGATCGCACGTTTGGGATTCCGGCTTGCCGGCTTTTGGAAGCCCAGGCTAAACAAAACAGTAATGTCTTCAGTTATCTGTTCACCTGGAAGTCCCCGGCCCTGAAAGGCAAGCTCGGGGCCTGCCATGCCCTGGATATCGGGTTCGTATTCAGGACCCTCGATTACGTCTTCACCGGGAAAAAGCCTGAAGCCGTGACATTGAGTGAAAAGATCCAGGACGCCTGGATTGCCTTCGCCCGTACCGGCAATCCCGCCTGTGACAGTCTCGGCGGCTGGCCGCCATACGGCGAAAAGCGTGAGACCATGTTCCTCGGACCCGAATGCAAGATCGTCCGGGAACCTTTCGCGGAAGAACTTCGGGTGTGGGATCGGATGTCGCCTGAGGTGCTGGGGATGTTGTAAGGGGAGAGATGGGGTCGTTTGAAGAGAGGTGGGGCACGTGAAGAGGTGCGGGGCGGTGGGCGTGTGGCGTTTGAAGCCCTGCGCCGCTCAAGAATCTTTTCTCGGCCCACCCTGTCAGATGCTTAGGTTACCGTCGTCAGCTTGAGACAGACATTAAATCAGTGCCCCGCATTCACGGCTGCTCGCTCGACTGCCGGGCCGCAAACTCGCGCTTCCAGCGCTCAGACATGCGGCCCGTCGGCCGTTTCGTTGCGCGCACAGGGGCCCCGGAAAAAATTCGATTCGCTGCGCAGAGCTCCGGCACGCCAAAACACCTCATCGATTGAAATCGATCAAAAAAAGAC
Source organism: Deltaproteobacteria bacterium (assembly GCA_016928025.1). Taxonomy (GTDB): domain Bacteria; phylum Desulfobacterota; class Syntrophia; order Syntrophales; family JAFGHS01; genus JAFGHS01. The sequence goes on from JAFGLN010000083.1 coordinate 22,870, forward strand.
TGACCATGGACAAAACAAGTTACACTCCGCCCTTTATAAATGAATGCCATCGTGTATTAAATGAGAGTTGCCGACTTTGTATGCGTATCGCTATTCCCGCATCTCTTGGCAAGCACCTGGTTTTCACTACATTCAATTTTCAAAAAGCATATTCCAATATTATTCAGCTATCCGATCTTATCCCCCCTAATTTTTATAGTATTCAACTGCAAACTGCGGAAGATGGGCTAAGCATGAAAAACCTTCTTACATGATATTTTTTAGATTCTGAAAGCCTTGCTAAAAAACTTGACAAACTATTTTACCTCGGTGTATAGATCAAACGTTCGATCTAGATCGAACGTTTGATCTATACACCGAGGTAATCAAAACATGAATTCCATCAGAACTTATAGTCAGGACGAAAACTTAATAAATACGAGAAGAGAGCAGATTGCTCGTGGTGCAGCCCATCTTCTTGTTAAGAAGGGGTATGACAAAGCAAGTATCCGTGAGATAGCCAAGACCTGCAACATGAGCATAGGAACAATGTACCATTACGTCGGGTCCAAAGAGGACATTCTCTCGCTTGTTTTTGAATATTTCATGTCCCGCAATGTTAAGTTTTGCGAGTTCGTAAACAGCTGTAACGATCTTGCCCCAAAGGAGGCCCTACAGAACATCATCGAAAGATACTTTCGAGGTGTAGATGATATTCAAGACATGGCCCTTCTTGCATATCAAGAATCAATGAATTTAAAAAAAGATGTTCTGAAGCAGGTTCTCGAACGAGAAAAAGAGATGATCAGTGCAATAGAGGGCATATTAACAAAAGGATGTGAAGCTGGAGAATTCAAAATCGATGATATCAGTCTAGTCGCCAATAACATTGTAGTTCTCGGAGATACCTGGGCCTTTAAACGTTGGTTTTTGTCGAAGCGCTATACGATAGTAGATTACATTAGGGAACAGATCAAGATCATTATTGATGGAATAAGCGCTCATAAGAGATAGCGAACGTAACGAATGATAAGCAGGATGCAATATATAAACTCATTGAATATCAACTGCATTGGAAATGATCATCCAATGCACTTTAACTAATTCATGATCTATCCATTTGCGCAACTTAATAGTAATAAAAGGACCTCAATCAAAAAATATCAGCAACTTACGCAATTAATACCCAAAGATATAATTTTAAGAAGAAAATTTAAAACTTTTTTGAAAATTTATAACAGGAGGGTAAGCAAATGGCATCTGCATTGGATGGAATTAAGGTTGTTGAGCTATCAACATGGTTTGCCGGTCCGACTTGCGGCATGTGGCTGGGCGAGCACGGTGCTGATGTTGTGCGTGTTGAACCAATGGATGGTGATCCGCTGCGCGGCATCATGAGTACCGGCGTTTTACCTGCTGAACGGGAGGGCACCTACAACTGGCTTTTTGAAATGGCCAACAGAAGCAAGAGGTGCATCGCCCTTGACCTAAAGCAGCAAGAAAGCCGTAAGATCATGCATGACATGATCGAGAAGGCCGATGTTTTTCTGGCCAATCTCAGGCCGATGACGCTAAAGCGGGCAGAGTTGGACTATGAGACGTTGAGCAAGATCAACCCGCGCCTCGTATATTGCAATATCACAGGATACGGCTCAAAAGGACCGGGCGCGGACTGGCCGGCCTTCGATGAGACCGCCTTCTGGACACGCTCTGGTATCATGGCCACCATGGGTGAACCGGGGACGCCGGCAGTGCCGTTGCGCGGTGCCATGGGCGATAACACTACCGGCATGTTTGCAATGGGTGGCATAGCACTGGCCTTGTATGCCAGGGAAAAGACCGGTAAAGGCCAGTTGCTGGAATGTTCGCTTTACGGCAACGGCATGTGGGTGGCCGGCGTCGACATACAGGGAGCGCTGGTATATAAAATAGAAACAGGCCGTCATTCCCGTTATACCCAAGGCAATCCGCTTTATAATACGTATCAGGGCAAAGATGAAAAATGGTTCATGCTGCAGATGCTGCAGACTGAGCGGTTCTGGCCGGGGGTCTGCAAAGCACTGGGAAAGGAAGAATTGTTGAACAAGTACCCGGATCATGCGTCCCTGGTTAAGAACAACATCGAGGTCATTAAATTGCTGGATGAAGAATTTGCCAAACAGCCGCGATCTTACTGGGCCCCCCGCTTCGACGCCAATAGCCTGATCTGGGCACCGGCACAGACGCCGGTGGAGGTCATCAATGATCCGGTGGCGCTGGAAAATGAATATATCATCGAGTATGAACATTTCAACTACGGCAAGCTAAAGGGCATCCGTTGCCCCATTCAACTGAAGGGCACTCCGGAAAGAACACCTTTCGGCGCACCGGAATTTGGTCAACATACTGAGGAAGTTCTGCTGGAGTTGGGATATACCTGGGAACAGATAGGCGAATTCAAGGAGAAGAAGGTCATACTTTAAGTCCGCAAAGAAAGGAGTTATGCATGTCGATTCTGTTGTACGAGAAGAAAGACCACATTGCTTACATCACGCTCAATAACCCACCCTTGAATACCATGAGCAGAGAACTGGCACGGGAACTCATAAAGGCGCTGCACGATTTTGACGCCGATGATGACTTGTATGTGGGAATAGTCACCGGCTCAGGTGATCGCTCCTTTTGTGCCGGAGCCGATTTGACGGATAAGGAACACCTGGTTGACCCGGAAGGGTGGGAAGCAGACTACGATTGGCAATTAGCCAACATTAAGAAGCCGCTCATATGCGCAGTCAACGGCTACTGTCTGGGTGCAGGTTTTGGCTTGGCGCTTTGCTGTGACATCCGGATCGCCTCAGAAAAAGCATCGCTAGGTACACCTGACCAGAAGCTAAACACGGTCGATGCCTATGCGTCCATCATGCTATCCAGAATGATACCGGCATCTATCGCCATGGAGATATTAATGACCGGCGACCGCGTCAGTGCTCAGGAAGCATACCGCATAGGGTTAGTGAGCCGTCTGGTGCCGCCCGCCGAACTGATGCCGACTGCGGAAGCGCTGGCAAAGAAGATCTGCAACAACGGTCCGGCAGCGCTTTGGGCCTGTAAGGAGATCAACAGGCGGGCAAGGTACCTTTCACTTGAGGACGGCCTTAGCCTCTTCAAAGCCCTGGCCGGTCCAGTACTCAAAATGGAGGATACCAGAGAGGGTGTGGCCGCTTTCTTTGAAAAAAGACCTCCTCAATGGAAACTCAAGTAACTTTAAAGGAGGTTGAAGATGCAACTGGAAACCGTCATATATGAAAAAACAGATGATATTGCCGTCATCAAGCTGAACCGACCCAAGGTCCTTAATGCTATCAATATGCAGTTGACCCGTGACGTACACAAAGCACTCACCGAAGCCGCGCTTGATTACACAGTCAAAGGCGTCATACTAAAAGGAGAGGGGCGCGCCTTCTGCGCAGGCGATGATCTGTCCGAACATCCCCATATGCATATAGAAGACGGCTTGCGGTATGTCGAAATGCTGCAGGATACAACACGTATCATGCTTAATATGGGAAAACCTGTCATTGCTGCCGTGCAAGGCTACGCTATGGGAGCGGGATGCGAGTGGGCGATGAGTGCAGACATACGCATTGCCGCCGAAGGGACGCAGTTTGCATTTCCGGAGACCAATGTGGGGGCCGGGATAACCAACTGCGGCACGAAGCTGCTGCCGTTACTGATCGGTATCGGGCGCGCCAAATGGATGGCTTTTACCAATGAACGCATTGATGCCGTTAAAGCGGAGCAATGGGGTCTTGTCAACTTCGTAGTGCCGCCGGAAAAGCTGGAAGAGATGGCCATAACCATGATGAAGAAGATCATTGCCAATTCCGAACTGTCCATCAAGCTGACCAAACGCCAGATGAACTATGGCGTCTACCAGGACTATGAACAGCAGTTCGACCTGGAAGCCCATGATGTCATGCTGTGCATGGCCAGCGGCGGTGAAGCGGCCAAGCGTATGAAGGAAGCTCTTGAAAAGACTAAGAAAAAATAAGAGAGGGGGAAAATTTAAAGCTGATAGGTGATTTTCTTGGAATTACCGGGAGCGGAAATGCATGACAACATGGACCAAAAATCAGTAATCATGATCGATTTTGGCATATGACACACGTTGTCATTGTATTAAAGACAAAACATAATAGGTCACGGAAGGAGGAAAGAGAGATGAGAAAAATTGTAATTGCAATTTTGGTTATGTTATTAATGGCATGTTGCTTAAGCGGGAATCTTTTTGCTCAAACAGGAAAAGAAAAGGTTGAGTTAATTAGTACTTCAGGAGGCCCAGGATATCCAGAATATGGGGAAGGATTCTTTGCCCAGCCATACTCATCGCTGTTGCAAGGGAGAGCACTAGAAGACCCTGCTCTCAAGGGGAAGCTCATAATTAAACACTATCCCAATGCACAGCTCTATAACCAGAACGATGCCCAGATGGCACTTGCACAAGGGGCGATACATAAGACCTACGGAGGACCCCATTTTTACGAGCAATGGAATCCTGCGTGGGCGTTATTGGAAACACCGGGTATTATTGAAAGCTGGGAACACTTTCTTAGAGTTATGGATACCGAGCCTTTTAAAGAACTGGAAAAGGACTTGGCCTCCAAGGGGATTACAATTCTTAACTGGGCGGGTAATTGCGGAGATGTTTACATCTTTACCAAGAAACGCTGTGAGACGTTGGACGACCTTAAGGGATTAAAAATTAGGTATTTCGGTGGCGAAGGTCAGGCGCGAGCGCTAAAAGCTTTGGGTATAACAGGGGTATTCCTTCCTTACTCAGAGGTCGTGACAGCTCTCCAAACAAACCAGATCGAAGGTGTCATTACCGACCTGACAGGTGGCGTTCCTTTTATGCAACTGAATCGATATGCTCCCAACATGTTGCCTTATGTTTGGGGGGTACAGCCGATTTCCAATGCCGTTAATACGAAGTGGTATAACGCACTGCCAGCAACAGGCAAGCTGTTTAGACCCGGTATACGAGAGGCTTTCGATAGAGTATATCAAGGCATTAGAACCGATCATTACTCAGCTATTTTAGAACGCCGAAGCCTTGATTCATTTAAAAAAGCGGGTGGTTACGTTGCCCCATATAAGGAGGAGGATCATAAGAAATTTAAAAAAATAATGTTCGATGCTGCGAAACCTATTATAGACAGTGTTGATCCCAAATACATAAAAGCCATCCAAGCGGCTAAGTGATGAGCTTAATATTGAAATTATAAGTTACCACTAAATCTTTGGATGTCTTAATTTGCCGGACACAGTGACAGCTTCTTCCTCGTTGTCGTGCTATATGTGTATCTATTCTTACAACTCATGTTCAGTCTCACGGTGTCCGGTTAAAATAGGGGCTACCTCGGATCTAGGCAAACTGTTGTCGGATCGGGGTGGTAAAATGACTTGAGTCTAAAATTGCATTCAGATCAAGAGCATTCTATGGGTCTTCTGTTTAAATCGATTAATTACAAGGAAAGGAGAATCATGATTTAATGAATCATTTGTGTAAAAAAATGGAGGAAGGTCTAAGGTATTTTTGTTTGGCTCTTCTCGGCATGAGCGTCTCCTTGCTGGTAATAATTATTATTTTAAGGGCTGTTTTTGGCATCGGCTATGATTTCCTGACCGACATGGTCGTTTGGTTGACCATATGGTCAACCATGCTATATATAGGCCCACTTTATGGTGAAGGCGAACACATATCTGTTGCTTTTATCCTTCGAAAACTGCGCGGCAAAATCAAGATGGGCGTTGAACTATTCAATGATTTGGTAGCGCTGTTTTATGTCGGAACTGTGATGATTGGCGGTTGTATCGCTGTATATAATTATTATGTTACTCATCAAAATTACGCCAGATATATTGCCATTCCCGTGTGGATTGTTCAGCTCTGTATCCCTGTAGGTTTTGGCTTGTTTCTTATTTACTTGATAATTGATTTGCGGAGAGTCCTTCGAGGACGAAAATCCTCCAATTAGAAGGAGTTATATAAAATGGATGCATTGGTGTATATAGTAATTGGCTTCTCCTTCCTATTGCTTCTTACCGGCATGCCCCTGGCAATCGGTTTTGCCTGTACTTCTTTGGTTGTAGCCCTTACAGTCATGGGGCTTCCTTTGCAAAGTGTTGCCGGGTTCGCATTTAACAGTATTAATTCATTTCCGCTGCTTGCCTGTCCTTTCTTTATTCTGGCTGGAAACCTTCTTCTTGTCAGCGGGGGGGCAACTCCTGTCCGTGATTTTTTGGTGGCATGGTTTGGTCATATAACCGGCGGGTTGGCAGTCAGTGGGTTTGTCATTGGAGCTTTTCTGGGTGCGGTATCGGGTTCGAGTACCGCCTGCCTCGCCATTATGGGTGCTGTGCTTTTACCCATCATGGTGTCTGCGGGTTATGACAGGCCATTTTCTGCTGCCGTATGCCTTACATCAGCAGAGCTGGGATGGCTCATACCACCCAGTCTCGGATTTATTCTTTTTGGAGCGCTGACCCATATTCCCATTCCGGACCTGTTTTTAGGCGGTTTGAATGCCGGCTTTATAACAACGCTGTTTCTGGGCATAACAGCCATCGTCATAGCAAGGCGAAGAAAATACCCCCTAGCCCCTCGTGCCACCTGGAAGGAACGTGGTCGGACATTTGTACGGGCAATACCGATGCTCCTCATGCCGGTTGTGATCTTGGGGGGAATTTATGGCGGCATCTTCAGTCCAACGGAATCCGCAGCCGTCGCCTGTTTATACACGCTGCTCCTGGGAGTGTTTTTCTATCGACAAACAAGCTGGAAGCAAGTTTGGGACGCGCTCCTGGCAACGTTGAAGATAACAACCATGATTTACTTTATCATTGTTGGCGCTGAGTTATTCTCAAAGATGGTTACTTTCGTAAGGCTGCCGCAGACGCTCACTGAAGTGATACTGGCTTTGGAGTTGGGCCCTACCGCCTTCTTGGTTGTGGTCTCCGTATTCCTTTTGGTCGTGGGGTTCTTTTTCAGCAGCATAGCTATGATCATTGTTATTCTTCCGCTGTTTATTCCGACAGTCAATATGTTGGAAATCGATCCCGTTTTCTACGGCGTTGTTGCTATGATGTCCACCTGTATCGGAGAGATCACACCACCGATGGGCCCGCAACTCTGGTTTGCCGAACCTATTTGCAAGGTGAGCATGGCGGATATGGCGAAGGAGTCCTGGGTTTTTTTGGCAGCCATGACAGTCCCGATTTTTATTGTTATTTACATTCCGGACCTTGTCATGTTCTTGGTGGACTGGTGGAGGTAAAATTTTTTACAAGACAAATGGAGGAGAATAGACAGTTGGACGCGTGCCAGTTGGGAGGTAGGTAGAGGGGTTATAACCTTCGCTGTCAATACGATAACGGTAATATGCAATGGCTGGAAGTATTTCACTTTAAATATGATGGAGGTATAAAATGATTATTGATTTTCGCATGGTGCCCCCTTCACGGGAGTACAGGGACAATTCGGATCAAGCCCGAACAGTTCTCACCAAAAGCTACATGAGAGGGTATGCGGATACCTATAAAGGGATCGAGGAGCATACAGAAACAACCGTTGACGAACTTCTAAAAAGCATGGACGACGGTGGAGTCGATAAAGCTGTATTGCAGGCCGAATGGGCCATTGGAGATTATCGCCGACAGAATGACGCTGTTTATCGGATCGTGAAGGACCATCCCGAAAAATTCATCGCCGGGTATCTGTGCATTAATCCCCTCGAAGACGATGATATGGCAAACGTGGTTAAAAGCGAAGTCCAACAACGTGGCTTCAAGGGAGTCAATATTCAAGGATGGGCATACCGGCTGCACTGCAATGACAAGCGTTTTTACCCCGTTTATGAGACCTGTGTTGAATTGGGCATACCGGCCACCATTCATTCGTCGATCAATTTCACGGTCAACCGTTCTATCGACTACAGCAGACCGATCTACCTTGATGAAGTGGCATGCGATTTCCCCGAATTGGTCATCATTGCCAACCACGGCGGATGGCCTTGGGTCAATGAGCTCGTCGCTATTGCGTGGAAGCATCCCAATGTTTATATCGAGATTGGAGCGGTATCCCCCAAGTATATTGGCACGCCTGGAACAGGCTGGGATCCTTTGATGGTTTATGGCAATTCACTCTTGCAAGACAGGGTTCTCTTTGCAACGGACTGTATGTTGCCCCATAAAAGATGTGTTGATGAGCTTCAGGCCCTACCTTTGAAAGATGCCGTGAAAAAGAAATGGCTTGGGGGGAATGCTGAAAAATTGCTCGGCCTCGTATGACAGGATGTTGTTTGAGCACTATTGCCAGATGGAATAGAATTATTTCATCCGTTTAGAATTATTCAAAGGTTATAAATATCGAAACCTTTGTGTCTGTGTTTCCGTTCTCCCCGATATTATTGCGGGAGAATGAGTTCAAGGAGGCAAAATTATGGCCAATCAAATAGGTAAAAAATATACCTGTAAGAAGTGCGGCGCCATTTATATCGTCACCAAAGGCGGTGACGGCAAGCTGGTTTGCTGCGGGCAGCCAATGGAAATAAAGAAGCAGTAAGGAGTTGAATCATGAGTCAATTGGGAAAACGTTACGAATGCGCAAACTGTGGTACCGTTATTCTTTGCACGAAAGCAAGTCCGTCCAATCCTATTTGTTGCGATAAAGAAATGGAAGTACAAAAGCCGAAGAAGAAACCATCTTCAGATTGATCACTTACTGATACGCTTACCATTCCTATCCTCCAAAGTAGAGTAAGGGGGATAGCAATTCTATAATTGCACCAAAAATACATTCCAATCGTCTTCAAGGAGTTAATGTATGGATAAGGTATACAATACTGTGGAAGCAGCCGTTGAAGATGTCTTCGATGGCGCAGTGATCGCTTTCGGTGGGTTTTTTTCGGCGGGCAGGCCTGCTGGATTGACAAAAGCCCTGGCAAAAAGAAATGTCAAGGATCTGACGATTGTGCTGCAGCAGGTTGGGCCGGGCAATGAAGAAATCCTTGATCTGGTTACGAATGGTCAGATTAGAAAGGCCATTTGCAACTATCCCTTTCCTCGCTCTGCCAGCAAAGGTGCCGATCATCCCTTTGAGCAGGCCGTCAAAAAGGGAGAAATTGCATTGGAAGTCTTTCCGATGGGAACATTTGTGGAAAAATTGCGTTGTGCCGGCGCAGGCCTGCCGGCTTTCTATACCCCCACCGGCGTGGGTACCGTTGTAGCTGAAGGCAAGGAAGTTCGGGTTTTTAACGGCCGGGAAGCCCTCCTGGAACTGGCGCTGACGGTGGATTTCACCTTTGTACACGCCTGGAAAGGCGATCGGGAAGGGAATTTGATTTATCACGATACAGCCCAAAATTATAACACCGCCATGGCCATGGCCGGTGCCATTACGATTGCTGAGGTGGAATTTCTGCATGCAGTAGGTGATCTGAACGGCAATGGTATCCATACACCGGGAATCTTTGTAAAGCGCGTTGTTGAAACAGGCCGGCCGGACCTGGAAATTGCAGATATTTAAAGGAGGAGAAAAATAATTTTGAGCGCGACCAAAAAAATCATCGTACCGGAGATACCCCCTATTGAGAGGGAGATGATCGCTTTAAGAATCGCCAATATGCTGGAGGACGGTTCGTATGTCAATCTGGGCATCGGCATACCCACTTTGGTTTCCAACTGGATAGAAGGCAGAGACATCAATCTGCAATCGGAGATCGGCATGCTGAAGTGTGGCCCCCTGGCCGAAGATGAGGAAATCGAGCAAGACCGCATCAATGCCAGCTGCGAGTTTGTTATGGAATTGCCCGGATCGAGTTATTTTGACATCGGAACATCCTTTGCTATGATCCGCGGCGGCCATATCGATGTTGCCGTTCTGGGTGCCTTGCAGGTATCGGCAAGCGGTGATCTGGCGGGATGGAATAATCCGGCGAGGGGCATGGGGGCTGTCGGCAACATCGGCGGGTCCATGGATCTGGCCGTTGGAGCTAAAAAGGTGATCGTGGCTATGGACCATGTCACGGTGGACGGAAAAGCAAAGATTCTTACAGAATGCACGTATTCTCTTACGGCCAAGGCCTGTGTCGATGTCATCGTGACGAACTATGCCCTGATCGAAGTGACGCCGGAGGGCCTGGTTCTCAAAGAAGCCATTGACGGCGTTACGGCCGAGGACGTTCAGAACATGACCGCAGCCCCCCTGATCATTGCCGATGATTTTAAAGAAATGGAATTCTAAGCCCTCCAGTGATAGAGTCACTATGACAAAAAATCCATTTTTTTTATGACATCTAAACCTTAGATAAGCCACTATGATAAAGGTTGTTCAAACATGGGGCGACGGCATCTGCTACGATTTACACCTGATCGACATCCTGCGACACCATGAGGCGAAGGCGATCTTCTGCCTCAATCCCGGGCTTTATCAAAATGAAAGATCCTTCGGATGGGTTTATGAGGGATGAGAGGTCTGGCGGCTCAGCCTCCACGAACTGAAGCAGGTTTACGAAGGATTTGAGATTTTCAGCCACTCCATGACCCACCCCCGCCTAACGGATGCCTCTCCTGATCAATTGCATTGGGACGTTAACGCAAGCAGGAAGATATTGGAAAATATTTTTCAGAAACCGGTTTTCGCCGCCTGCTACCCATTTAATGATTTTAAGGATGGTGTCGAAGATGCCGTCCGGGCTGCCGGTTATCTATGGGCGCGGGGAAGTGATCATCAGGACCCCGTTTCTTCGCCTCTCGATCCCGTGGCATTCTCGCCCCATTGCCGCTTTGATGATGGCGACATCATGGAGAAATATGATCGTGCAAAACAAACAGGGAATGGGATTGGGATTGTTTGGGATTGGGGTTGGACCAAGATGCCTATTCCGCTGATTCCGGCATGCGATTCCGAAGGAATCCGCCATGGTGTTCCGAAGGATGTCACCACCCTGTTCCGGATC
>JAFGLN010000084.1 GCA_016928025.1 Deltaproteobacteria bacterium
GAAGTGGCGGAATTGGTAGACGCGCTAGGTTCAGGGTCTAGTGGGTGTACGCCTGTCCGGGTTCAAATCCCGGCTTCGGCACCATAGAAATAACGGGGGATCAGCTGATGCGGCTCAATCCCCTTTTTTTCAAGTACAAATCAAATGTTCGAAGTTACTGCCATTTTAAAAACAAGCGGAGTAAAATCACGTCTCAGGTACCATGACATCCATTGTTTTGAAACAATTCAGCCCGTAGAGACCATTCTAATTTTTCCATTTAATTTTCATTGGAAACAAAACAACTCTTCTTTACAGCGGTTGATAATGATTTCCTCTTGACAGACCAAGGTGTTTTCCATAATGTTCCTGCACGAAGAATCCCAACCCGATTGCCCATTCATCAGAGCATAAAAAAACAGATCGAAAGGAAACTTCCATGAACTGCGACTTGTTACCTCTTTTTCATCCGAATTCCATCGCGATTATCGGGGCTTCGGCCGATGACACAAAATACAGCAGCCGTGTTGTCGAGGTTTTACATACCTTAAATTTTCCGGGAAGAATTTTTCTCATCAATCCCAAGACAAACGCCATCCCGGGGAAACAAGTTTTTGCAACGGTCCTGGATATTTCCGAAACCATTGATCTGGCCATTCTCTTTGTCCCGGCCGGATTGGTACCTTCCGCTCTCGAAGATTGCGCGAAAAAAGGCGTTAAGGTGGCGATTGTTCACGGCGCCGGCTTTGCCGAACTGGGGGAAGACGGGCGGGTACAACAGGAGGCAATTGCCAAGACCGCTCATTCGTCGGGAATGCGTATCGTCGGCCCTAATTGCATGGGTATTGCTTCACCCGCATCCGGAATCAACATGGTCACCACGCAAGCGCCGCGCGTCGACCAAGGAGGATTGGCTTTCGCCGGCCAAAGTGGCTGGGCCACGGAATATGCATTGGTAATGGGTACCGAGCGGGGAATGGGATTCAGCAATGTCGTTTCCTGCGGCAATCAGGCCGATTTAAACATATCCGATTATCTGGATTACTTTGGAAGAGACCCAGATACACGTATTATCGGCGCCTATGTTGAAGGATTCAAAGACGGAAGACGTTTCTTCGATTCAGCCAAAGACGCCGCCCGCCATAAGCCCGTCGTGATCTGGAAATCCGGTCTGACCAGTTCCGGCGCCCGCTTTACCCAATCTCATACCGGGTCTCTGGCCGGTAACGGTGAGATGGCAAAGGCCGTCCTCAATCAGGTGGGCGTGACGGAAGCGATCGGTATCGAGGATATGATGGACGCCATCGTGGCATTTAACACACCCTATCTTCCTCAAGGCAAGCGTGTCGGCGTCATCGTCTCTACGGGGGGTATCGGCGTGGCGGCCTGTGATGCCTGCGAGGCGGCAGGTCTTGATGTCCCGTCGTTACCGCCGGATGTCCACCAAGAAATGATCGACTTTTTAAAGCATTACCTCCCACCCTTTGCGGGAAGCTCAAATCCGATTGACCTCGTCTGGGCACCCAGAGGCAAAAAGATAGAGATTTGCCGCCGATGTGTGGAATTAATGGCACCCTGGGTGGATACTGTCCTTTTTGGCATATATCCGGAAGGTGACAGCCCTGAAAAATATGCCGACTTTTTGGGTACAATGAGCAGAAAAATCGAAAAACCCATCTTATCCGTACCGCCCTATGGCCATGTCATGCAGCCTTTTTTGCAGCTCAGTACGCGATGCGGGGTACCTTCTTTCACGAGTGTGGAAAGAACTGTCAAGGCACTCACACACCTCATTCGTCGAGCTGAATGGTTGAAGGAAACCGACGCGTGAAAGGACCGGCATGACCTTGAAACCCCAATTGAATCAGGGGCTACCTAAGCTTTTTACCCATGATTTTGTCTTCATTTGCTTGTCTCGTCTGGCCTTCTTCGGCAGCATGTCTTTTTTGTTGGCCGTTTTTCCTCTTTATGTCGTGAAGATCGGCGGTGACGAATCGGATATCGGCGTCGTCATCGGCGCGTTTACCCTGCCTATTGTTATCCTGAGCCCTTTTGTCGGCCGCGCCGCCGACGAATGGGGAAGAAAAGGGCTGATGCTCGCAGGTGCCGCCATTTTCTTTGTCGCCGCGATTTTATATAATTTTGTCGGTTCCTTACTGCTGCTTATTACGCTGCGTATATTCCACGGTTCCGGACTCAGCATGTTCAATACCGCGTCGTCGGCTTACGTTGCCGATATTGCGCCTATCGAAAGGCGTGGCGAGGCGATGGGCTACTTCGGCATGGTCTCCAACCTGGCCCTGGCTGTTGCTCCGGCCCTCGGCGTCATCGTTGTGAATCAATACAGCTTTACGACCCTTTTCATCTTGTCCGCCTTCTCAGCCTTGACCGCCCTGGCAACGACCGCTGTTCTCAGGGATAAATACCGTCCGCCGGTCACATCAACCGGTCGGCCACATTCGGCACTTTTTCAAAAGGCCGCCATTTTCCCGTCCTTAGTCATGACCTCTCTGAGCGTCACATGGGGAGCGGTCGTTTCTTTCTTCATTCTCTTGGCTATGGAAAGAAGCATCCACAATCCAGGTTACTTCTTTACGGCTTACGCTGTTGTTCTCATCGTGTCACGAACGATTGCCGGCATTCTTTCCGATCGGCTGGGGCGTGAAGCAGTCATCATTCCGGGTCTCGCCATGGCCGCCTTTGGCATGTGGACCCTTTGCGCGGCGGACTCCATGTCAATGCTGCTGGTTGTTGCCCTGATTTACGGCATCGGATTCGGTGCCGCACAACCGACGTTAATGGCATTCACTGTCGATCGTGTGGGCGATGAAGGCCGAGGATCCGCCATGGGCATGCTGGGAGCATCTTTCGACGTCGGAATCGCCATTGGCTCGATCATTTTGGGCTTTGTTTTGCAATATACCAACTTTGTCATCATGTTTATCATCGCCGGTCTGATTCCCCTTCTGGGCCTGATCGGATTTTTATTTGTTATCCGAAAGAACCACAAGACAAAATAAAGACCTTGCCGGCCGACGTTGCTTTGCCATGCCCATGGTCTATACTTTCTGGTCCAACGGACGTCATAAAACGAATACGATAAGGACCCACTTTATTTAAACATTCGGTCTTCATGCCCCCGTGACAGCTATGACAGGATAAATTTGAGCGGCAGGCCAGACAATTTATATAGTAGTACATTTTAATTGTTGATTTTTAAAATTATAATTTTAATAATTGTCCACTAAAGGAGGATTCTATGGCCAAATCTAATCAGCAACAGCAGCAAATCCAGGTTAATGCCGCCGATGAGATGTCACTGGGCCGATACAGCAATTTGATGATGGTCGCCCACAGCCCGGACGAATTTATGCTGGACTGGCTTTTGAATACACCCAATGGGACGCACTTGGTTTCAAGAATCATCGTCGCACCCGGCCATGTTAAAAGAATTATCGAAGCCCTGACGATCAATCTCCGGCAATACGAAGAAAAATTCGGAGAAATCAAAGTAATCGATCAAGACGATCAGAAATTTCACTGATATCATTTCGGATTGTGCACCTGACTAAGAATAATTTTTTGCTTATATCGATGCAAAGGCTGGAAAGGAATGTGGTCGGAGCGACGAAATAGATCGGCATAAAGGCTTATCAAGGCTAAAAATAATCATTAAAAAGGGAACGCAGAAATGACAGAAACGAACTACTATCCGCAATACAATAGAAATTACCCGCTGTTGGTCAAAAACTTCATGAAAAGGCCTTTGTCTCTGATTCCGGATGATGAAGCCATCGTCTATCGAGATGACGCCGGGAAATATTTCCGGTTTACCTGGCGGCAGTGGCACGAACGTACTTGTCAACTGGCCCATGCTCTCAAGCGGCTGGGGGTTGAAAATGGCGACAAGATCGCCACCATGGCGCTGAATCATCACTGGCACATGGAGGCCATTTATGCCACCATCTGTACCGGAGGCGTATCGCATCCCATCAATATCCGACTGTCTCTTGATCACATGGGCTATACCATTACGCACGGCGAGGATAAAATCCTTCTGTTCGATGATATTTTGCTTCCCTTGGTCGAACTTTTGTATGACCGGATTAAACCTGTTGTGCAAAAATTCATCTACATATCCGATAAGCCGGGCCTCCCCACAACAAAAATCGAGCCGCTTTATTCGTACGAGGAGTTGATCAAAGACGAACCGACGACCTACGACTGGCCTGATTTGCACGAAGACACCGAAGCCGTCCTGTATTATACGACGGGCACCACCGGCCTGCCCAAAGGTGTCCTGTTCACGAATCGTCAGATATATTTGCACTGCGTCCACTCAATGGCTTTGGTGGCCACTGTCGTAAGAATGCCGTGGGACCCGGAGCGCCCCAATCTGCCCATCCCGATGATGAATGTGCCGCTTTTCCATATCCATGCCTGGGGCGCGCCTTTTTCAAGCGTATGGGGATGCGCCAAGATCGTTTTCCCCGGCCGCTTCACACCGGAGAGCTTTTGCGAACTTGTTCAGAATGAAAAAGTGACGAGTGCTATGATGGTCCCGACCATGTTGGCCATGCTGCTGGAGTATCCGGATATTAACAAGTGGGATTTAAGCAGCCTTTTGGGAATCGCCATCGGCGGCGGTGCTCTGCCTTTGGGTCTCAAACAGAAAGCGGAAAAATATTTTCCCGAGATGCGGACAGGTTCCGGCTACGGTATGACGGAAACCATGGCCGGAGCCATCGCTTCCGGCCCAAGACGATATATGGTTGATTGGCCTCGTGAGGAAATCGATAAGATTCTGGTCAAAACCGGCATCCCATTTATGCCCGCCATTGACGCTCGAGTTGTCGACGTAAACGGTAACGATGTACCTCACGACAACGAAACGATCGGCGAAATCATCCTGAGGGGCCACTGGATCATGGACCGCTATTATAAGGACCCGGAAAGATCGGCCCAGGCCTGGCGTGACGGCTGGTTCCACACGGGCGATGCGGCCAAGATCGACAAGGATCACTACATCATTATTGCCGACCGAATTACCGATGTCATCCGGAGCGGATCGGAAATGGTACCGACGGTTCTGCTGGAAAATCTGACCAGTAATGCGGAATTCGTTCTGGAGGCAACCTATGTCGGTGTACCGGACGAAAAATGGGGCGAAATCCCTATGGCGCTGATCAAAAAAATGCCCGGTACCCCGGCGCAAGAAGAGGACATCCTCACATTCCTGCAAAAAGAAGGCGTCGATCAGGGAAAAATCACCAAATGGATGCTTCCTGTTTATGTCGCCTTTGTGGACGATGTACCCAAAACCAGTGTCGGCAAGTTCGATAAACTTGCCATACGCAAAAAAATCGATGAATTTAAGGCAAAAGCTAAGAAAGTACGCAACATTTAAGCCGTGAGCAGGAAAACTCAAAAAGGACGCCATAGAAATCAAACATCGTGGCGTCCTTTACATTTGCCTTGAACCTTGATCCTTTAACCTTGTACCTTTTGATCACAACTGGCAGTTGTTTTTGTCAAGTTGACAGGCCTTTTCCCTGGTTTTTTCCACCCGGCGAGCCGTCCGCCTCGCTATGGCTTCCCGGTTTCTTCTCTTTTCATCCTCTGTTTCTAAAATTAGAGACGGCAGGATAACCGGCCTACCCGCTTGGTCAAGGGCAACAAACGTCATATAGGCCGAAACCGTATGACGCCTTTCGCCGGTCAGAAGGTTTTCGGACTCAACCCGGATGCCCACCTCCATTGAGCTTCTCCCAACAAAGTTCAGGCTGGCCCGCAGGGTTACAAAATCTCCGACAAAAACGGGGTTGTGAAAATCCAGACGATCGATGGAAGCTGTAACCGCATTGCACCTGCCATGTCGAACAGCAACGGAACCGGCTGCCGTATCGATGAGCTTCATGATCACGCCACCATGGACATTCCCGGCAGGATTGGCATCCTGAGGATTCATCATTTGTGCCATGACAACACTTGTATCTCCGACTTTTTTCCCCTCCATGGCTATCCTCCTTCTAATCAAAATTTCTTGTCTATGATGAATATCAACTTTACTAATGAAAATCAGCGGGGGAATCAAGATTTATATGATAAGGCTGTTCCTGGCTGACAGGTTTAAAAATGCCATAACGGAAGGTTGCGGTGAAGAAGTTAGAACGATACGCCAGCGGTCTGTTTCAGAAAAAAACATATTTAATGGACACACACATCCGCACTTTCTATTAAACTAATCATTGCTGTCCCAAGTGTTATATACTAAGCACGGGAAGGGCTTTTTTTATTTGAGCTTAGCACTTCACGGATCTTCAAGGACAGATCCGTCAAACCGAACGGCTTTTGCATAAACGCCTGGCATCCTCTATCCAGGATACCGATGGCCTGTCCATTCAGGCTGTACCCGCTGGCAAGAATCACTTTAACCTGGGGATTGATTTTCTTTAGCCGATCGAAGGTGTCGCCGCCATTGATGCCGGGCATGATCATGTCCAGGATGATCAGATCGATTTGGTCTTTTTGCAATTTGTAAATTTCAACGGCCTCTTCCCCACTTCTTGCCTTTATTACCTGGTAACCAATGCTTTCAAGAAGTTCTTTGGTCACATCCAGGATATACTCTTCATCATCGACAATCAACAAGATCTCTTTACCTTTCTGGGGCTTGGTTTGTAACTTTTTATCATGATTAGAAGCTTTTTGGGAAGCGGGCAGGTATATATTAAATGTAGCTCCATGTCCTTTTTCGCTGTAAACATTCATAATGCCTTTATGTCCCTTAATAATGCCATAAGATGTTGCCAAACCTAAACCACCACCCTTGCCGACATCTTTAGTGGTAAAAAAAGGCTCAAAAACCCGCTCTCTCGTTTTTTCATTCATCCCAATGCCCGTATCCGTTACCGATATTTTGACATATCTCCCGGTGTCGACATCAAACGTTTTTTTATATTTTTCATCCAGATCGGCATTCTTGGTTTCCAGATAAAGACGCCCCCCTCCCGGCATAGCCTGCCAGGCGTTCACATAGAGATTGAATAGGACCTGTTCAATCTGGCTGAGATCGATCTCTACGGGCCAGGCATTTTCATCATAATTTTCATGAATAACAATCTCTTTTTTTGTCCTGCCGAACATTGAGGCGGTATTATGGATTAATTCATTAATATTGGTGGTAACCACTTCAAAGCTGCCGGTACGGGAAAAACCGAGCAACTGGCGCGTCAATTCAGCGCCGCTTTGTACCTTGGCTTCGATGGCCTTTAATTTATCGTGATGGGCAAAATTTTTATCCGTCTTTAGCAGCATTAATGAGGCATACCCCTGGATGCCCATGAGAAGGTTATTAAAGTCATGTGCAATACCGCCGGCTAAAGTTCCAATCGCTTCCATCTTTTGCGCCTGATAAAGTTGTTTAATTAATTTATTTTTTTCATCCTCCATTGTCTTTCGATCCGTAACATCTCTAACGACCGATCGAAAACCAATTGGTTCATCCCATGCATCGCGGATCAGGGAAGCGGAAACTTCAACCTGACGGACGGCACCGTCCTTGCGAATCAACTCATGTTCAACCATTTTTAACGGCTTTCCGGTGCGATATATCTTATTGTATGCCTGATAAATCTGTTTGGACATCTCGCCGGACATGTAATCCCGATTATTCATGCCGACAAACTCCTCACGGCTGTATCCGCTCAATCGCAAGGCGGAATCATTGCAGAAAGTGATGTTTCCGGTGATATCGGACTCAATGTAACCGTCCTCAATGTTGTCTATGATATTTCGATAGCGTTCTTCGCTCTGACGCAGACTTTCCTCTGCCAGCTTTCGATCCGTAATATCGAAGGCCTGTCCCATAATGGCCGGATCATTGTTAAAATGGATTCTTGTTACGGTCAGATCGATCCATTTTTCCTTATGGTTTTTTGTCAATATTTTCATTTCGTATCGCGATGGGCCATGGCGCCCTTCCAGTATGGCCAGACCATTATCTTTATTCATGGTGCGCGATTCGGGATGGATGATGTCCCAGAAATCTATTCCGGATAAATCATCCATACTGTACCCTGTAATCATCTCAAACGCCGGATTACTGTAAAAAATATTCCTGTTTTGAATAATGAAAATGGCGGAAGCCGAACTTTCCGCCAGGGAACGGAATTTAGCTTCACTGTCACGAAGCGTTCTTTCTATTCTTTTTCGTTCCGTAATATCGGTCAACATGGCCACGGATCCTTGAAACGTTCTTAATCGATCCATCAAAGGCGACGCGGATATCTTGAACCAGACGGCGTGCCCGTCCGTATGACGGTATCTTCTCTCCAAATCTTCACTAATACCTTGCCGGCGTAACGCTATCCTTTCTTCGTATTCAGGAGCGTCCTCTTCAAACATAAATGATTGCGGCTTTTTATTGATCATCTCCGCAACCGTATAACCCAGCATCTCCGCCATTTTTTTATTGACAAGGATTGTCCGGTAATCATTGTCCGTAACCCAGATTCCCTCATTGGCCGTCTCAAAGATGCGACGAAATCTTTGTTCGCTGATCCGCAGGGCTTCATCGGTTTTTTTCCTCTCCGATATTTCAGACAAAAGCTCCCTGTTGACTTGAAGCAGTTCATCCGTCCGTTCCGCCACCTGTTGTTGTAATTCGGCATTGAGCTGCTGCATTCTTTCTTCAATGGATTTCCGTTCTGAAATATCGCGGCTGACCCCCACAATACCGCATAATTTGCCATCAGTTTGTAAATAGGGCGAAATGCATGTTTCGATCAGCAAACGTTTGCCGTCAGGCTTTGAATTCCAGCTTGCTATATATTGAGGATAAGCATAATTGATGACCGCAGATTCGTTACTATGGTTAAATTCGGCTTTCTCCGGAGGGAAAATGTCAAAATCCGTCTTGCCGATGATTTGTTCTTTGTCCAGCCCTATATAATCAGCAAAAGCCTGATTGCAGGCCAAATAATTGCCATCTTTATCTTTGAAGTAAATATGATCGTTTATCGCATCAATCAAGCCGCGAAGAATGATCAGTTCTTCTTTTGCCTCCATTTTTATTTGGCCGGGCACTTCTTCATTCGAGATAACAGGTGATTTATGACCATCAGATTGAATTTTTACCATTTATAAGATCCCCCCAATAGCGATAAATTATCTAATGCTAAGCAGATATATTATGGTTATTACCGGTCATGTCATATGCCAATCATATATTCATTCCTTCTATTTCAATAGATTAAATATCATATGCAATCAATCCTTCACTAATATATCGGCAAAGTTTCCATCTTCTTGATCTTTTATTTTTTCTGAAGTATATGACTGTCATAATGTTATCTGGAAAGGCTGAAGAGAGGAAAGATTTAAATATTTTCCGGTCATATTCCGGGACCATTTCAATTTTCTTTCCATTTCAGCTCAACGATATAGAAATACTGCAGGAACGGTACGTCGATGATCGAAAACTTTACCGAAGGACTTTCCCAATATCTCACCGGATCTCACGCCCTCGCCTATCCGGCCGTTTATCTGGGAGGAATTCTTGTCAGCTTTACCCCTTGCATTTATCCCGTCGTACCGATTACTATTGCCGTTGTAGGAGCCCGCAGCAGCGGCTCAAAGATAAGGGGTTTTGTTCTTTCCATTTTTTATGTGCTTGGCATGTCTGTAACCTACACCGCCTTAGGTGGTTTTGCTGCATTGTCAGGAAAGCTTTTTGGACAAATGCAGACAAATCCCTGGGTCTATGTCATGATCGCCAATCTGTTTATTTTCATGGGATTATCCATACTTGATGTTTTCCGGCTGCCCTTAAGAACACCACAGTTCATTACCAGAGTCCAGCCCCGGAACAACAGAAAAGGTCTGGGAGGGAGCTTCTTGATCGGGGCTGCCTCCGGTTTGGTCATCGGTCCCTGCACGGCCCCGGTCCTTTTTGTTCTGCTGGGATACGTTGCCTCGAGACAAAACATTTTTTTCGGGATGACCCTTTTATTTTTGTTCGCTTTCGGTATGGGTACACTGCTCATCATTATCGGCACGTTTGCCGGGCTTCTTGCCAACATGCCAAAGTCGGGCAAATGGATGACTAGAATAAGCCACATCTGCGGCTGGATATTGATAGGAATAGGAGAATATTTTCTCTTTATGGCAGGAACATTCTGGATATAAGGGAACAATCATGAAAAAGAACTTTAAGGTTTTATGCTTTTCGACGATACTTTGCGCAATAATATGGATGGCGATGACAGCGACGTCTTCCATGACGGCGCAAGCAAGGAACGTTTCACAAACATCGACGGCCATTGAAGCACCTAATTTTGTTTTGAAAGACATTGACGGGCGCAACTTCAAACTGAGCGATTTTAAAGGCAGGCCGATTTTGCTGATTTTCAGCACGACCTGGTGCGGCTATTGCCGGTCGGAGATCCCCCATTTTAAAAACATCTATTCAACTTACAAGGCCAAAGGACTCGAAGTCGTTAATATCGATATCAACGAATCGAAAGAAAAAGTGGCAAGATTTGCCGAGCGTTATAATCTTCCTTATCGAGTCGTCATTGATACCGATGGAACCGTGGCGGAGAATTATTATGTCAGAGGCGTTCCATCCATGGCACTGGTTGATGAAGAGGGGATGATTGTGTGTCTTTATTGCCGTCCGGTCGAGCCTCATTTGGAAAGGTTGTTTCGAAACAAAATAACGAAGTAGACGGATTGAATGACATAATCATCGAAAAACACTATATTTGTGAAAGCAAAAAATTGGTGCTTGACAAAGAATAAATTCTGAATATAGTTTATACCAAAAGCGTCTGCGATGTTCGTAATGAGTTCTGAAGCTGGAATCTAACACATAAAGTTCGACAGGGTCTTTTGGTGGTCAACACCCGGCTGAAGACCAACTAACTGGAAATAGTGAATCCAGCTCTAAGACGAGACGGCATCAGCGGATATTAAGAACCCCTCAAGGATATCCTTGAGGGGTTCGTTTATGATGAACTTTCAGCTGTTTGCTCTCCGGAACTTGTAATACTCATAGAGTTTTGAAAGCACGAAGACAGCCCGCGGTAACCCCTCGTAAGTCGGCACACCGGCTTTAAGAAGTTTCTCTACGAACCGGTCACGAGCTTTTTCAATTTCCGGGACCGGTTGGTATTGCCTCCAAACAACGACCAAAGGTTTACCTTTAGTATCCTGCTTCGCCTTTTGAATGATATAGTTCGCAATCTTTTTAATTTGCACACCATTGTCTACCGTAAAGAACCAGTCAAGGTGCAAAGCCAAAACAAACATATCCATATACGGCGCTTCGGACAGAAGATTCAAGGTTTTGCTTAATATATTCAAATCCATAAAGGCGTAATGGTTATCGATGGGATTGCGGATCATCGTTCCCGCGGAAGGCGTAAAGTCACGAATCTTCCGCCTCATATCTTCCGGAAGCGGGATGAGATCCAGCCCCACATTGGCGCAATTATCCGCAGCGGCAACACCGACGCCACCTCCCGTCCCGATGACGGCAACTCCGGGTCCTTTTGCCTCACCCAGATATCGAAAACCCATGACGACATCGGCCATCTGTTCCAGGGAATCAACCTTAACGGCGCCGGTCTGCCTATAAAAGGCTTTCCATATCTTCTCGCCTCCGGCCAGAGAACCGGTATGGGAAGCAACAGCCCTTGCCCCGGCCTCCGTCAACCCGCCCTTCAGGAGAATAACCGGTTTTTCCCGATTGATGTCCGAAACCAGTCTTAACAGCCTACGGCCGTCCTTCACTCCCTCAAGGTACATCGTGATGATTTGTGTTTCATCATCGTGGGCAAGATAGGAAAGAAAATCCGTGCTGTCCAGCGTTAAGGCATTTCCGAAACTGATGGCTTTGTTGAAGCCAATACCGAATTTACTGGTGACGTAATGTGTAAAGTCCTGGGCATGCCCCCCGCTCTGACTGACAAACGTCACAGGGCCGCTCTCTTTAGAGGCATAGAGCCAGGTTAATAATCTGGATTTGGGGACATAAAGGCCCATGCAGTTGGGGCCGATGACGCGAAGACCACCTTCGACGGCTATCTGCTCAATTTCCTTCTGCAGGCTGATCCCTTCTTCCTCACCCGTTTCTTTAAAACCCGCCGTAAAAATATGAACATTCCTGCAACCGGAAGCGACACAATCTCTTAAGGCATTCGGAACCGCTGGCGCCGGTACGGAAATGATCACAAGATCAACTTTCTCCGGAAGAGAAACAAGATTAGGATAGGCTTTATATCCATCCACTTCGCCAGCCATTGGATTAATGGGATACAACCGACCGGCAAAGCCGAACTCAGCGATGCATCCGAACATCCCCGGAAACCCGTTTCGTCTCGACCGGGCAGCACCAATCACGGCCAGTGATGCGGGATGAAACATGGTATGAAGGACGGCATTCATTTCTTTTTCCTTTTCCCGCCGCTGCTGGTCGGTCAGCCCATCGTTCCCGGGTTCATCATTCGTATCGCCGAGAACCACCAGCGCGTCAACCGCCGTCACCCTACCCGACGGATTTATGAGCAAAGGATTGATGTCCACCTCTTTCACTTCAGGATGTTCGGCGGCCAACCTGGACAAACCCAACAACACGGCTATCAGTTGGTCCATATCCGCAGCGCCTTCCCCACGGAAATGGCCTAACAGTTTGTGGGATAAGAGTTCCTCGATCATGGCATGCGCCTGCTTTTCGTTTAGCGGAGCCATGCGGAAAACGACGTCCCCGATCGCTTCCGTATAGATGCCCCCTAAGCCGAACATGACAACAGGACCAAACTGCGCATCACGAATCAAACCGGCGACAAATTCACGCCGGCCCTTAACCATGGGCTGCATCAGATATCCTTCCAGATCAGCTCCCGCCGATTCTCTGATTTCACGACAAGCGTGGCGTACATCTTTCAGGGTATTCAAATTCAGCTTCACAAGCCCCTGCTCCGTCTTGTGGGTTAATTTTTCACCCAACCCTTTCAAAACAATGGGAAACCTTATGTCCTTTGCCGTCCTCAAGGCCTCTTGCACCGTATAAACAACAACCTCTTCAACGACTGGAATACCATAAGCTTTCAAAATATCTTTTGATTCCTTCTCCGTCAGCGTCGATTTACCTTTGCCGCTTGCATCTTTGATCCATTTTGTGATCTCTTTATTTTCCATAAACTTCTCATGCTCAGCTAAACCTAACGAACTTGCAACTTCCATCATACGTTCCCTCTATTTGGCAATCCATATGTTTCAAATTTACTGATCATCACGAACGGCTGCTCGAATATACCTTCTGAACGCCACAAATCTCGGAACTAAATATCCTTCGTCATGCTGTAACAAATCGATTCCATTGGACTATGCCGGAGACGAATTCCGGAATTACCGGAAGCAATCCTTAGATCTGATCCATAAGATTTTAAGCAAGGCGAGTATATATAAGCAGCTGCCTGCTGGTATTACAAATTTTAACCACTTGAAAATGGATAATGCAAGAACCGGCAAATGTCAAGATTAATGACATAATGCTTTTCATTTAATAGATTATCGTAATATTCTTAATCGACGGAATGGCAAGAGGGCCGATGATTATTTATCCGCTTGCAACTCACCTACAGCCGGGTTACTATTAATTGAAAAAATATTTTGCCACAGGGGGGAATTCTGAGTGCAAATCACACCATCCGCAGTCTGTGACGCCGTGAAGACCATTCGCCAAAAGTCGCCGTTGATTCATAACATTACCAATTATGTCGTCATGAATTATACGGCCAACGCACTTCTCGCGCTGGGCGCCTCACCCGTTATGGCTCATGCCGAAGAGGAAATGGAGGATATGGTCAATATTTCGGGCGCTCTGGTCATCAATATTGGAACGTTGAGCGATCACTGGATCAAAGCCATGTTCAGGGCCGCAAATGAAGCCGGAAAACGCAATATCCCCGTCATTCTTGATCCCGTCGGTGCCGGGGCAACAAAATACAGGACGCGGATCACCAGGGAATTCCTGGAAACTGTTCCGCCAACCGTTATTCGGGGAAACGCATCCGAGATTCTGGCCATCCTGCAAGATGACGCGAAAACGAAAGGGGTTGACAGCACCGTATCATCCAGTGCCGCTATCCGGGATGCCCACCGGATCAATCTAACTTACGGAAGCGTTGTCTGTATCAGCGGCGAGGTGGACTATATCATTTCGTCGGACCATCTGATCAAAGTCATGAACGGCCATCAGATGATGTCCATGGTCACCGGAATGGGTTGCACGGCATCTGCTTTATGCGGCGCCTTTGCCGCCGTCAATACGTCCGTGACGACTGCCGTTTCCGAAGCAATGTCCGTGATGGGTATGGCGGGGGAACTCGCGGTAACCAGTGCTACAGGCCCCGGCAGTCTCCAATACAGGTTCTTAGACGCCTTGTTTACTTTATCCCATGAAGATATTGAACGTCTTTTAAAAATTGAGGTTTTGTCTTGGAAGGATTATATCTCGTAACGGACCGCAAGCTATGCGGCCGGCGCTCACTTGACGATGTCGTTTTGGCGGCGGCAAAAGGCGGTTGTTCCTGCGTGCAATTGCGGGAGAAAGATTTGTCGACACGTTTATTTATTGAAGAAGCAAAAAGAATCAAAAAGCTCCTCGCTCCCTTTAGTGTCCCCCTTATTATCAATGATCGCCTCGATGTGGCCCTTGCCGTCGGGGCGGACGGCCTGCATATCGGTCAGGACGATATACCGTATGATACGGCAAGAAAATGGCTGGGCCCCAAGGCCGTCATCGGTCTGTCCGTGGAAAATTGGGCCGACGTCACACGGGCCCAGGATCTCGATGTGGACTATATCGGGGTAAGTCCGGTGTTTTCAACGCCCACCAAAACAGACACGAAAGATGAATGGGGCCTGGAAGGAATTAAAAAGATCAAAGCTTTTACCAGACATTGCATCGTTGCCATCGGCGGTTTGAATCTAACCAATACTTACGACGCCGTCATGGCGGGCGCTGACTGCATCGCTGTTGTCTCCGCCGTTTGTGCCGCCGATTTTCCCTATAAAGCGGCCAGAGATCTGAATGATTTGATTCATAGGGCTCTCATAACAAGGTCTGACATCTCTGAATAACTTGTCTCACAGTGTTTTCAGAGATACGTTAATTTCTCCGACAAATCAATCTTTACGGAGCATTTGATCATGGCCGAGGATACACTGGTTATATTTGACTATTCGGGAACGCTGAGTCTGGAAGCTCCGCTATTTGCCTCTTCTGAAAATCTCCTGCGGCAATTGGAACTGACCGGTTTGATGTCTCTGGGCATAAAAACCGTAAAAATCTTCTGGGAAGAAATTGTCAATCCCACATGGCACGAAGGCAGCACCACATCTATCGGTTATAAGTCATTGATGTTTCGACGGATAAAAGAACTGGCGGATCAAAAGATGCTTAAGGACGATGACCAGAGCATCGCTGCATCGGTCAGTCGTTTTGTCGACAATTACTTAAATCGATCATACATTGACGGCCGCTGGAGACAAATCCTGACCACATTACAATACACACCTCACGTTCAGAGTATTATCGCAACGGATCACTACGCCGAGGCCACCGCAACCATCATCTCATACCTCAATCAATGGCAAATCGAAGCGATTGCCCTTAAAGAAATCTTTTCCGACTCCCGCGATGAAAATATTTTCCTAGTCGCCAACTCAGCCGACATCGGCTCACACAAAGAGGACCTCGCCTTCTGGACGTCGATCAAAGACGCCCTTGGCGCCCATTGCGTTCGCCAGCTCATCATCGTCGATGACTTCGGAGCTCACGAACAGTCGAACGATACTTATAGTAACCGAAGAAAAATTGAAAAAAGACGCGATTCAATCATCCGTCTAATGAAGAACATATTTACAGCAAAAGTGGTTGTCGTCCCATTTTTTATCGAAATGCCTGATGAAGCGCTTTTTTCAGAACGATCAGCAAACCGCGAGACTTATTATCGTCAACTCATTGAAAAGACCGCCTCTGTTATTGAAGAGCATCTCACTCTTTAGAGACAAAACCGACCAGGTATTTGAGAAGAGAAACCGTCATTGGTAATCATGTCGGAATGTTTTACATAATATAACATTTCTCATACATTATTGAATACATTAATATATTTACACTATTTAAATTATTTTTCAAATGAGATCGTCGGATTTCTTTACAATCATTTTCGCCTCCAAACCACGCGTTATTGAATAATTACAACAATATCAACTGGTTATACAAATGGTACATGAAATGCATAACAGGTTAAAAAACTATACGAAAAACAAGAGGCTGCGATGTCCGTATTGAATCACTTCAAAAGATGGGAATTCTATTTGAGAACTCAGGGTCTTTGTGGTGAGTATCATCCGGAGGAGACCAAGCATTTCCTGATGCCAATCCAGTCAAGTGATGAGACGACGTAGGCGGCTTTCTTTAATCAGCCCCTCTGCGGAATTATATTTCAATGAGGGGCTATATTCGAAGATTAATTTCTTGTTTGCAAATGCCTGGAGACGGTAATATTTTTTCCCGAACCTAATCCCCGAGCGGTGAACATTCGCCACTTGAGATGTCGGTCCATGAAGAAACGGGAAAGAGGCAAGACTGCGCACGGTTTATTATTAAATTACAGCAATGTATAAAACACTTTGGGTTTTATGAGATAACAAATTTAATTTCAGGCGACTTTAAAGTTGATTCAAGGAGTTTTTACGGATGAGCGGGTACAAGCTGTCACCATCCGGACAAAACGTTAAAGAAATCATACCCGACGCCATCATTATTCATACAAACGGCGTTATTCGTTTTGTTAATCCGGCCGGATTAAGGCTTTTTGGCTTTTCTTCAGTAGAAGAAATTATTGGGAAAGACGTTTTCCCCTTTGTCCGCCCGGCAGACCACGATCTTGTCCAGGAACGGATCCGACAAATTGAAACGGAGGAAATATTTCAATCGCCTATCAAGGAGATGAAACTTCTTCACAGGGACGGCTCTGTTCTAAACACTGTCGTAACCGCCGTTTGTGCCAATTACAAAGGGATGCCCGCTGTCATGACCATTGTCAAGGATATGCGCGGCTGGAAGCAGGAAGAAGAGGGAAAAAATCAGAGAGCCATTGATGAGGCGGAATGTCGGCTAAAGGAAGCTGAAGAAAAGGCCTTGACGGCCATGCAAAAATCCCGCGGACTTGAGGTCGTCCTGGATTCAATCGACGAAGGCGTGGCGATGTATAACGCGGACGCCCGTGTTTTATGGACCAACCGTCGCCATGTTGAATTAACCGGAGAAGACATAACCGGTTCGACCTGGGATGAATGGAAGAAAAAATTTCAACAAATGTTTTTTCACTATCCCGACGGATTGCGGCTCTCACGGGAAGAATATCCGGCCGTCCGTGTTTTGCGCGGAATCACCCTGAACAATGAACTGCTGGCATTTAGCAGTCTAACAGGCACTGAGACCGTCGTTTCCGTATCCGGGACTCCGATTGTTGAAGAGGGGGAGATTCGAGGAGCCCTCATCGCGATGCGTGATGTCACAAAAGAGGAACAGGCACGAAACAGTCTTCAGAAATCCATTCAAACGCATTCGGATATCCTTGAGAGCATCGACGACGGTTTCCTGACAATTAATCAGAACTGGCAAATCAGCTTCGCAAACAGACGCGTTGTCAAGGCCCTTGGCTTAACTGAAGATATAATCACGCATAAAAATATTTGGGAAGCCGTCCCTAAGCTATTCGATTCCGACATCGGTAAAAATCTTCGTCAGGTCATGGAAGAAAAAAAATCCCGCCGGCTCGAGTATCGGAGTAGACTGACCAACAGATCCTATCGTTTAAGTGTTTATCCTTTTGTTTCAGGGATTTCCGTCTATGTCATTGATGTGACAAAAATGAAGGCAGATTAATCAATTTTTTATATTCAACATCGTCAAATAAAATTTATTTGTGATTCATAATGCTTTGCGGGATTTTTATTGAATCATGATGACTTGTAAAAAAACATATATTATTGCCGATAATACTGCCGCAATTGGTATCGTCAAAATCCACGCCCATACAATCTTTCCGGCTATGCCCCAATGAACGGCCGTTAGTCGCTTTGTAGACCCGACACCCATGATGGCACCGGTGATCGTATGGGTTGTGCTCACGGGGATGCCGCCGATGGAAGCGCCAATAATTGAAATAGCAGCGGCAGTTTCCGCGCAAAACCCTCCGATGGGTTGAAGTTTTGTAATCCTCATCCCCATGGTTTTAACGATTCGCCAACCGCCGGCCATCGTCCCCATGGCCAAAATTAGATAACAAAGAATTTCAACCCAGAAAGGCACATAGAACTCTGTTCCTAAGAACCCGTTATTAAAAAGAAGAATGGCAATAATACCCATTGTCTTCTGGGCATCATTCATGCCATGGCTGACGCTGTATGTGGCAGCAGAAACGATTTGTAATTTTTTGAAAATACCGGTTGTTTTGCTGATATTGCTATGTCGGAAAAGATTCAACACGACAATCATAATGAACAAACCAAGGACCAGACCGATGGCGGGGGCAAGGAAAATAAAAATGGTGGTTTTAATAATTCCCTTCCAGACCATCACCTCCAAACCGCCCTTCACAAAACCGGCACCAATCAAACCGCCCTTCACAAAACCGGCACCAATCAAACCGCCGATCAGGGCGTGCGAAGAACTACTTGGAAGGCATAACCACCAGGTAATCAAGTTCCAGATGATGGCCCCGCCCAAGGCCGATAATATAAAATAATTATCGACAATGATGGGATTGATGATGCCTGTTCCCATGGTCTTGGCCACATGGGGTTCAATGAAAAAGGCCGCGGCGAAATTGCAGAAAGCCGCCATTAAAACGGCCTGATGCGGACGCAATACCCGCGTTGAAACGACCGTGGCTATAGAATTTGCGGCATCATGAAAACCATTTATAAAATCAAAGACAAGGGCTATAAAAATGATGAATATGACAAAGTACGCAGGATTCATACTTTTTATATAACCACTAAGGATTGATGCGACCTGCCGAGGCAAATAGCACGGCCCGTCGATACCCAGGTCGCTTTCAATCCTTTGTTCAAGTAA
>JAFGLN010000085.1 GCA_016928025.1 Deltaproteobacteria bacterium
ACGACAACGTCTGTCTGGTCCTAGGCGATAATATTTTTTATGGCTATGGTCTCACGGGAATCCTGGAAAGCGCGGGCAAGACAAAAGAGGGTGCCCTGGTTTTCGGCTACTGGGTTAAAGACCCCGAAAGATACGGTGTTGTGGAATTTAATGATGACGGAAAAGCCGTCAGTATTGAGGAAAAACCAGCGACGCCCAAGTCGAATTACGCCGTTGTCGGTCTGTATTTCTATGATAATAATGTTGTGGACATTGCCAAAAACCTTAAGCCCTCGGCACGCAACGAATTGGAAATTACGGACGTCAATAAAGAATATTTGAAGCGAGCGGCTTTGAACGTCCAGGTTCTGGGCCGCGGTATCGCCTGGCTTGACACCGGGACGCATGAGAGCCTT
Source organism: Deltaproteobacteria bacterium (assembly GCA_016928025.1). Taxonomy (GTDB): domain Bacteria; phylum Desulfobacterota; class Syntrophia; order Syntrophales; family JAFGHS01; genus JAFGHS01. The sequence goes on from JAFGLN010000085.1 coordinate 396, forward strand.
TTGGAGGCCGGAAATTTCATCGCGACGATAGAGCATCGCCAGGGGCTAAAAATTGCTTGCCTTGAAGAAATTGCCTATAAAAAAGGTTATATCACAGCGGAACAACTAAGAGATATGGCGCAGCCGATGAGCAAAAACAGCTATGGGGAATATCTGCTCAGCCTATTGGCATGATGATGAGTGCCCCCTATTGGAGATTTGACTGCGCTTTTTTCAGGACGCTGGACAGTTTGGAGTCCTTTTCACCCGTCGCCACGCCAAAGGATAAGTTCAGGGGCTCACCGGAATAATTTTTATTATGGGAATTAAGAGCGTCTTTAAGCCGTGAAACCGTATTAGTTCCAATAACGTTGTCGGCAAGAGGCAGGATAACGGCAAACTGATCGCCGCCGATTCGCGCTGCGGCATCTTCCGTTCGCAGGACTTTCATGACGTCCGCCGTGCGTCGCAGGAGTTCATTGCCTGCCGCGATGCCGTCTCTGCCATTGACAAGAATTAAATCGTCCACTTGAATCGTGATAAAAGTGACGGGGAATTGCCTGCTGTTTTCCAGTCTGGCCATCTCCTCTTCAAAATAGGCCCGGTTATAAACGCCGGTCAGAACATCATGAAAGCTTAAATATTCGAGCTTTTCTTCCGTTTCTCTGAGATCGCTGATATCGATAGCCAGGCACATGAGGCCATCAATGGCCCCGTTTTCATTGAAATAAGGAATCCTGTCATTTTGAATCCACCTTCTCCCGCGCAAAGAGGGGAAAAATTCAATAATGCCTCTCTGCGAATCTCCGGTGGCCATGACCTTTTCATTGACGCGGTAAAAGTGGGCCAACTGATCGGCCGGCAGATTGGGGAACAATTCGGTCAACGTTTTTCCAATCACCTGCTCCATGGGGAGGCCGAGAGATTTGCAAAACGCCTCGTTGACCCTTGTGAATCGGTGTGTTTTGTCTGTATAAAAGATGCTTGACGGTATGGAGTTCAAAACAACTTGAAGATCTTCACGCTCCCTTTGGAGTTCTTCGTCAATGCGCTTCCGCATGGTAACGTTCCGAAGCATACCGTGCATGGCCACTCCCCACTTATAGGGAATGAACAATAAGAAATTTTCACAAACGATCTTCTTGCCGTCCTGCGTCATGCCCGTAAATTCGAATTGCTGAGTCGGGTAATCACCGCGGAATCCCTGCGTGTATTTTTCCCGCACAAACCGGCGGCTCTCCGGTGCAATCAGCTCCATAATATCAAATTGCGGGCTGCAGACCTCTTCCTGGGTCACCCCGAACAGGTCGGCGAATTGCTGGTTGACGAACTCGTATTTTCTGTCGAAGATCACATAAATCGCCTCATTCATCTGTTCCAGTTGGGGGAAGTAACGCCCCATCCTTTCGCCGAAATCCTGTTGAGCTTGCTTTGCTTCATTTTCGAGTTCCGTGATGCGATTTTCCAGAAGGGTTATTTCGTCGAGAAGCTGCTGCTTTGTTTTGTCTTTCCGTGCCATGAGATCAACTCCATACGGGATTTAAGGCGTGGTTTAGCTATTTGATTTAACGGTAAGTTATTAGTAATACATCTTGTTGTCAAGAGCTATTTTGGAATGGGGGAATGGGGTCAGGTCTTGTTTTTTGCCTTTTTCTCTTCTTTCTTCAAAAAGACGATGCGGCTCACCCGAGAATAATGAAGTTCCGCATAATCGGCTACTTCCTTCAGCGTGTAGCCCCAAATTTCCACGGCATTATAGATGGCATCATCTCTACTATGGGATGTGAATATTTCATCAATCGGTGGACGGGCAGCGTATTTTTCACGCCGGACCGATTCCGTACCGGCGCCGGAAATAGCTGGGGCCTCACGAAATCTCTCCACAAAGGAGTCATTGCCGACAAAGAGCCCGCCTTTTGCCGACTTCAAGGGGCTTTCAATCCCTATGCCTTCATGAACAAAAGACATATATAAACGCCGGGCCTCCGATTTGAGATTGAAAAATAAACTCAGCAGCCAATCTGTATGGAGGAACTGTTCAGCTGTTTCGATTCCAACCGTCGCCCTGTAGGACGACCATGGCCACTCCTCCGCCGACTCAACCATGCCCGCCCGGACCGGATTCAGCACAATATATCGGCTTAATTCAAGAAGATAGGCATCCTTATCGACAATGAATGCTTTATATCGTCCCTGAAAAAGATGACCCGTCCGCCCATGACGCCGGTTGTATTTCTGTGTGAATACCCCATTGAGTTGCCGCATACCCAGTGAAAGATTAGCCTGGGGCGTTTCGATCAGTAAGTGATAATGGTTACCCATCAGACAGTAGGCGTGAATGATCCAACGATATCGCTCGACAACATCCCCAAGGACTTCAAGAAATAGCCGGTAGTCCCCCGCCTCAAGGAATATCTCCTGTCGAGCATTGCCGCGGGATGTAACATGGAAAAAACCGCCTTCGTATTCTATACGTATAGGTCGTGCCATGAAAGCGCACGTAACATAAACAAGGAGATTGTTCTAGGCAAAAAACAAGACCTGACCCCAAAACACGGCCACCGCTTCGGCCATCCTCGACCGGCTCAGCCTCAACGGCCGATTCATTACCTTTGAAGGGAGATCCTATCGCAGCAAAAAA
>JAFGLN010000086.1 GCA_016928025.1 Deltaproteobacteria bacterium
ATGGGCACAAGCGTTTTAATCGGAGGGAACAATATCCCGGCAGATCCCAACCCGGAGATTATTTTGCAGCTCATCGCTTTCGATGCCATCAACAAAGGCTACGCATTCGCCAAAGATTATACGATTTGGATGACCCCCGCCGTTGCCAGAATTCTTGCAGGCGCCGGTTATACGAAGGAAACCATAAATGCTTACATCCGGATGGTGGGCCGGAAAATAACTTATACACATACCTTTGCCCAGGTGTATGGTTCACCCGGTTTCATATATCCCTCTTTCCGACAGCAACTCACGAGAAAGTATCAATCCGCACAGACAGGAATGCTGCCACCGTGGTATCCTAAATTTGATGGATGGGAGGAGATTCGCACTACCGCAGCTTTTAGTCGGGATCTCACGATCTTGGTCAGCGGCTGCACGGGCAGGAATAAGACTCAAACATTTACGGGCGATCCTCTCGGGACCCCGGTTGAAGTAAAGCTACCTGCAAACTGGGATGATCTGATGGTGAACCTCGGCTATCCCCCGCTTCAGAGCTTTTACAGGTAAAAGAAATAAATCGACACGGGTTATCAAGTCTGCGCCTGACTCACCTTTAAAAAAATAGTAAAGGCATCTCAAAAAAACTTTCCAGTCAGATCATGCATTTACCATCGGTCTCTCACTTCTTTCATTTATTTCATTCTTATCCTGTACAAATCGCCGCAATCGAAATATCCGTATAAGGAATGTACCTTTCAGGTTAGACCGCATCACCATCAGCGACGCGGCGGCAGGCAGTGGCCAGCCGGTTGACCGCTTCCTCCAGTTGATGGATGGGGGTCCAGGAAAAGGCCAGCCGGAGGCACTCCTCCTTGTCCTCAGCCTCCTCGGGAATGGATGCCCGGCCCGGATTGACGGCGACGCCTTCCTAGGTGGCGGTGCGCCAGACCGCATCGGACGTCAGGCCGTTTTTCAGCTTCAGCCAGAGATAAAATCCGCCGTCAGGCCTTGCAAAACCGACCAGATCGGACAGTTGTTTTTCTATGGAATCAGCCACCAGGACCATCTTTTCCTTATACAGAGGCCGCATTCTCTCCAAATGCGGTTCCAGGTGACCCCCCTGCAGAAAGCGCCCCATCATTTGCAGGGACATTTGATTCTGCCCCAAATCAAACTTGACCCGGGCCAAGAGTTTGAGCGCGTCCGGACTGGTCATCACCTTTTCCTTCGCCTCGTTCAAATTAAGCCCGGGGCAGTTCATCCATGTCGGGAATGCCGACATTTAAGCGGATCAGCTCTTTTCGGGGCTTGATATCGTCCGGATCGGACCACAGACTGCCGGCACCGGCGCGATTTCTGGTGATGGGGTTGGCGATTTGCAGGTAGCGGTCCTGCTGCCAGAATTGCCTCAGAATGTCTTTGGTATTTTCGGATGAGCCGTCCATTTTATAATTCCTCTTTCATGAAAGAAATTTTTTCAAAGGGTTATTGTTATCACCCCGAATCTCCCATGGGAATCCCTGAAGGTCTTTTTTTCAGGGGGCCGTTTTCCGGAACGACGATCCTCTCCCCAAAGCCTCCATGGTTATCCCTCCTTTCGACTATTTCCGCGATTTCAATTGCTGTGGTCACTTTTTGTGACAGGCGCCTGCCGTACTTTTACCATAATGTATGCCGAAAAAAGTAATCATGCCCTGATCTAACCCCGGGTTGTCTTTACCGTTTCCATTTTGTTGTTTATGCCTCTTTCTTTTCTCCGGCAGGTTTATGCTCTCTAATGCCCTTTTGCCCGAACTCACCGGGCCAGTTGCCGATCCAATAATGCCTTTGATCGACAAGTTCCGGTGCCTGCTCGCCGGTGACGGGATTGACGAAGTGGAACGGCATCACACCCGCCTCGGGAAACGGATGATACCATGTCGTTGGTGCGTCGGCCGGGTTCTTTTCATCGGGCCAGCGGGAGTAACCCGGCGTCACCTTGAGATTGTCGAAGCGCACCATGAAATAGTGGCAATATTTGAATTTCTTGATCTTCCAGACACCGTCTTCCTTAACAAACTCCTGTTCGTAGACGCCGGCGTTGAGATTGACGCTCTGGTTCTCCGGAAAACCGAAAATCGACGGCGTCAGCACGGCAAATCTCCCCTTCGCGGACTGCCGGTCGTCGGCAATTGTAATGACTTCCATGCCGCCCAACTGAAACAGGATGTTTCCGAAAGACCAGCCCACATCCGTCGGCTCGTTCTCAGCATGGCCCCCGCCATCAATGAAGTTTTTGCGAAAACCTTCCTTCCCGTAATAGACCCCTCGCCCGGCAATCTCGATGGATTCGGCATTTTCCGCGACGAGATCGACCAGTTGCTTGCCCATGCGGTTGCTGTTGTAGTGCATGTAGATATAGTGCAGCCGCCGCACTTCCTCGATGTCCTTCTGAATACCCAATTCGTGTTCGAGCTGCTGCAGCTTCTTTTCCAGAACCTCAATCCGTGCTTCACTGTCCACCCGCTACCTCCTTGTTCAAGCTATTTTTATTGATACATTATAGCGTTCTCTCAAACCTCCTCCGCCACGCTCAGCCACGCGCAATGTCATCTCGCAATTCCCGGACATCGCCGATGGCTTCCAAATCCCGAATTTTTTCGATCAGCGTCCGCGCCCGGTCCTCGCCGAGAACGGCGCCGATATATTGGGCCGCTTTGGCCTCCACCTCGACGGTGTTCATGGGATTGGCGGCCGATCCCCGGATGGCCTTGATCTGCTCGCACCATTGGACGCCGTCTTTCAAAGACACCTCTAAGACGGCGTAGCGCCTTTTCCGCAATTCATCGAATGCCGGTTCATGGACAACCCGGATCCGTTTCCGCAAGGCGACGATGACCGGATCATTCATCCGTTCATAGGAAATAGTGGACGCATAAGTTGATTTTCCGTCACAGAGCGCCGTCGCTAAATTATATTGAAGGTTCACGTTGGGCATGTCGGAGTCATCGACGACCCGCATCGCCTCGTCCGAAAGAGAAACCGTCATAGCGGCCACATCCTTCGCAGTGAAGTGATGCTTCTCCATCAGCATCAGCAGCCCGTCCAAGGGCCCCTGGATCGGACCGCCGACGGCGTATTTCTTGATGACGTTTTCCATGATGTAAAAACGGCTGCCCAGGCCGTCGATGAGGACCTTGGGCTTGTTCACATCGTGTGTGAAGAAGTAGAGATAGTTCGGCCGGCCTACGAAGGGATCATGAACGGCGGGAAAGCCCATTTGGGCAAAAATCGCGGCAGTCACGCCGTTGCGAGCCGGCATGCCGCCGTAGGCGAAAGCCTTCTCCACGTGCTGTTCATCCCGGATCCAGTTGAGGCTGCCCGAGGCCTGCTGGACGGCGTAGGACAGGGTGTACCGGACCTGCTGTTCGTCCAGACCCATGATCGAGGCGGCCGCGACGGCGGCGCCGAAGGTCCCGCTCACGCTATGGGACGACAGGCCGAGCCGGGCGAAACTGTCGATTCCCATGGCATGAGTGACCCGACAGGCCATATCGTAGCCGGCGACGACACCCCGGATAAGTCGGCTACCACCGGCGCCCTCCCGTTCGGCCGCGGCCAGCGCGGCGGGGAAAACGGCGATGCCGGCGTGGGTCAGTGAGGGAGAATGATAGTCGTCGATCTCCGCGGCGTGTCCCATTATGCCGTTGGCGAGGGCCGCATTGATCGCCGTGGTTCTGATTGAAGAGCCGGCCACCCGGGCCTCTTCGATCCCCCCCTGGCTTTTGATGAATTCAATTGCCAGGCGTCCCGGTTTGAGGGAGGAGCCGAAGATAACGGCCGTCAGGCTGTCCAGGATGTGGTGTTTGGCCTTGGCAACGACCGCGGGCGGCAGTTCCGTATCGCCGCTACGCGCGATGTAGGACGCCAACTGTCCGGTTACGTCTATATCCATTTGATTTTCCTCGGCCATATTTGCTTTTCACTTCTTATAAACAAGCTTATCCCAAAATACATCGACAACGTCTGCTTTCCTGTTTTTGACCCAAATGATGTCGGATTACTGATAAGACTATATGGAGCAACGTTTGGATCCCTGCGCCGCTCAAGAATCTTTTCCCGCCTCTGCAGCTGCTCGCTGCACTGCCGGGAAGCAAACTCGCGCCTGACGGTACTCAAACATGCGTCCCGCCGGGCGTTCCGCTGCGCGCGCAGGGGACCCCGGAAAACATTCGATTCGCGGCTCCGGGCTCCGGCACACTGCCATAAATCACATATTGCTCAGAAACTCTCATTGGGAAACGGAAAACTTAATTATTATGGTGCTGAACAAGACATCTCACCTCTTCCATATGACAACCTTATAACGAAACAGCGGAAACCCATTTCATGAGGTCTGCTGTGTTCTCCAGTTTCTCCAGGGTAAAGACCATTTTTTCGACTTTCTCGACATTCTCCGGCGGGAGGCGCCGCAGGGCGCTCGCACGGAATTTGGCCTTCAGCATCTCGTCGGTCATGCGGAATTCATCGGGGTGATAGGAACCAACGATATGGGAACTCTCGCTCCGGAAGGTTTTTCCGCCCGCCTGCACCTCCACCCACATGGGCCGGGCCTGCGAATCCTCAATCATGGCCAGGCCGTCCTGTTTTTCGTCAAAGACGATATTGATCTTTTCCATAAAGGCCCTTATGTCGGGATTATGCCGTGTTTCGTCGGCATGCCAGCGGTCAGGCGGAATCCCGTGGGCCGCACAGCTTAAGGCATAGGCCGCATGGAAGCAGTAATCCTCCTGGGTTTCAAGCCGGTTTTCCGTAAAGCAGGGGAAGCTCCCCAGGATATGGATTTTCGCTGTGACCCTGTCGATGGCCTCCGGCTGGAACTGATTCTTCTGCATGATGATCAGCAGGTTGTCGATGGCGCCGGGGAGGATGCGTCCCATGGGATAGACCTTGAAAAACAGCCGCAGGCGGGGAACCGTTTCCCGGAGGTTGTGCAGAATTCTGTCCGGGCGCCAGTGCAGGACACCGGTATAGCGGCCGTAGCCGTAATCCCCTTCGAAAAGCTTTGTATCGCCCGTATAGCCGCTTTGGGCCATGAGGGCCGCGGAGACCCCGGCGTGGGCCACCCAGCCGAGAGGCGCGTATTTGGCCATGCTGATAGGGGTCGTGAAGTTGAATTTCCGGAACGTCTGAGGCGGGCAGATAAAGCCGGCGATTCCGATGGCATTGGCCGCCTGCGCCGCATCCAAACGGAGCAGCTTCCCCGCTGCGGCGGCAGCCCCGAAGGTGCCGTGGGCCATGCCGGTGACAGAGTCCCAATGGATCGCGCCTCTATCCGGCCCCTCTGTGATGGGGGAGTAAGGCGTGGCCCCGCCCCGCCCGATCCGGCCGGAGATTTCCAAGCCGACCGCCGCCGCCGTCAGCAGGTCCCTACCCGACGCGCCGGTGCTTTCCGTCAGGGCCAGGGCCGTCGTCGTGACGATGGGAACGTCATGAAACGCGCAGCCGCCGGACCAGTCTTCGGCATTGGCCGATTCGCCGTTGGCGAGAACCGCATTGACGCAGGAGACCTTTGCACCCGTCCCAATGATCGTCGCCTCCGGCGGTCCACCGAAACGCTTGGCCGTCTCGGCCGCCAGCCGCCCCTTGTCCATGGACAGTCCGCCGACGCAGCAGCCGAGGGTGTCGAGGATTCCCCTTTTGATCTCATGAATCGTGTCGGGGAAAATATTTTCGTACTTCACGCGGACAACATGTTCCGCCAGCGTTTCCGCGATGGTGGGCATATAACTTCTCCTAAATCCTTATAAAATAATCTCACCTTTCCGCAATCCATCGATCTTCGACTTTATATTTTCGAGGGCACATTGAATCATCGTCCATCTTCACTGCGGCGTTTAGTCATCATCAATCTTCAGACCGATCGATCTGGCGAAATTCAGCATCTCTTTAGCCGTTTTGGCCATGGCGTAATCGACCATATCCCCCTGATACACGACGGCTGCGGTCCCTTTCTTCTCCCCCTCCTCGAGGGCCGCGATGAGCCCTTTATAGAACCTGATTTCCTCGGCTGAGGGCGTAAAGACCTCATTGACAATGGGGACATGGGTCGGATGCATGACCGTCATTCCCCGGAAACCCAGGCTCCGGTTGAAGCGGGCGTCCCGCGCCAGCCCTTCCAGGTCTTTGATGTCCCACCACGAGCTGACGGTGGGGTACTGGATCCCCGCCGCCCGGGCGTCCAGGACGGCCTTGGAGCGAATATACAGGGTCTCCGTCCCCTCCTTCGACCAGATATAGCCCATCGAGCGGCCGGCGTCGCCGCCGGGCCCACAGGCCAGCGACAGGGCCGTCACGCGTGGGCAAGATGTCACGATGTCGTAAGCATTGCGCAGTCCTTTGGCACTCTCGATGCCGAGACCGGTCTTGATCGTTCCGGTTTCAATGCCATGTTTCTTTTCCAGATGGGTCAGCAGGGTGTCCAGGGCTTTCATGTCATCCACCCTCTCCACCTTCGGCAAGGCAATGCCGTTGATCTCCGGGCACAGGATGCCGTCCAGGTCGTCGAGGGTCAGCCCGGTGGCAAAGCCGTTGACCCGGACGTTGCAGGTCTGCCCCTTCGCCGTCAGGAATTTCAAGGCCTCCTTGACGAGGGGCCGGGCGGCGACTTTATCACTGTCGGGTACGGAATCCTCCAGATCGAGGATCAGGATATCCGCGCCGTACTTGATCGCTTTTTCCATCCAGGCCGGCTTGTTGCCGGGGACAAACAGCAGTGAGCGAACAGGCTTCATGATTTATCCTCCTGAAAAATGTCTTTAGGAAAGCAACTCCCGCGAAATGACCATCCGGTGAACTTCGGAAGGTCCTTCGCCAATGCGGCGCGTCCGCAGTTCCCGATACCACCGCTCCAGCGGCAGCTCCTTGGAGAGTCCCATGCCGCCGTGAATCTGGATGGCCCGATCCACAACGTTTAAGGCGACTTCGCTTGCCATGAGTTTGGCCATGGAGGATTCGATCCGGAAGGGCTTATTCTCGGCCCGGCAGCGCGCGGCATTATAAACAACCAGCCTGGCGGCGTGGATCTCGAGGGCCGAGTCGGCCAGCATCCACTGAATGGCCTGCCGGTCCGAAAGGGGCTTGCCGAAGGTCTCACGAATTTTGCTATAGGCAATGGCCATCTCCAGGGCCTCCTGAGCGATTCCAACGCACTGGGCGGCATAGGGAATACGATTCTGGGTCAGCAGGGACGTCAACAGTTCGAAACCGCCACCCTGTCTACCCAGCATCTGTGCTTCCGGAACCAGGCAATCTTCAAAAATCAGTTCATAAGGAGCTTCCGGCCGGATGACGGGGATGGGACTGCTGATCGTGTAGCCCGGCGTCCCGCTTTCTACAATGAAGCAGGTAATCTCACCGCGCGTCCCGATGGGGCCGTCATCCGTTCTCACGAAGACCGTTACGAATTTGGCCTGGTTGGCAAAGGAAATCCACGTCTTGCTGCCGTTGAGGACCCAGCCCCTGTCCGTTTTCCTGGCCCGGGTACGGATGGCCCGGGCCGGGTCCGAACCGCCGGACGGTTCCGTAATGGCAAAGCAGCCCCGCATCTCACCCCGAATACAGGGTTTCAGGTATTTTTCCTTCTGTTCCTCCGTCCCCATGTAGAGGATCGGATTCACAGCATAGCCGAAGACACCGCCGCCCGCATTGTACAGCCCCTGCCGGTGTTTGGACACTTCCTCCATGAAGAGGGTGTTGGCGAAGAAATCCAGGCCGGCCCCGCCGAACTCCACCGGCGCGGCCGGCTGATACATCCCCATGGCGCGGGTCTTCTCCCGGAGCCGTTCAATCTCTTCCTTCGGAAACTCGATGGCATCCGGGTCCAGCTTATGCTCCACCGGCAGGATCTCGTTCTTGACAAATTTACGGATGGTGTCTTGAAACATCTTGAGCTCATCGGAAAGCCCATAATCGTTTCGATACATAAATATTTCCTCTCTTTCTTTTTCTATTTCCCCTGATAGGCCGGCTTACGCTTTTCCGCGAAAGCCCGGGGGCCCTCCTTGGCGTCTTCCGTCGTCCTCAGAAATTCCTGGAAGGCCGTCTCCAATCGAATGCCATCTTCCAAAGGGACACTCTGGGAACGGACCGCCAGCTCTTTCACGGCGCGCAAGGCCAGGGGTCCATATTCACAGAGCTGCCGGGCATAAGCCTCGGCGGTGGACATGAGGTCTTTGGCTGGCACGACCTTGTTGATCAAACCGAAAGATAGGGCCTCCTGGGCGGTCAGGCGGCGTCCAGACAGCAGCATTTCCATGGCAATCGCATAGGGAAGCTGTTTGAGCGCCCGCTGGGTGCCACCGTTTCCGGGCAGAATGCCCCGCTTCACCTCGGATATTTCAAAAACAGCGTGCTCCGCGGCGATGCGGATGTCCGTCGCAAAAAGCAGCGTCATGCCTCCGGCCAGGCAATACCCGTTGACCGCGGCGATGATGGGCTTCCAAACCTCCAGGCCCCGGTTCAGAATCATGTCCTTCTGGGTCATGAAGAAATCCGCCTTCTCACGCGCCTTGGGGATGGTCGTCTTGAGATCCGCTCCGGCAGTAAAGGCCTTTTCGCCGGCGCCCGTAATGACGGCGACCCAGATATCCGGATTGTCCCGCACATCGATCCAGGCCTTGGAAAGCAGCTCATAGACTTCCGGATCCATGGCATTCATGGCCTCCGGCCGGTTTAGGGTAATAAACGCTATACGATCCTGGACTTCGTAAATAAGTTTCATCGCCATAATCCTTTCCGACAGGCGGAAAGCCTGTCCTGATGGAGGGTCCTGTGGGCGCCTTTGATTAAGCGTGGAAACTCTTCCCGCATTCCTTTCCTGACAGGCAGGGCCTCTGTTCCACAGGCCTGAATACCATTAAGCATTCAGTAATTTCGTCCGGACTTTTTGTTTTTTTTCTTTGAAGACGTATGGTTGAGAACATACTGGTGGAAACCCCGGTAAATATTGGCAACCACCTTTTCTTTTGCCGCCTCGGCGTCGCCGGCTTTAAGGGCTTCGATGATCCCTCGATGGTCCTGATGAAACAGAGCGGGATCATCGGCGACCCAGGATTTGTGCAATCCGCGAAATATCAAAGTCTGGTCGAATAATTGATGGATGATCCGGCAGGCCGGTTTCCATCCGGAGGCTTCGTACAGGATCAAATGAAACTCCCGGTTCAGCAGAATCAGGTTAAACGGGTCTTTGACGGTGGCCTCCATCTGCTTTATCAAATCTTCCATTCTCGCAATGACATCGGGTGTGATGTTCTTTGCCGCCTGATAAGCGGTCTCGCCTTCAAGGGCATATCGGGCATTATATATGGCCTTTATTTCATCCCCATCCGGAGGCTCGGCCACGATGACCCCCTTGTTGGGCAGAGAAACGACCAAACCGGATCCCGTCAGTTCCCTTAAAGCCTCGCGAATGGCTACCCGCCCCAAGCCCAATTCGGCTTCCAGCTTTTCCGGAATCAGCCGGTCACCTGAATAATAGTGGCCCGAAAGAACCCGCTCCCGGATCAGCCGAGCTGCCATCTCTGTCATGGTTAGATACTGGGGGATGATTTTATTTGAAACCATAGAATTATCCGTAAACTACAAGCGTGATGAAGCGGGAAAAAGCCCCAAATGGCCACTTTGTCACAACATGTCCGATCCGGAATCTGACGTATCGAAGTCGGGATCGGCTCATTCTCAATAAAGACCTCGCTCGGATGAATACCTTGCAATGTATGGCCGGAGTAAATACTTCCGAGGTCTTCAGGAAAGAGAGGATTATATATATTATAAAATATAAAATGCCGTCAATATATATTTTCACATCACACCTGCTGAACTTATCGACATAACAGAAAAAAAGCGGATTAATTTTATTTACCAAAATATAAAATAGAGGAAATGTTCCCGTCTTATCCGTCCTGGATCCGACAGAAATCATTTAAGAATCGATGGGAGTGATCGATTTAAATGCTCGAATATAAAATAAAGGATTTTCGGTCAAAGCTTAAGCCTGATGACGGAGCCATAAACTTCGATCTATCAGACAAAATTTTAGCTTCCTTCCTGTGGATTTTGCAATAAATCTATATCAACTCTGTATTTAAATTGACCGGCTCGAAAATATCGGTTTGCAATCCCGAAAGGTTTCTTGGGTTCGGACCAGAAATAGGTTTGCGTATAAATCAGGGGTTCAAAGGTCTGACATTTTAAAAGTTGCGACATGTCGGGTTCTGCCGCGATCGCCTGTAAATACATGACACCTTTTGTGTATTTTAACCCGATTTTTGCCTTTAATATGGTCTGTATGGATTTTTTTTCCGACAAGTCCTTTTTTGTAATATGTTTCGCCATATCCGGCAGCATATAATATTCATTGTAATTCGAAACATTTTTTCGGGTGACCAACCGCTTAATGATGCTGATATTTTCCGTATTGGACATCCGGAAAAAGGAACAGATATCTTTGGGAATCCGGCTTTCTTTGATTTTGATCGTTTTAATTTCCAAAGGCTTAATATGGCTGTCCGATAACGGGACCAGCCCGATCAAACTGGTGTAAGTATTCTGCTTAACTTCCTGGATGGCATCAGTGACATATGTTCCTTTGCCTCGACCCCTGATGATCAAACCATTTGCCTCTAAAATAGACAAGGCACTCCGGATGGTAATTTTACTGACCTCAAAATACCGAACCAATTCTTCTTCTGTCGGCAGGCGCTCTCCGGCCTCGTATTGTCCGGATGTAATTTTATTCTGGATAATCGTTGCCACCCGGCTGTACAGTGGAATGGATTCTTTGTTGGATTGTTTCAGCATCAAAAGGCCCTTTCATGATTTTCATTATTTTGAATGCGATTCGATAGCGTTTGAATTTATGCCTTTTCACATCAAGATTGTCAATGCAAATGAAGAATGGACGGCATTGACTATGTCCAGCTGTCGAGAATAACTATGCCCATTTTTCAACAATATGCCGGTGTCTTTGACATATCATTAGTGCGCACCCCTTTGGCGTACGCCGCCTTGCCCACTACGAATTCTTCATCCGGCGCATCAACGGGCCTAATGCCCACCTTGCGGTAAGTATCTTTAATGAGTTTGCGGGCTGCTTCATCCAGCACCGGGACCTTTTCAACGGGCTCGTGCAGGTCCCGGATCAGACCGCCGTTGCCGCCACCGCACCATTGGAAATACTTCATGTGCGACCAGGGATGACCGCCGTTGACAATCAGAGGCGCCTGAAGTTCGTAAAAAGCGATGAGGGCCGGTTCCAACTGGCTGTAGACCGCCATGGCATCATCAAAACGACCGGCGCTGAGTGCTTTCATGAGTTCAACGGCATACGGCTTTTCCGGCGACTGCACCGCTTCGACATTCCACTGACCGCTCCATTGCACGCGATAGTGCTTGGCCAGCACGGGCACAAAATCCAGATTGACCGGCCCAATCAAAAGACGGTCGCTCAGCCGTTCGCAGACATGAAATGCCGCCGCCATGTTCATCGGCTGCGTCAGCTTGACGGCCACCACATTGGGCAGATCGGCCAGACGGTCAAATATCCGGACCGACGAACCGCTGCGACGATAGGTATTAAAGTTTCCGTAAAGAACGACAGGCAGTTTCGTCGCCTGGATGCGTTCGAGATAGATTTGATAGGCATCTTCTTCCGTCTTGGCGTTACGGAGACTGAACGCTGGAAACATGAACAGATGGGTGCCGCCCGTTTTTTCCGCAAACCTGATCATGGCCAGATCTTCTTCCAGATTTCTCTGCGAAACCATCACGCCCACCAGGATCTTTCCACTTGCTTCCTCGCAGGCTATCCGGATGAAGTGTTGATTCTCCTCATCCGACCGGATGCCGACGCCGGTCAGAAGCATGGAAAAAAATCCGTGGCGGATGCTGTTGCGAACATCATGGCGGATACCTTCCTCATCCAGGGTCTTGAAGTCCGGAGAAAATGACGGCATGAACAGATTCTCGATGCCTTTGTAATGTTCCAATGCCCAGGCCTTTTGCGGGCTAAACTTACCGACCTTGGACGGTTTTATGTTTTCGGTCTTTTCTTTACCGCCGGCAGGCGGGGCGCTCTTAGCAACAGGTCTCTTTTCCCCCATATCTCAATTAGCCTCCTATCATAATGTTATAATTTACTTACCTAAAGCGAAACGGCTACCGAAGTCAACACTTTTAACGCGTTCTATTTACTCGGTCATGAATCTTGCGGCCGGCGATGGTTGCGCCGGGTCTGAGATCCTTGTCCACCCAACCCGGATAGTCCGGACGGTCGTGACGCACAAAGGGAACAAGTATTTTTTCCAGGCGCAGGTATGATAAAAGTTGCATGGATAGGGCTTATAAAGTTCAGAACAAACCTGAAACAGCATATTAGCTTGACTTATACACACAAAGACATTATTAATCACTAACCCTAACGGGAAGGTAATCAGGCTTAGGCACGGACATTCAAATTATTCAAGAACAACCTATCTCAACAAAGCATGATATGATGGAATATCGCAAATTCGGCTCTACAGATTGGACGGGATCGATCCTGGGTTTCGGCGCCATGCGTCTGCCGGTAACGGATAAGAAAGACCGATCAAAAATCGATGAACCTCTGGCCAGACAGATGATGGCCTATGCCATCGATCACGGCGTGAACTATCTTGATACAGCCTACCTGTATCACGATGGGGAAAGCGAACGCGTTGTCGGACGCTTTCTGAAAGACGGCTATCGCGATAAGGTCAAGCTGGCCACAAAGCTGCCGGCGCGTATTGTTCATTCGCCCGACGACTTTGACCGCTTCTTGAACGAACAACTTAAAAGACTCCAAACAGACCATATCGATTTTTATCTTCTCCACGCCCTGAATCACGAAACATGGCCGAAAGTCCGCAAGATGAATGTGCTCAAATGGGCGGAAAGCGCCAAGGCACAAGGCCGTATAGGACGCCTGGGCTTTTCCTTTCATGATGATCTTGACACATTTAAAGATATCATTGACGCCTACGATCAGTGGGCCTTGTGTCAGATCCAGTATAATTTCATGGATACAGAATATCAGGCAGGAACGGAAGGACTGAATTATGCCGCGCAGAAAGGCCTGGCCGTCGTCATTATGGAACCCATCCGAGGCGGCCACTTGGCTAAAGAGCCGCCTCCCCGGATAAAAGATATCCTGGCAAAGGCACCGAAACAACGAACTCAAGCGGAATGGGCACTCCAGTGGGTCTGGGATCAGCCGGGCATATCCCTGGTGCTGAGCGGTATGACGGCCCTGGAGCATGTCATGGAAAATTGCGCCCTGGCCGCAAGGGCATCCGAAAATAAACTTTCCGCCGAAGAATTGAAACTGCTGGCGGAAGTCAAGGAAGCCTACCGGCGGTTGTGTCCCATTCCCTGCACCAACTGCCAGTACTGTATGCCCTGCACCAACGATGTCCGCATCAATCGCATCCTTGAATTATATAACGAGGTATTCATGTATGACGATACCCGCGTTCCCCGTATGCGCTACAGCCAGATCCATGCCGATCAGCGCGCCGATCAGTGCATTGAATGCGGGACTTGCGAGGATTCATGCCCCCAAAGTATCCCGATTCAGGAATGGCTGAAAAAAGCCCATGATCTTCTCGCCCCGAAGAAACTGTAGAGTCACACCAGCCTATTTAGAAGTGAGGCCGATATGCATTCAAAAGAATTGATCAAAAGCGGTAACTGGTTTGCCGACATCCTCTTAAATTTCATACCCTACCCGGAAGATACGACCGTCACGGGCTTGCCCGACGAGATGATCCGCATGGCCGGCCGGCAGGCCTTTGCCATCAGTACCTGCGCGGGGCTGATACCGGGTCTTTGGGGATTTTTCACCATCCTGCCGGAATTGATCGCCGTCACGAAACTTCAGATTAATTTGATTTATAAACTGGCCAATTATTACGGAAAGGCCCATCGCTTAAACGCTTCGATTATCTTCAGCATCTTCGCAACGGCCTTGGGTGTCGGCGAGCACAGAATCTTCATGCGGGAAGTCGGACCGAGAATCATTGTCAAGACCCTCAGTTCTCAGGCCCTTCGGAAAATGGCCCCGCAGATCGGCGCAAATGTCGGCGCACGGATTACCCGAAGATATGTCGCCCGCTGGTTTCCCATCCTCACCGCCCCTGCCTTCGGATATTTCTCCCTGGCCACGACGACAAAAATCGCCTATGTGGCAGACGAGATATTCCTCCCCGATATGGACATCGAAGAGGTATTGACCTGCAGCCAGGGTCATGAATTGCCGCAAGGCGCCGCGGCATGCCCGGTGTGCGGGGAGGAAATAAACGTTTAAAAACAAGATTTTGAAATGAAAAATCAAGCCGGTCGAGACCCTCAAATCCCAACTGGCTTGATTCGATCGGTACGCTAAATACCATCCTGTAAGATATTCAATTTCCGGACTTTCTACGAAATCTTTCCCGGTTATTAAAAGTAACCCTTCGCCCTCAGGAGTTCCGCCGACAGGATCGCTCCTCCCGCGGCACCCCGAACGGTGTTGTGCGAGAGGCCGACAAACCGTAAATCAAACACCGGGCATTCCCTCAGACGTCCGACGGTGATGCCCATGGCGCCCCAGGCATCCCGGTCCATGCGGGTCTGGGGGCGGTCCGGTTCTTCCCGGTAAATAATGGCTTCCTTCGGCGCCGTCGGCAGGTCGAGCTTTTGGGGTTCGCCGGTAAAGCTTTTCCATATCTTTTTCGTTTCCTCTACGGAAGGTTTCCTCCCTTTAAATTTCACACTGACACAGGCCATATGGCCGTCGATCACGGCAACACGGTTGCAATGCGCTGCAATTTTTATGGATTTATCGGACAAGATCTTACCGTTTATAAGCTTCCCCAAAACCTTGAGCGGCTCTATTTCCGATTTTTCCTCTTCCCCCTTGATGTAAGGGATGACATTGTCGATCATGGACAGGGAGGCCGGACCCGGATAACCGGCGCCTGAGACAGCCTGCATGGTCGTTACGATAACGGCCTCGATTTTATAGCCCGCCGCGATCAAAGCAAACAATGGCGTCACGTAGCTCTGAATACTGCAATTGGGTTTCACGCAGATAAGACCCTTTTTCCAGCCTCGTTTTTCCCGCTGCGAATCAATGACTTCAATGTGCCCCGGATTGACTTCCGGAATGAGCATCGGCACATCAGGTGTGCCTCTATGGGCCGAGTTGTTGGAAACCACCGGAAAACCCGCTTTCGCATAATCCTCCTCAAGCTTCCGCACCGCCTCCTTATCCAATTCAATGGCGGAAAATATTAAATCGCACTTTTTCTTCGCTTCGTCCACCTTATTAGCGTCTCCGACAATCAGATCGCGGACTGCCTCCGGCATGGGCTCTTCCATAAGCCAGCGCCCCGCCACAGCTTCCTCATATTTTTTACCGGCCGACCGCGGCGACGCGGCAACATATTTGACCTCAAACCAGGGATGATTTTTCAGGAGCCGGACATAATTCTGACCGACCATTCCCGTTGCGCCGATCACCCCGACTTTCATTCTTTTCATGATATTTACTCCTTATTCTCCATTAAATCTGACGACTCCGGCGCCTTTCCGATAACCACAGAAGTCGTTAATTTTTAAATGTCCCATCGTATGGAATTCTTCCGATCGTATGGCTTAAACCCGTCACGCTTCACCATTTACCAATCACTTGCACTTTGTTCCTTGAACCTCTAACCTCGACTATGGCAATTTTTTAAAATAACGGGTCTTGCGCGGCAAATAATTCCGTTCGTAATCCAGGGAAATGACGATGGCCAAGGCTTTGCCCAAGACATTCTTTCGGTCGACGAATCCGAAATATCTGGAATCCGCACTGTTATCACGGTTATCACCCATCATAAAATACTTTCCCTCCGGAACGATCAGCATTTTAAAGGAACGGATTGACTTTTGATAAACCATAAACATGACGGGATATTTTTTTTTATCCAATTTTTCCAGATAGAATTTATAATCGAACCCCCGCAAAGACGGCAGGTCCTCAAATTCTTTCTGGGTCAGCGGTTCGTACCGAAGAGCGTCCCCATTGACGTACAGCACATTGTCAAGCATTTCGATACGGTCCCCGGGAATACCAATAACGCGTTTGACAAGGCATTTGTTTTCGATGGGCGAGTTAAAAACAATAATATCACCCCTTTTCGGATCGCTCCAGTGGCCGATATGAAAAGTGGTATAAGGTACCTTCAGGTCGTAGGCCAATTTGTTCGCGAAAATACGGTCCCCTTCCACAATGTTGGGTTTCATCGATCCGGTCGGAACGACATACCAGTCGGCAATGGATGATTTGATGGACGTCGCGATCAACAGGGCGATTAATATGGTTCCCACCCATCCCCGCATGATGGATAATAATTTCTTCTTTACATCAAATTTCATGGTTCCCCTCGATTGTAGACGGGCATCGCCGGGTCGCGTCCCCATACTTACCCGAAATTCAATATAATTTCGATCGTCTTCTTAACACAATCCTTAGGGGCTGTAAAGGGTATTAGATTTATTTGACTCTGTTCCTTTTTTCCGATATTTATGCCAAATCACTCAAAGGAGCACATCCCCATGTCGAATGTCCTGTTAATCGGAAACGGCGCCCGGGAACACGTCATCGCCGAAGCCATCAGAAAATCCCGGCCGGCCCGTCTTTTCTCTTATATGAAAGGAAATAATCCGGGCATCGCGTCGCTCTCGGAAGATGTTATTATTGGAAGTTATAATGATCTCGAAGCGATTAAAAATTTTGCCCAAACGAACCAATGCGATTTTGCCGTCATCGGACCGGAAGATCCCCTTAACAACGGCATTGTTGATTATCTGACGGATGCGGCTATCCCGGCCGTCGGCCCGACCAAATCCCTGGCCCGTCTGGAAACATCGAAATCCTTCACCCGAAACCTCCTGAAAAAATATGGGATCCCCGGGAATCCCATATTCCAAACCTTCACCTCCCTGGACGGAATCGAACCGTTTCTTGATCAGCTACAAGGCATTGTCATCAAACCCGACGGCCTCACGGGCGGAAAAGGGGTGATGGTCCAAGGCGACCACTTTCAGAGCAAAGCGGAAGCCCTGAACCATTGCCGCGACATCCTGCAGGGACATGCCAGCGTGGCGGTGGAAGAAAAGCTCGAAGGCGAGGAATTTTCGCTTCAGTGCCTCTGCGACGGTAAAACGGTTGTCGGCACCCCCCCGGCTCAGGACCATAAAAGACGCTTTGTGGATGACAAGGGTCCCAACACGGGCGGCATGGGTTCCTACTCCTGCGAAGATCACCTCCTGCCTTTTTTAAAAAGCCGGGATGTTGCCGACGCCCTGACGATTACAAAGAAAGTGGCGGAGGCGATTCACCGGGAGACGGGCAAATACTATAAAGGCATCATGTACGGCGGATTTATGGTCACCAAAGACGGCGTCAAACTCATCGAATACAACGCCCGTTTCGGCGATCCCGAAGCCATGAACATCCTGCCTCTGCTGAAGACGGATTTCTGCGATATTTGCCGGGCCGTCATTGACGGTACACTGGATCAACTGAATGTGGAATTCGAGAAAAAAGCGACCGTCTGCAAATACCTGGTCCCCGCCGGCTACGGACTGCCCGCGGACCATCCCGACGCCCGGTCGACATCCGCCAAGATTGAGATCGGTGATGTTGGAGACGCACGTTTATACTACGCCTCCGTCGATCAGCGGGCGGACGGCCTTTACATGACGACATCCCGGGCCATCGGCGTCGTCGGCATTGCCGATACGCTTCAGGAAGCTGAAAAAATCGCCCAAAACGCCGTTGCGGCCGTCAAGGGTCCGGTGGATTACCGCCCCGACGTCGGTACGGACGCCCTGATCAATCAAAGAATCCAACATATGCAAACGATAAGAGGAGCGTAAGGACGAGATTCAATGCCATTAAACGAGCGCTGATCAGCGTGACGGACAAGACGGGAATCGTCGAGTTTGCAAAGGGATTGGCGGCATTTCAAGTCGAGATTCTTTCTACGGGAGGCACCGCCGCCCGGTTGCGGTCGAACGGTGTCCCGGTAATGGACGTAGCCGATTATACGGAATTCCCTGAAATGATGAACGGGCGTCTCAAAACCCTGCATCCCAAGATCCACGGCGGCCTTTTAGCCGTTCGGGAAAATGAAGAACACATGAAGGCCATACGGAAAAATCATATCAGCCTGATTGATATGGTTGTCATCAACCTGTATCGGTTTGAGGAAACGGTGGCCGAAGAAGGCTGCAGCCTGGAACAGGCCCTCGAAGCCATCGACATCGGCGGACCAGCCATGCTGAGGGCGGCGGCCAAAAACAACAAGTATGTCAGCGTCGTCACGGACCCGAACGATTATGAAAAGATTCTTAAAGAGATGGAAGAAACGGGGGGCCGGATATTGGAAGCGACAAACTATGGTCTCGCCTATAAGGCCTTCCAATTAACGGCACACTATGACAGCGCCATCTCAGATTATCTTGAAAAACGGCTCCGCCATAGGTAAAGAAATGACCCAGGTTTGTCATAATCACGACATGATTGTGATCTCTACAGGATTTAAGACATTTCAGGCATTAAAAAGGTTTGATCATGGCGAAAAAGAAAGATGTTCTGGTTAGTGTGGTGATGGGCAGCGATTCGGATCTATCCGTTATGATGGAAGCTGTCAATATTCTAAAAGCGTTTAATGTTCCGCATGAGGTCTATTTAACCTCCGCCCACCGGGCACCGGAACGGACAACAACGTTTGCAAAAAATGCCCAAAAACGCGGCATCGAGGTCATCATCGTGGGGGCGGGGGCGGCGGCCCATCTGGCCGGTGTCATCGCCGCGCAGACGCCTCTGCCCGTCATCGGTGTTCCCATCGACGCCACCAGCCTCGGCGGACTGGACGCCCTGTTGTCCACCCTGCAGATGCCGGGCGGCATCCCGGTCGCCACCATGACCATCGGTAAGGCGGGGGCAAAAAATGCCGGTTTGTTGGCCGTCAGAATTCTGGCGCTTCAGGATAAGAACCTCGCCAAGGCGTTGGATGTTTATATCGCAAATCTGGCCGCAGGCGTGGAAAAAAAACAAGAAAAGATCAACGATGCCTTACGTCCTGAAAATTGATCCTGCAAAACCGGACACGGCACCTATTCAAGAAGTTGCACGCATCCTGACAACAGGCGGCGTCATTGCCTATCCCACGGAAACCTTCTACGGCCTGGGTTGTGACGGCCAAAACGAAAGAGCGGTTGAAAGGATTTATGCACTCAAAGGCAGATCTTTCACGTCCCCCCTGTCCGTCATCATCGGTCAAAGGGATGATGTTCTGAAAATCGTTGATGAGGTCCCCACCGCCGGTCACAAGCTCATGGGTCGTTTCTGGCCGGGACCCCTCACGCTGGTGTTTAGAGCTTCTTCCCAAGTTCTGCCTCGACTGACGGCGCATACGGGGAAAATCGGCCTTCGCATATCCAGCCATCCCGTAGCCACCCTGATCGCCAAGGCCCTTGCCCGCCCCATCACGGCCACGAGTGCCAACCTGACCGGCTCAGGGGAAAGTCTTTCGGCAACCGAGGCGATTGAAAGCTTCGGAGACCGTCTCGATGCCGTCATCGATGCCGGCCCAACGCCCGGAGGCAAGGGATCAACGATCGTCGATGTGACGGTTAACCCGCCCTTACTCCTGCGCGAAGGCATCATTCCCTTTTCCATCATCCAAAATTGTCTTTAAAATATGACCGAAAAATTAATGGAAATTAAACATTAAAAAGTGTTATTCTATCGAACTAAAATATGGTTTTTTATGGTCTTTGCAAGCTGCGGGAGGGTTTGATGAAACAGTTTAGAAATAATAAAATAATATCAGCCATATGCCTTTTAACACTGTTAATTTTTATCGGCATATACAAAAACAACCATGTCAGTGCTCTGGATAGAAATATCTATAAAGAAATCAAAGTATTCAATGAAATCCTCAATATTGTAGAAAAAAACTATGTTGAACAGGTGGAGCCTCAAACCCTTATCCAGGGCGCCATTGAAGGTATGATGAAATCGCTGGATCCTCACAGCACGTTTATGACGGCCGACATGTATCAGGAACTTGAAGTGAACACCAGAGGCAGTTTCGGAGGGATCGGGACGGAAATCACGATCCTCAAAGATGTTCTGACGGTTGTTGC
This sequence comes from Deltaproteobacteria bacterium, assembly GCA_016928025.1. Classification (GTDB taxonomy): domain Bacteria; phylum Desulfobacterota; class Syntrophia; order Syntrophales; family JAFGHS01; genus JAFGHS01. The sequence continues at coordinate 20,224 of JAFGLN010000086.1, forward strand.
ACCCATTGAAGACACGCCGGCCTTCCGTGCAGGAATTAAAGCAGGCGACCAGATCATCAAAATCGACGGCAAATCGACAAAAGACATCAACATCATGGAAGCGGTCAAAAAATTACGGGGCCCGAAGGATACAAAGGTCACCCTGACCATCATGCGCAAAAGTGCCGCCAAGCCCCTGGAGTTCATCATTAACCGGGCCATCATTAATATTAAGAGCGTCAAAACCAAAATATACGATGACCATATCGGGTACATCCGAGTAGCCTCGTTTCAGGAAAGAACCGGCGATGATTTGGGAAAAGCCGTTAATGACATACAGACCAAAGTTAAAACCCTCAAGGGCATCGTTCTGGATTTGCGTGATAATCCGGGCGGCCTTTTGACGCAGGCCGTCGATGTCTCCGATGCCTTTTTGAAATCAGGGTTAATTGTTTCCATCAAGGGCAGAGCAAAAAACATGCATAGCGAGTATTCGGCCAAAGATGACGGCTATGAACCCGAATGCCCGATCATCGTTTTAGTCAATGAGGGAACCGCCAGTGCATCGGAAATAGTCTCAGGGGCATTGCAGGACAATGGCCGGGGTATCATCCTGGGCACAAAAACATTCGGCAAGGGGTCGGTACAAACGGTCATACCTCTTGAAGAGGGTGCCGCCTTGAAACTGACAACGGCAAAATACTACACCCCCAGCGGCAGATCCATACAGGCTGAGGGCATTAACCCGGATATTATTATCAGGCAGGTTAAAAACGCCTATGAGGAGGAATCACCGGGAAGCGTTCTTCGAGAAAAAGACCTCGAGGGCCATATTAAATCAACCCAGAAAGATGATGAAGAAACAGAAGATCTTCTCAAAAGCGAATCTGATGAATTGATGTCGGATAATCAGTTGAAAAGTGCCATTGATATTCTGAAAAGCTGGGAAGTTTTCAAAAAAGTGACGTCCGCTCAAAATGATAAACGTTCAGCCCATAGAAATACCCCGGCCAACAGCAGCAGCGCTATTTGATAGCCGACAGGAAAGGAATGAAATATATCAGAAGATTTTTTGCGGCGTTTATTTTTATCGGAACGCTCATCGCGATCGGAACCATCTTCTATCTTTGGAACTATCAACCAGAGCCGGAACGCAGCGCGGACCAGGAAACAGAAAAACGTGCCATATCCGGGGAGTTAAGACATAAGGCGTTTGATAAAAACAAACAGCATGCGGTCTCGCACGGCAAGAAGAGACTGCCGAACCAACGACGGAAGATTGCCATTATTATTGACGACATCGGTGAAGATCTCAAGCCTTTATCCGCCCTTTTGGATATGGATGTCCCATTGACATTTGCCATTCTTCCCTATTGCACACATTCGGAAAACGCCGCCGACATGATATATAAAGCCGGTCGGGAAATTCTCCTTCATCTGCCCATGGAACCTTATGATAACCCCGGCAAGAATCCGGGGAGAGGCGCTCTTTTTGTTCATATGAGTGCGAAAGAAATCAGGAATCAGCTTGATGAAAACATGCGAGCGGTCCCCCATATATGTGGTGTCAACAATCACATGGGCTCCCGATTTATGGAAGACGGAGAAAAATTGACCGTCGTTTTTGAAGAACTGAAAAAAAGAGGGCTTTTTTTCGTGGACAGCAGAACAACCCCCGCAAGCAAGGCAAAAGAACTGGCCGTTAAGATGAACATCCCCTTTGCCGAAAGAAAGGCATTTATAGATAACGACAATCATTATCCGATTATTTTTGAAAAAATAATGGAGATTCTCAATAATCCGCCAATGGGAAACGGAGAAAACATCGTTTTGATAGGACATCCTTATCCCGATACGGTTCGGGCTTTGAGAAAAGCTGTTCCCCTCATGAGAAAGGAAGGTGATGAAATCATTACATTAACAAAATTAATACAATTAAACAACCGCATGATATCCAAGCAGCTCAATGAAAGAAATGATGAACTTTATGAGATACCGTAATTATAAAATACACATTGTTTCATTCCTTATTTTTTTTCTGGCGGGATGTTCTTTTTACACAGGAGAACACGAACGTGACGATGGAGACACGCACTCTGTAAACTCCACTTACCATTACTCTCTGGGCATCATGTCGCTGCTCCGGGGAGATCTGAAAGACGCCGAGTTGGAATTGGAAAAAGCCTTCCGCTTTGACCCCCAGTCCTCTTATTTGACCCAAGAGCTGGCATCCGTTTATGCCCAACAGGGTAAGGTTCAAAAAGCGATAAACCTATGCCAACAATACTTGGCGAATAGCCCCGGAGATGCGGATGTATATCTTCTTTTAGGTAGTTTGTATCTGAATTTGAAAGACCATCAAAACGCCATTCAATCCTTTGAAAAATCCGCCGCATCGGCACCGGATAAGTCGACCGCTTATTTCTATCTGGGAGCCGCCTATGCCGAAATCAAAAGCTATGAAAAGGCCCTGTCGGCATTTCAGAAAATGATCCGTCTGGAGCCTGAACAGGTAACGGGATATTATTATTTGGCCAAGGTCCTGGATGACATGAACCGGCTGGAAGAATCGGAACAACAGTTGAAGAAAATTCTTTCCCTAAAACCTTTTCACGAAGCGGCGGTGATCAATCTGGTGGCTCTTTATGAAAAACAGCATAAAAAAGAGCAAGCGATCGAAACGTATAAAAATTTTATTGATCGATATCCCGATCGCTCGCACATGAAGATGAGATTGGCACAGCTATATGTAAGACAAAAACAATATCAGGAAGCGGAAAACGAGTTCATGGATATTCTCCATTCCGATGAGAAAAATAAGGGGGTCAGAATATCCCTGGGCCTTCTCTACCTGGAATGGGAGCAGCAAAAAGAGAAAGCCGTTCCCGTCTTCTCGTCTCTCCGTGATGAATTCCCGCTGGAGCCTAAGATCGGCTATCTATTAGGTCTTGCCTGCGCAGAAAGCAACGCTCATGACAAAGCGCTGCAAGCATTCGGAAATATCCCGCCGGACTCCGAATTTTATACCGAGAGCCTTGTACAAACGAGCATCATTTTGAAAAAACAGAATAAGCTCTCGGCAGCCATTGAGATGGCGGAAAAAGCCCTCCGGAAAAAAGACGACGCCGCCTCTCTCTATTTGCTCTTGGCGTCTCTTTATGAAGAGAATAAACGCATCATGGAGGCCGAAGCGATATTGAAAAAGGGTATTATCGCCGTACCGGATCAAAAAGCCGATCTTCATTATAGTCTGGGCGTTCTTTACGAAAAAACGGGAAGGCTGAACGAAAGTATTGAAGAAATGCAGAAGGTCCTCCATGCGGATCCGCAAAATGCCGATGCCCTGAATTTCATCGGCTATACCTATGCCGACCGGGGAATCCATCTGGATCAAGCGGAAAAAATGATCAAACAGGCATTGGAGCTGAAACCCGGCAATGCCTACATGCTCGACAGCCTGGGATGGGTTTACTTTCGAAAAAACAAATTTATCGAAGCCATCAAATATTTAAAGGAAGCCTTTGATGCCATGCCGAATGATCCGACCGTCGCTGAACACCTGGGAGATGCCTACCTGAAAACCGGACAACTGCAAGAAGCATTGCAACATTATGAACACGCCCTGAAATCGAGTCCCAAAAACGAACAGCTTCAGAAAAAAATTGAAGAAATCATAAAAAACACCCATAAAAAATAAGAACAACCGTTGCAGGTTACCGCCTGCGTCTCCCCGGACAAGAACAAAATGACACTGACGATGAACCATATTCACGAACAGGACAGGGCAAAGAAGATTCCCCTGCTGCTTTTGATCATTTCGCTGTTCATATCCGCCTGCGCCGCTTATCAAAAACCCTTACCGAAACCGATGGATGCGGAAATAAAATTCATCCTTGATGAAATCCGAAGCGAAAGCCTCTACCCGAACCGGATGCAAGCCTCGGCAAACGTCAATGTGAGCGCCTCAGGAAGAAGATATACCATGCGGATGGCCTTGGTTTTAAAAAAACCGCAAAGTCTCAGGATCGAATCGATCCCATTCATAGGAACACCGGATTTTTTTCTTACGCTGGACGAAAATAAAATGAAGGTCTTTTTACCAAAAGAGGGAACATTTTATATCGGAAAACCATCCCCTGAAAACTTTAAGACATTTTTCCCTTTAAAGCTGCCGGTGAAAGGTTTGGCGGCCCTTTTAATGGGTGCCATACCGGCCCTGGAAAAAGAGATGCAGCTATACCCGGAATCAAAGGTGGGAGATATATTGCAGATTAACGTCTTGGACGGCAAAAATAAAATGAGTACCCTCTGGTTCGATTCCCTTAATCATCGTATTGTAAAAATTGTCCAGTTTGACGCCTATGAAAATCCTCTATACACTTTCAGTTACGGAAATTTCAGCGAGGTGGAAACGGCGGTTCCCCAAACCATTCTAATCGTTCTGGAGCAGCATCAAGCCCAAATAACGATTCGCTATACCGATATTCAATTTTCAATCGAACAGGACGATAAAATCTTTGATTTGGCGATTCCACCCGGTGTTTGGCCGACTTACCTGGATTGATCGCAGCCATTCGGATGTCCCATAAAAAAATCCCCGGTCATTGGCTTCCGGGGATTTTTCGTCGATATGGTACGCTTCGCTATTCAGGACAAGTGAATAGCGGCCGTCTTATTTAATGTCCAAAAGCTTCTCCCGCGCGATTCTGGCCTGATTTGTATTGGGATAATCTTTGATCACCTGCTGAAGAATAAGCTTTGCGCTGGCCTTATCATCGAGGTTTAAAAAGGAAAGACCCTGCTTCATTAACGCAAACGATACCTTGTCGCCATCAGGATAACTCTTTACAACTTTTTCATACTCCAGAATGGCCAGTTCATATTTTCTTTCAAAATAATAACTTTCACCTATCCAGAATTGGGCATCATCTGAAAGTTCCGCATTGGGAAATTGTTTTAGGAATGTTTGAAAGTCCGTTCTGGCTTTATCGTACCTTCCTTCTTTGAAAGCTTCATGAGCATCCGCATAAAGCGATTCTTTGTCGGTCTTCTCCTTTACCGTTTCTTTCGATTCCCCATTTTGATCAATTTTTTTTTCGGATTTATTCGCCGGGGCACTCGATTTGCCGATATCAAGAAAATTCTCAATAAAATTCAATTTAAAAGAAACAGCGCCAATTTTTTTCCCGTTTTCCTCAATCCCTTGATTCGTTCTCGCGGCAAACGTCGAAAGGTCTTTACGGAGCTCTTCTATCTGCCCTCTGAGCTGCTGGATCTGTCGTGTAATGCTGGTAATATCGGCACCAATATCGGCCTGTTGCTTTTGTAATGCCGTGACGTTTTCCTTATTCCCCTTTTTATCGGCCAACAAATCCGCCAAGGAACGCTCCTGCCCTTCCTTGACCGCCATTAAACTTTGTTCCACGTTTATAATTTTTTCATTGGCAAGCAGGATTTTTTGATCAAGATCGCGATTAAGTCTATTCAAGTCCTGCGTTGATGCACAACCTAAAACCATTCCCACAAATATGAGCCATGCAAAAAGAGGCCTAATCAATGCGTTTTTCAATAATCAAAACCTCCTTCATGCTTAAAGACTTACTTTGTCAGGATGGGAACGAAGTTATCGCGCCTGTTTTTCGCCCAGGCTTCCTCATTATGTCCCGGATCCGCTGGAAGTTCTTCGCCATAGCTCAATGTTGAAATTCTCTCTTCATCAATACCTAATTTTACCAGATAATTTTTGGCTTCATCCGCCCGTCTCTGACCAAGAGCCAAATTGTATTCAGCGGTTCCACGCTCGTCACAGTGCCCTTCAATCCGCAGAATATATTTCGAATTATTGTTCAGGAAATTTGCAACTTCTTCCAGGACAACCCGGCTTTCCGACTTTAGATCATACTTATCAAAATCGAAGTAAATTTTTTCAAAAAAATGCCTCGGTGGAGCCGTTTCTTCGGCAGCCTGCTCTCGGGCGGTCTCTTCTTTGGCAACAACCGGCGGAGCTGCTTTTTCTTCGGCAGGAACGACAGCCTTCGGTTGAGCTTCAGGGGCTGCCTGTTCTTGAACAGCAGCTTCTTTTTCTTCACTTACCGCCGCTTCTCTAATGGTCGATTTTTTAGCGCAACCCGTTATCGAACCAAACGCCAACCCCAAAACAAAAACAACCATTAAAATCATTATGGATTTTCTTTTCATCGAACCTCTCCTTTCCCATTAGATGCGTTATCGGCTAAATAAACTCATAGGATACATTTCTTAAATATTTTGCTTCTTTAATCATATTATTGCAATAAAGGTCAATAAAAAAATATCTTTAAAAAAATATTACATCGTATATTCAATAAGTTATTTTTCCCTTCATGGTCGGGTCCGTCAATGCAAGTCACGATAAGCTAAGGGAAGGCGATTGCGCTCCCTGTCTCGGCAGGACGAGGTTATTTCAAGCAATCTGGTGGATATCCGTGATGACTGCCGGTGGTTTCGGCGGTTTGACAAAAGGCAGAATGGCCGCCGAAACAGTCAGCAGGACGGCAAACAGCATGAAAGCGGAAATATACTGGCCCGTTGTATCATAGACCCATCCGGCATAGATGGGAGCCGCGACACCGACAGGGGTCAAAAAGAACATCGACGTCCCCCGGATGGACCCGAAGGCCTTGCGGCCAAAGTATCGAGCCGTTATGGCCGGATTGAATGTGATGCCGGCCCCCATACCGATACCGTAAAGAATGAACCAGACATAAATCGTGAAAACGGTTTGATACAAAAGAAAAATAATCAGTGCAATGGCTTGTAAGAAATAAGCCGCGGCCATCGCGTACCGCAACTGCTTAATATCCAGACGGTCGGCGACCACGCCGCCGATATATCTTGACGGAATGCTGGCCCCGATCATGATAGCCATCATGGTGGCCGCCATGACCGTACTGATGCCCCGATCCATCAGAAACGGTATGCAATGGATGTTAATGGCGGGCGCGACCAAACCGTAAACAGCCATGACCAGGATGAGCAGCCAGTAAGCCGGCGTCTTCATGGCCTGTCTCAGCGTGAATTCCACCTCCTTAACCTCGGCCGCATATCTCACCCCTTTATGGATGACTAGGTCCTGATCCTGACCTGGATCGTCCTCCGTCATTTCGGCCCCGTCCGGAAGCATTCCGTAGACCTCCGGCCGGTGGGACTTGATCCAGGACAACACCATAGGTAATCCCGCAATGCCCAGCACCAGGCCACCAATGACGCATGTCATACGCCAGCCTACAACCGTAATCAGCCACGCGACCAAGGGCAGAATGAGCACACCGGAAAGACCGGAGAACACCCATTTGATGCTCAGGGCGACGCCTCGCTTCTTCACGAACCAGTTGGATATGGCCGTATCCAGGGGAACGGCCAGCGCTGTGTTTAGGCCTGTTCCGAACATCAACCCCCAAACAACGTAAAAAGACCAGAGGGCATGGATATAATACATTAAAACCAGGCTGACACTTGCAACCAAGATGCCGCCGAAAACAATCCATTTGGGTCCAAAGCGATCGGCAATCCAACCGGCAAGGGGCGCTTCAAATCCCCCTTCGAACCTGCCGATACTGGCGGCGACGGATGTCAGAGCCCGGTTAAATCCCAGTTCCGTAGAAATGGGAAGAAACAGCGCCGAAATCCCGTACGCATAATAACCAAATCCCCAGAGGGACAAAAGGCCGCTGGCAAGAACAGTCCACCAGCCGAAAAATATTTTAGGTGTTTTTACGATACCGGCCATGACAAATATGATTTAACCTTTCCAAAAGATGCGAAACTTATTTTAACTTCCCCGTCTTCCATAAATCCGGCATTCGGAGCTGCCAAATATTTTCCTATCCAACATAAAACGGGATTCATCCCAAACAGCATCAAATAAATTTAACTGGAAACTGAACATGTGATTAAATGGAAAAGGCCGAAGACTGACGATTATTGCGCCAAAGACCTCCGCGCAAAACCGGCGCCAAATAAATTTCGACGCTTTAAAATGATATGTTAAGCTGATTTGCTTTAATGGAAAAAATTAATCCTGACAACGAGGATTAAATAACAGCTTATTCAGCAGACGAATCATTTAAAAACAGCCCCTTCGTTAATGTTCGTTCAATACCAATTAATCATAGTATGTTAAAACGCGTTCAAAACAGGATCTTCAGGCACACCGAGATATCCCTTTTCAGCATCTGGAATCCATGATGTTTGTCGTATTATTTCTTCGCTTGATCGACCTGTTTTTCCAGCCACGCGATCCACTCGTCAATGCCTTCCCCCGTTTTGCAGGAAACTTCAAAGATGGCCATATCCTTGTTCAGTTTTGCAACGTTATCTCTGATCGTTTCGATTTTGGCGTCGACATAGGGCAGAAGATCAATCTTGTTGATCACCAGGGCGCTGCTCTCCTGAAACATGAGAGGATATTTTAACGGTTTGTCATCGCCTTCCGTGACCGATAATATCATGGCTTTGACATTCTCCCCGACTTTGAATTCAGCGGGACAAACCAGATTGCCGACATTTTCTACGATTAAAAGATCCAAAGCGGAAAGATCAAATTGATTCATGGCCTCACGGATCATATTGCCGTCCAGATGACAAGCCCCGTCGGTATTGATCTGCGTGACGGCGACCCCGGCCTTCGCGATGCGTTCCGCGTCAAAGCTGCATTGGATGTCGCCCTCGATCACACCGATGGAAAGGCGGTCTTTCAATTTTTCAATGGTTTTTTCAAGGAGACTGGTCTTTCCCGCCCCCGGGCTGGACATCAGATTGATGACAAACAGGTTGCTGGACTCGAATATCGCCCGATTCTGATCCGCAATTCTGTCATTGACTTCTAAAATATTCCGTACAACCGGTATTTTCAAATTTTCCTCCTTAAAATCAATTCCCGGCACATCGCATAAATTGATATATCCGTCTTTAAACAATTTTAGCAACGCTTTTTTTGCTTAATCCACAACTTCGATGGATTCAATTTTCAGTTCACGACCGAAGATGATCTCAGGGTTCGGACTTTCACAAAAGGGGCAGGTAAACGTTATCCCTGCGGATGTAAATTCCTTTTCACATTCCCAGCACTTATAGGTTACCGGCACCATCCTGATATTCAGTTTGGTGCCGGTAAGTTTATGATCCGTCGTCAATATCTCAAAGCACATCTGCAGCTGTTCGGGGACGGCGGCAGACATGCGGCCGACGGCCAGGTTGATGGCCTGAAGTTTCTCAACCTCGTATTTATCCATCTCCTGCAGGACAATATCAATAATATTTTGGACAAGAGCCATCTCATGCATTGGATTTATCGCCTACATGATAATGTCTTTTTTCCGAAGATCGGCCATTTCCTCATCGCTGAGGCCCAAAATTCCCTGCAGGACGTATTGATTGTGTTCACCCAGCAGGGGGGCATGTCCCGAGGGAAGCTCCAGATCGCTGATCTTCCAGGGGGGTCTGACCATTCGCAATTCACCCAGTTCGGGATGATCGATTTTGGCAAAAAATTCCCTCGCCTGCAGATGCCGGTCGGCATAAATATCCTTGCCGTCCCGGGACGGCGCGGCGGCAACACCGGCCTTGCACAATTCCCCAACCATCCAGTCCCGGTCCCGCTGCCGCGTCCATTCGCCGATAATCGCATCCAGTTCGTTTTCGTTCTTTTTCCGGGAAACCATATCGACAAAACGCGGATCTTTCGCCAACTCGGGCTTCTCCATCACTTGCACCAGTGCCGCAAACTCCTCGTCCGTATGCACTTCGAGGGCCAGCCACCGGTCCACCCCCCAACACTGGTATAAATTATAGGGCGCATATTCGGGGTGTCTGTTCCCCATGCGTTCGGGAATTTTGGACGTCATCAAATAACCCAGAAGCTGCTCGCCGATGACGGAGGTGCAGCCTTCGCACTGGCCGTAATCGATGAACTGCCCCTCCCCGGTATTGATGCGGTGGTGGATGGCGGCCAGGGCCGCAAAGGCCGTCGTCATGGCGTTCAGGATATCGGCGTCCCCGCCCGTCCCGTGGGTGGGATGATCGTCAGGATGCCCCGATAAATAGGTCAACCCGCCGATACTCTGGTGAATGGTGGCAAAACCGAGATAGTTCGTTTCCGGCCCCGTATGGCCACGGCCCGATGACGAAATGACAATGATGTCTTCTTTGATTTTGCGTAAATCCTCGTAGCCCATTCCCATCTTGATCATGGCGTCGGGACGCATGTTGTCGATGACGATGTCGCTGACGGCGGCCAATTTTTTTGCCAAAGCGATCCCTTCCGGATTGCTCAAATCCAGGGTAACGCACTTTTTGTCCCTGTTGAGGGTATTGAACGCTATCCCCTGATTTGGGGGCAGCATGGTCGGCACCGGTTCATATCGGGGCCAGATAACGGATCGACGCATCAGGTCGGTTCGCCTGTGCCCCTCAACTTTTATCACTTCAGCCCCGAGATTGGCCAGCACCATGGTGGCATAAGGTCCCGCCCAGACCCAGCAAAACTCGAGAACACGTATTCCTTCCAGTGGAAGTGTCTGACTCATGAATTAATCCTCCCTCTATATCACTTGAGCGTTTTTAAGGCGCTTGAATTCGTCCGATGAATAACCGAGAACCCGGCAGAAAACTTCCTCGTTATGCTGGCCCAAAAGAGGCGCCGGCCTGCTGACCTGCGGCTTGGACGCCGACATTTTGTAAGGCCAGCCGGCATACGGGTATTTACCCGCTACAGGATGGTCCACTTCAACAAAGTACCCCCTGGCCTGATACTGTTCATAGTTCATGACGTCTTCGGCTGTATTGACGGGCCCCACAGGAATGCCGACTTTGGCAATCTTGTGATAGATGTCCTGTTTTTTCTGCTGGCGCATCCAGTCCTCCATCTTCGGTGCGATATCCATCATATGATTGGCGCGCCAGACCATATCGTCCCACATATCGCTTGCCAGCCAATCCGGTTTGCCGATCAGTTCACGCAGAGCCCGGAAATGATGATCGTCCGCGGCCCCTAAAATAATGTACCCATCGCTGGTTTCCATTCTGCCCATGGCCGGAGGCCGGTCGGGGACGCGGCACCAGCTGTTATCATTATATTTCATCCCATGCAGAATAGGAGCAAGCAGCGTCACGATGACCTCCTGAAGGGCGATATCGACCATATGCCCCCGACCCGTCCTCTTTTTGCCCAGCACCAGGGCCATCGCCGTCAGGGCGGCGGCCACTCCACCATGATAACCGACCTGATAGCCACCGAATTTGACCGGGGAAAAGGACAAATCATACGACCGGACAGGCATCAAATTGCCTTCGCCGCCCGCATGGATCAAAGTCAATTCATCTCCCTTGACATGGGCCCTTGGTCCCGTCCGTCCGTAAGGGGTAATCGAGACGTAAATAAGTCCGGGATTCAATTTCTGGAGGCTTTCCCAGTCCAATCCCAGCATCTCAAAATAATCGCCGGGATGGTTGTCGATGAATATATCCGTCCATCGGAGAAGCTTCTTGAAAGCCTCGAGACCTTCATCTTTCGTTATGTCCAGGGTAATGCCACGCTTGCTCGTGTTATTATAGAGAAAAAGTGCACTTTTTTCCGGGTCCTTTTCCTCGTCCGGGAAAGGACCACAGTGACGGGAAGGATCGCCCGCCGGTGGCTCGACCTTAATCACATCAGCGCCGAAGTCGGCGAACAATTTGCCGCAATAGGGACCTGAAACCATTGCGGCATATTCGACAACTTTGACGCCGTCCAACGCTCCTTTAAACATGAAAACGTACCTCCTTATATAAATCATGCCCCGACATCAGCATTGCCCGAACTTTCTTGTCAAGCTGCGTCACCGGTCATGTTGCTGAATAGATCGTGCTTCCATGAGTTCCATCAAATGGGTCTCCAAGAGATCAATTTAAGTATCCACATCCTGAACAATTGTCAATGACATTGATGAGGGAATTTCGATTTTTTATGGTCTGTTATTCAGATTATTGCATTCGGTTTGACCATGAGGGGCATAGATAGGCATCCGATCCTTCGTGAACAATTCTCCTGTTTGTACCGTTGGCGTTGATGACACAAATCATCTGTCTGTTGTTGCTATGCAGACTGTAAACCAGATATCTGCCATCCGGCGACCAGGACGGTGTTTCGCAATCCCCTGCCTCAAAGGTAATCTGGACAGGGTCTGTCCCGTCCTCCTTCACGGTATGTATCTGGAAATGGCTGTTTTTTCTGCTCTCATAGGCAATCCTGTTTTCCTTCGGCGACCAGGCGGGAGATGTGTTATAGCCCCCTTCATAACTGATTCTGACGACGTTTGAACCATCCCCGTCCATAATATAAATTTGTGGCGAGCCGGAACGATTCGAAACAAAAGCGATTTTTTCGCCGTCGGGCGACCAGGTCGGTGATACATCAATTGCGTAATTATTTGTTAATCTTTCCAGTTTCCCTGTTTCCATCTCCATGACATAGATTTCTTCATTTTTATCTTTACTCAACGTCATGAGAAGCTTCTTGCCATCCGGCGACCAGCATCCGGACAAATTGATACCTTCGAAATGGGCCATCCGATGAATTTTGTTTTTAATCAAATCAGCGACATAAAGATCCGGGTTCCCGCTTCTGTAAGACGTAAAAGACAAATACCGTCCGTCGGGTGACCAGCGGGGCGCTATCATGAAGGCCTTGTGATTTGTTATTTTCGTCACAAAGGAACCTTCGAAATCGGTCACATAAAGATCCGCCTCTGCGCCTTTTTTTGTGACAAATGCGATCCTCGTATCAAAAACGCCCCGCTCCCCCGTCAGGGCGCTAATCACTTCATCAGCAAATCTTTTGGCCATTTCCTTTCTGTCTTGATTAGCACCCGTATACCGTTTCCCTATGAGAAGCCGGCCTTTGACCACATCATAAAGGCGGAATTCCGCAACAAGGTTTTCGGAATGATATTGATATCCACCTTTGACAAGATACTCGGCACCGATGACCGACCAGTCGGAAAAATTAATTCTTTCAGGTAATTGGGCACTCTTTGCCGGAGGTTCCAGGAAGGCTTTTGGAGAGATAATATTAAAAAAACCGGTGATTTTGAGCAGACGGGAAAGGGTATCGGAAAACCAGGTTGTCAACTCCTCATCGCCCGTTTGTCCGTCCAGATTTTGAAAATCCGTTACGGCAATGGGAAACTTTTGAAAAGCCGGTGAATTAATATCGATATAAACCTTACCATAGGCATCAAGTCCATTGGATAATATAAAAACCATCAAGGCCGTGAAACATAATAGTCTATAAAAACGACAAATCATTTCAAAATCTTTCTTTTTTTATTTTAAATCACTGGCATAAAAGCGTATGCCCAACTCGATGCTTCGTTCCCCAAATTCAGACGGAAAAGGCGGAAAGGGGCTGGCTTTCCGGATCGCCTTGAGGACCGAATCATCAAAATATCGATTACCGGAACGTTCTTCAAAACGGAGTTCCGTCACCGTCCCACTGCTCAAGACCTTCACATCAACGATCGCATGCAAATCATCCTTCGGCGAGATGCTCTGGGGAAAAACCCACTGACTCTTAATCCGTGACCATATTTCCGCATAATACATATCAACGGCCCGGTCGGCGGCACCGGATTTTGTATTCCGGGGTGTCGCAGCCTCGTCTTTCGCTATGGCTCCCACCGCACGCTTGACGTCGAGCGGAGGGGGCTCCTGACTTTTTTTCCTCAAATTTTCCAAGGCCTTATTGATTATGCTTTCCCGATCCTGTTGCTTATGTGTTTCAATGCGTTTGACGGGTACGGGCTCAACGGCCTCGGCATTTTTTTTAACCACAACCGAATGCCTCCCCCTGTCCATTTCCATGAATTCCCGGGATAATGTGGACGATCGCACACCCTTATTCAAAAGAGCTTCCGACATGCTGACCAGCTGAACGGAATAGACGGGACCAAAAGTCCATCTGGGGGAAGGGACGGAAGGTGCAAGGATTAAAACCGTAAGGGCGATAAAATGCATCAGGCAGGAGACAAAAATCATCTTGTTGAGATTGACGCCTTCGCCATGGTCTGGCTTTGATATGCCGTGCAGCATCACCTTGATTCCTCTGGCGGTTCAGTAATCATGCCGAGCTTGTCAACGCCTGCCTTTCTGACCTCGGACATCACCTCAACCACAAACCCATAAGGAACGTTCTTGTCGGCACGCATAAATATTTCCCGATCAATTCTGCCGGAAAAAATACTCTTCAATTTTTCACCGATCTCCGTGATGGAGGTTTTGTATTTATTGATAAATATCTCCCGGTTTTTGCTGATGGTCAGGACGATTTTTTCCTCCGCCACATCAATGCTTTTGGATTTTACTCTCGGCAGGTTAACATCTATTCCCATCTGTAGCATGGGTGCCGTCACCATAAAAATGATCAACAACACCAGCATAACATCCACAAGGGGTGTCACATTGATTTCGGACAGCAGCCTATTATCGTTTTTCTGACGTCTTCCGGAGTATCTCATGGCATTTTATTCTCTTGTAAACTCATAGACAACGGCACGAATGACCCTCGCACCGCATCCGGCTTTTTTAGGAAATCGTTACCTTTGCACATAATATCTTTCTATAATATTCAAAAGTTCCGACGCAAAATTGTCCATGTCCTGATTCAGGACCTTAATGCGGTTCATGTAATAATTATAAAAAATAACCGCCGGTATGGCTGCGGCCAAACCCGCCGCCGTAGCGATGAGGGCTTCGGAAATTCCCGGCGCGACGACCGCCAGTGTTGCCGATCCTCTGGCGCCGATGCTCTTAAACGTCTCCATAATCCCCCACACCGTCCCGAACAAGCCGATAAACGGGGAAGCACTGCCGGTAGTCGCCAGAAAACCGAGGGCGCTTTCCAGCTTTGTGGCCTCGGCGCTACAAGCCCGGTTCAACGCCCTCTCCACATTATCGATGCCTCTCATCTCCATGGACAACAAGGCCTGTTCCTTGGTCTCTCTTGTCGAAGACGCGCCGATGGTTTTCGTTATTTTTACCAGTTCCTGATATCCGCTTTGAAACACTTCGGCAATGGTTGAAAATTTATATTTTCTCGATTCCGGCAAAACGTCGGACAATTTGTTGCTTTTCATATAAGCATCTAAAAAAGTGTCGTTTTCCGACTGTACCTTTTTGATGACCCGGTATTTCATAAAAATAATCGCCCAGGAAACGACGGAAAAAAGTAGAAGCAGCAAAAGAACAAACTGCACAATGATACCGGCGCTTAGAACCATATCCAGTATGCTGCCCTGAAAATGGCCCCCCATATCCATGGTGGCAATAGTCGAGGAATTATTCAATTTTTTTCTCCTTAGAGTCCGTTCAATTTATTACGAATCTACCCTGTAATTAAAAAAACCCACCTTGTCAATATGTCATTTAAAAACGGTTTCGGCCCTTAACGCCGACAACATTTATTCCCCGATCACCCTTCGGCCGGGGTACGAATAAAATATGAGACTCAACCCGAAAAGGCATGGAGAATCTCTTCGGGCGTATCCAGAATCAAATCGGCATCCTGAAGCCGGGGTGTGAGGTGGTAACCGTACGAAACGGCAATAATCTTACCGATATTTGCCGCTCTGGCACTAACGATATCACCGTCCATATCACCGATAAACGCGGCGTTCTCCGGTTTAACATCGAACCGGGCCAAACATTTATGGATCATATCCGGGCTCGGCTTGAGTTCGCCGTCTTCACTCGTGAAGGACGCCTGGAAATACTTATGCAAATCGTATTGACCCAGCGTATAATCCACTTCGGCCCGGAGATTGTTTGTCACGATGGCGAGGACATGATGTTCGGCCAGCGCTTCCAATACCGTGGGGATACCGTCATAAGGTTTCACCCTGCCCTTGTGCTTCCTGAGCCCCTCGACATATATTTCTTCCGTTTTCGACCAGTGCTCCTCGCCGAGATTGATTTTCTTCATCGTTGCACGCCAGTCGAGTTCAAAAAGGTCCTGATAAAATTCAAGATCCTCGGGAAAACCCAGTTGGAAGGCATCGGAAATATCTTTATAGATACGGGATGTCACGGCAAGAGAATCGATCAGAACACCGTCGTAATCGAACATAATCAGCTTCATAAATCCTCAGGGGTAAAGGCCACCACATGATCTATTTTCTTCCTATCGCCAAGGATCATGACCAGCCGGTCCACACCCAGGGCAATCCCGGCTGAATCGGGCATGGAATCAAGGGTTTTCAGAAACGGCTCCGGCACGGGATAATCCGTTTTACCCGCCGAGCGGCGATACGCGCGGCTTTTTTCAAACCGTCGCCGCTGTTCCTGTGCATCGTTGAGCTCTGAAAAGGCATTCGCCAGTTCGATACCGGCCATGTATAATTCAAAACGCTCCGCCAAACCGGGATTATCTTTCCTGGCCCGTGCCAGGGCCCCCAAAGAAACGGGATAATCATAAAGAAATGTCGGGCACCTCCGGCCCAGATTCGGCCCGACTCGGCAGGCGATCACCTCATCGAAACAGCCTTGATCAAGGGCCTCCTCAACGGACAGCGGCGCATAGCGCTCAAAAGCCTCTCCAACGGAAAGTCTTTCCCACGGTAAGCTCAGATCAATACGGTCCGACTGATAGTCCAGAAACCCTTGCCGGCCGCTAGCCCCGGCCACATAACGGATAAGCCCCTCGCATTCGATCATCAGGTCCTGATAGTCGGCATCCCGGCGATACCATTCCAGCAGGGTATATTCAGGAAGATGATAATCCCCTCTTTCGCCTTCTCGCCAGCATTTACAGATCTGGAAGATCTTTTCATACCCCGCCGCCAGAAGTCTTTTCATGCAAAGTTCCGGTGAGGTTTGCAAAAACCAACTCCCGCAGGAAAAGGCATCGATGTGGTCCTCCGGGGCCGGCGCCGGGATTCGCTCCGGGGTTTCAATCTCCAGATAGTCCCGGCCGACGAAGAATTCCCGCATTGCCTGGATCATCCGGGCACGGAGCCACAAGTCGTCCCGTTTTTTTACCAGCGTCCAGTTTTTCTCTGCCATGCCCTTTTTGCTTTGCACCTTGCTCCCGGCCCCTCGGGCCTTACTTCTTGGCCCCGGTCCTTTATTCTTTGTTCCTTGTACCTTGTTCCTTGAGCCTCGACTTTATTTGACCCTCGTCAGATATTCGCCGCTCCGGGTATCCACCCTGATCTTCTCCCCCGCTTCGATGAAGGGCGGCACCTGGATCTGATAGCCCGTCTGCAGAACGACCGGTTTGGTATTGCCCGACACGGTGTCCCCCTTGGCCCACGGTTCCGCTTCGGCAACAATGATATCGACAAAATTGGGAAGGCTGATGTCCAACGGCTTGTTTTCAAACAGCAGGATTTCCACTTCCAGGTTGTCGAGGAGGAAATTTTTGGCATCGCCGATCTGCTCTTCCGTCAGATAAACCTGCTCGTAGGTATTATTGTCCATGAAGCAGTACTTGTCCTCTTCCTTATAGAGGTACTGCATTTTTTTCTCTTCAAGATCGGCCGGGTCAAAGGCGTCAACGGAACGAAACGTTCGTTCAAACTGGCTCCCCGTCATCATGTTCTTCAGCTTGCAACGATATAAGGCCTGACCCTTGCCCGGCTTGACAAAGTTGAACTCCGTAACAATATACGGATCACCATCGATTTTGATCCTTAAACCCTTTCTGAGATCGCTGGCAGTATACATAAAAATCATGCTCCTTTTTTTGATCTTAAATATGCAACGAGGAGACCCCCCTTAAAAATGTAAAATGAGTGACCGGTATAACGGGTCTGAAGGCTAATTCTTATCACCTTTACATAAGAATTCACGCCTCGCGGAATCCCGCGGGCGTGGAAATTTTCAAGGGATTGCTTTTCACAATCCCATTGCCGTCAATGGGCCTGCGAACGGTCGGCTAAAAGCGAAAACGGTTGAATAGGGATTTTCCCGCCCCGCCCCGGCGAATCGATCACGTATCTGGGGAGGCACAATCCCGACACATTTAACCATAGTTTTTCAATGATCGCCATCCCTTTCAAAATATCGCAGCGAAAGTGATCCGTCCCGGCCACCGGATCGCATTGAAAAAGATAATACGGCCTGACGGATAGGCGCTGGAGCCCGTAAACAAGATCCCGCATCACTTCATAGTCATCGTTGACCCCCTTCAAAAGCACCGACTGATTGGAAACGGGAATACCCGCTTCCAGCAGCATGTCACAGGCCCTCGCCGACTCCATCGTCAGCTCGCGCGGATGATTGAACTGCGTATTGAACCACAGGGGACGATTACTTCTCAACATGCGGCATAGATCGTGCGTGATTCTCATGGGCATGACCACCGGCATTCGACTGCCGATGCGCAGGACATCCACATGGCGAATTGATCTTAAAGATCCCAAAAACCAGTCCAGCAGACTTTCATTCAGGGTCAGGGGATCGCCCCCCGAAACGATCACCTCACGGATAACCGGTGAGGAGGCCACATAATCGACCATCCGCTTAAGGTAATCCTTTTGACGGGTTGGCAGATTTTTTCCCCACATTCGCTTGCGGTTACAATGACGGCAATAGGTGACGCAGCGGTTCGTCGCTATCGCCAGGCAGCGATCAGCATAGCGATGTACCAAACCGGGAACCGGCATGCAGGCTTCTTCCTCCAGAGGATCCGGCACACCGTCAATGGTAAATTGCACTTCCTTGATGTCCGGGAAACACTGCCTCCGGATGGGGTCGCTTTCATCCTCTTTATTTATCAAAGAAAGATAATAGGGCGTCATGGAAAAATGATACACCCCGGCCACGGTCTTCAGCGGTTGAACGGTTTCTGAAGACAGGCCGAAATAACCGGCCAGCTTCGGCAGGGTCCGGATTCTGTTTTTGGCTTGCCATTCCCAATTTTTCCAGTCCGCCGCCGATATGGCTCCCCAATTTTTTAAATCAACCTTACGTTTATTAAAGTTCATAATACGCATCTTTACCGGCAAACAAATGCCGAAATGAACTGATCTCTACCACAACTCAGGGACAGATAAAAGGAGAATATTATGACGGGGTATGGCAATATCTATTTGATTTATTTTGATGTTATCCGATAGGGCATTAATAAATTCCGGCTTCACAGCCCCCGGCCAGAACACCGCCCAGTTCCCGGCATTTTTCGAGGCTGTCTTCGGTCAGTTTCCCCTTGGAAATGACGGGATCATAAACTTTTTTAAACTTGTAGCCCAAGGCGATCCGCTCGATGGATGAAAGGGCTCCCGTTCCGTCATTGCCTGCGCTGATAAAAACCACATAAGGTTTGCGGAAGACTTTGTCCTGGGCCGCATTATATGTCCGGTCAAAAAAATCCTTCATCATACCGGACATGTATCCGAAATTCTCCGGCGTCCCGAAGGCCAACCCGTCGGCGTTTAACAAATCCTCAAGGGTTGTCTCCCCCGCCCTTTTCAAGACGACCTCCGTCTGTTCAATGGCACGAGCCCCCTCCGCCACGGCCCGGGCCATCCGCTCCGTATTTCCCGTTTGGGAATGGTAAATAATTAAAATTTTGCACACAATCTCATCCTGATTCAGTTTGCCTGTTCTCTCAATCATCACTAAAAAAGGAAAAGGACTGTTTACTCATAGCGAATCCCTTCGCCCATGTCAACCGAGTAATGTCTTAAGGCTTGTCAGCAAATCTTTTAAAACAGCCGATTAAAACTTGTATGTTGCTAAATATTTTGATATGGAAATATCAAATCGTAAAATAAACTCATAAAATTAATAGAAGTTTTTTATAATCCTGCTGTGTCGGGATTTCCTTTTTTATATGCCGAGGATCCGGTAATGTTTTGAGAAAGTCGATTTCAAAAAATTAATTATATAGAAGGAGAATCATTAAATGGCAGCATTACTTGACGGAATTTTGGTTTTGGATTTCACCCACTGGATCGCCGGTCCCTATGCCGGTCTGTTTTTAGCGGATATGGGAGCGGAAGTCATCAAGGTCGAACCCCCGGAAGGAGCGGAAGAAAGGCGTATGGGGAACCTGAAGCGGTACCGAGGCAATACCCGCATGTCTCTGACCCTGAACCGCGGGAAGAAAGGGTTGTGCGTCGATCTGAAAAGCGAAGAGGGGAAAAAGATTGTCTATGACCTGGTTAAGAAAGCGGACATTGTTATCCAGAATTACGCCCCCGGCGTGGCGAAAAAACTGGGAATAGACTATGAAACCTTTTCTAAAATCAATGATAAGATCATTTTTGTGTCAAGTACGGCCTTCGGTGAAAGCGGACCCTATCAGTTCCGTAAGGGTTTTGACATTATTGCCCATGCGGCATCCGGTATTATGGGCGGATATGCCGACGAAGAAGGCAATCCGAGAGGACCCGGTGGAACCGCCTTTATCGATATCGGCACCGCCATGCTCAATGCCATGAGCGCCATATCGGCCCTTTATTACAGGACACAGACCGGCATCGGACAGAAAATTGAGACCTGCCTCTTCAATACGGGCATGGCCCTTCTGGCGACCGGGTTCATCGAGATCGACAGATTGGATAAAGAGATGCACGAAGAAATGCGCGAGATACTCAAAACGGCCCACGCTAACAACATGCGGCATACCCAGATTATCGATGCATTCGCCAAGCTGCGGCTACGCAACGAACAACCCGGTTCCACCCGGGATGTCGAAGTACCGGATTGCAATCATCGACCCTCGGATCGTCAGGTCTTTCCTTATTACCGTATTTATCAGACCGAGGATGGCTATATGAGTATTGCCGCATTGACGGCCAAGCAACGCATGCGTTTATGTGAAGTGTTGAATGTTGAAGACAAGTACGCCTATCTCGATTTGGGCAACGGCAGTGATGAAACCTACTTCTATCAAAAAGAAGTCATGAAAAAAATTGAAGACATCCTGGGCGAAAAACCAACGAACGAATGGATTAAACTTCTGGAAGATGCGGGCATCCCCTGCGGTCATGTAAATTATGGCGTCACACTTTACGACGATCCCCATGCCCTGGCTCAAAACATGATCTGGTCCCTCGATAATCCTGTTTCCGGCCCTTACAAAATGATGGGTAATCCCGTGAAATTTACCAAAACCCCCATCAAACAAACAATGGGGGCACCGGCACTAGGGGAACATACCAGAGAAATTTTGAAAAAGCTCGGCTATGCCAACGAAAAAATTGAAGCCTTAAAGGAGCAAAAAATCGTCCGATAGATTTGTCTGAACATCCACGACACGGCCAATTATTTGCAGCCCGAAGGCTGGCTTATCAACCGACTTGAATTCCCATCGGCGATGGCGGTGGGAATTCCGATTCGGTTTCCGGCTGCTATTCGATCGAAGCTTTCTTTAATGGATTATTTATGACAATCCCCTATGTTTACGACCGACAATCTCCAGGAAATTTTTGATGTCGTTGACCTGAACGATCATGTGATCGGCCGGGCGACCCGAAAAGAATGCAATTCCAATCCCAATCTCATCCATCGGGCCGTATTCATCCTTATCTATAACGATAAAAACCAGATTCTCTGGCAAAAAAGAAGCCTCACCAAGGACACCGTCCCCGGTCAATGGGTCACATCAGCCAGCGGTCATGTCGCGGCCGGTGACGATTATGAACAAACCGCCGTTCGGGAAGTGAAAGAGGAACTGGGCATTGAGGTATCGTCGCTGGAATTTATGGGCAAGTTTCTCTATCGTTACCGAACCGAAAACGAATATTCCGCCGTTTTCAAGGCCCGCTCCAACGGACCGTTCCATTACAACCGGGAAGAAATCTCCGCCATCCGATTCATGACCATTGCCGAAGTGTTAAAAAAAGACCGGGAAAAGACATTAAAGCTGTCCAAAGCAACGCATTACATTATTGATTCTCTTTCTCTATCGGATAAGAGAAATTATGGGAATAACATTGCGTAAAAAAGCTGTCATAGGCGATCTATTTGAAACACTGGGCTGGAAATCCTTTTTTATCTTTCCAGACCACGCCTATTTTATCTTTTTAACCTTGCACAACAGGGATTTTAAACCCACGGACCCGGTAAGCGGATCAAAGACCTTATGATCGGTCAGGACGTTACAGTTGCTCTCCCTGAATCCATAATACACATGCATAACACGCGGATCAATGATGTCGGTGACTCTGGCCTGACACCGGATGTGACCCCGTGGCGATGAAACCCTGACCGGATCTCCGTCATGGATCCCAAGCCTCGCCGCCGCGTCGGGATTAATTTCCACCAGATTCTCCGGCGCGTACCGACGGAGTCCGGGAACATTGCGCATCATGGAATGGGTGTAGGGTTCCAGCTTGGTGCCGGCAATAAGGATAAACGGAAATTCCCTTGCCAGCTCCGGCTGGGAGACCGGGCTTTCGGCGGGCTCACGATAGACCGGCAGGGGATCATACCCGTATTTTTTTAGCCGCTCCGAATAGATTTCAACCTTTTTTGAGGGCGTCATAAAACCCTGCATTTCATATTTTTTATACACGTCCGGATAGTCCCTGAAAACGGCCAGTTTCATGACTCCCCGCATGATCTTACCGACGGTGCCTTTCTTCTTGGTGTAAAGAAACGGCGGCATGGTGATGATGAGACCCTCCGGGTGCTTCTTCAGGTCTTCACATGTGATCCCGAGAGGCCCTAATTCTTCATCAATCGCCTCTTCCCTGGTCTGCCAGGGAAAGTATTTTTCATAGCCCATTTTTTTGCCCAGTTCACAGATAATCTTCCAGTTTGACCATGATTCTCCCAGCGGCTCGATAACCTTGGGACTGAGAGCAAGGCGTGAGGTGGAATTCCAGCCGTGATCGGCATGGATATCGTAGGTGACAAAGCGGGTCTGCTCGAAAAAGGTACAGGCCGGCAGCACAACATCGGCCAGTTCCGCGGTGGGCGTCATAAAGAGGTCCGCAACCACAAGAAAATCCAGTTTCTTTAAGGCATTCTGCACGACATTCGAGTCAGCGGCGGTTAAGGCGGGATTGGCGGCAAGCACCATCATGGCTTTGACCGGATAGGGATCTTCCTCCAGAATCGCATCCCATAAAGACGGCGTGTGGGCCGAAGGCCAGGTATCGGAAAGCTTGGACCAGAGAACCTTATCTGCCCCAATCTTTTTGGCGGCCTGCTCCGGAGGCAGTTTGTCAAACAGTTTCAAATCCTTAAATCCCATGGAAACAGGAATCGTGAATATGTTTCCTCCCTTAATATCGAGGTTTCCCGTAACGGCCATCAAGATGTTGATGGCACGGATGGCACAGGAGGCATTCGTATGCTGATCCAGGGCGTTTCGGGGACTGATGCAGGCGGGTTTGTTGCTCCCGTAGAGGCGGGCCATTTCACAAACCGTCCGGGCGGGAACCCAGGTGATTTCCTCGACCCTTTCCGGCGGATACTCTTCGACCAGCTTATTAAGCCGTTCAAATCCCGTCGTCCATTTTTCGACAAACTCCCGGTCATAGAGATTTTCCTTGATCATCACATGCAGCAGGCCCAAGGCGAGGGCACCATCGGTTCCGGGCCGAAGCTGAGCGTGAATATCGGCCTCTTCGGCGTAGGAAATGCGCCGGGGATCGACAACAACAAGTTTCATGCCACGGGCTCTGGCTTCCCTGATGGCAATCTCCTGCGGTTTATTCGTCACCCGGGGGTTCCCTCCCCAGAGGATCAGGCAGTTGGTGTGCGGCAGATCGGGTTGGAAAACACCGCCCATATCGATATTATATTCCAGGAATACCCGCGGCAGATGGCAGACATGGCTCGGATTGGTAATGTTCGGAGTGCCGATGAGATTGGCCAGTCTCGGCAGATAGTTCCCTTTGATATCCCCGCTGTCGTAATGACCGTGGTGAAAGTCAATGGCTTCGGCCCCGTATTTCTGTTTGATCCCGTTTAACCGGTCGGCGACGATCGTCAGGGCCTCATCCCATGAGACTCGCTGCCATTTTCCTTCCCCTCGTTTTCCTGTTCGTTTCAGCGGATTCATGAGCCTGTCGGGCGCATAAATGAATTCCCTGATATGTTTATCTCTAAGGGTAAGCTCCCCTTTGGCTTCAGGATCCGTGGGATCTCCCCGCACGTCAATAACTTGCCCCTCTTGAACATTGACGCGCATTCGGCATTGCGAATGGGCATCCACATCGCTGACAACCGGAATACCTTTTATTTCTCCTGACGCTGAAGGGATAACACCACCCTTCCTCGGCTCGGTTATCCTATTGATTACATAATCGCCGGATATACCGACAGACGCTCCGACGGCCGCGCCGGCCACACCGATTTTCA
>JAFGLN010000087.1 GCA_016928025.1 Deltaproteobacteria bacterium
CTTACTTGAACAAAGGATTGAAAGCGACCTGGGTATCGACGGGCCGTGCTATTTGCCTCGGCAGGTCGCATCAATCCTTAGTGGTTCTATACATATGCCACAACCGACCGGGAAGAGGTCCGGGCCATTGTTCAAATGCCCTCCCCAAATACCCGGGATGTTTTACTGGAAGCCCGGGTGGAAGCCAAAAAGGACGGTCGCATCGTGGCACAGGGGACGGTTGCCCTGGGCAATCCGGCCAAGCCCTCCTATTTGCATTCCCTTGAATTCAAGGACGCGCCACCCAGCGAACTCCGGATTTTGGCCGGTTTGAAGAAAGGCTTGAAACTGCCTCCCAGGGATGTTTTGATCACCCATGAAGATGCGGCGAAGCACGTCGAAAATATCACAGATCCCTTACCCTGGTATACGGGCGATTCCCCCTGGGGAGGCCCGATCTTGAACCCATCTGCGGCCTATGGTGCATTGATCCTTGTGCCGAAATTGCCTAAGGAACAGGAGGACGGTTCCGTAGGATTTTTCGGCGCCACGGAAGTCAAATACATCAACGGTCCGATAAAGACGGATGTCCCGTATAGAGCTGGCGGAGAAATTATTTGCGTAGGAACCAGTTCAAAAACGGAATTTTACTGGTACGACTCACTGCTTGAAGAAAAAGAAAATGGAAAACCCGTGGCAAAGATGCGAAAATTGATCCGCAAAATGAAAAGCTCTTCTCCGCTTTATACGTAATCCTCTACTTACTCCCTCAAAATGAGAGGCGATTTCCCGTCTGTATCAAAGGGGAAATTGCCTCCTAAACTTATTACACACAGGCTAATACTCTGGCATTTTTATCACGGTTTCATGATTATTTCGGAATCAAATCCGTATCTCCCCAGGCAGATCCCCGTTCGGCCCTTCTGAAGAATCAACCAATATCAGAATCCCCTGTGGTGCCGGTGGTTCCGTAAAGCCGGCTGGTCCCTTGCTAAAAAAATTATTATGAAAACAACCTTGGCTAAAAAATAATCAATTTTTCATTTGACAAATGGAGGATTGTTTATTAAGTTTACACTGTAAAGTAAACAACATCACAATTTTATATAACAGCTTGCCGGGATTCAATCTAATCATTCGACGAATTCATACCCAAGAGGTTTAAGCAAGCTGAGGAATCACGTGCTTTCCTAAGGTAACAACGGCCACCGGATATGGATGTCCGTTTACAATAACTAAACTGCTGTTAAAGGAGATTTTTATGGAAGCTTTGCAAGTGGATCGTGGAAATGAAAAGGCGCCGAAAA
The DNA here is from genome assembly GCA_016928025.1 of Deltaproteobacteria bacterium. Lineage (GTDB taxonomy): Bacteria > Desulfobacterota > Syntrophia > Syntrophales > JAFGHS01 > JAFGHS01. Next base: position 1,287 of record JAFGLN010000087.1, read on the forward strand.
TGTCAGGCATGTTCATGTATGAAACCCCGTATCTTTCCGACAGGATTAAAGCATTGCGGGATGCTTTTCATGCCGCCAAATGGGAGATCGACATCGACCGCATGAGGTATTATACGGAAGCCTATAAGGAAACGGAAGGTCAACTGCCCACCATGCGGAATGCCAAAGGTCTGGAAAAAACCCTGGCCAATATGGCCATCCGGATTGATGATGAAGAACTCATTGTAGGGGCCAAATCATCCAAGCGGTACAGCGCCCCCAGCGCCATCGAAGTCGGCGGAGCGCGTGGGTACGCGACCCTGGCCCTGGCATGCTATAAGTCCGGAAAAACGGTCCCGGAAGTGATGCCCGATGGATTTCTGGGCCGCAGCGCGGAGTTTTTAAAACACATTCACGAGTTTACGGAGGAAGAATATCGGTTGATCAGTGAAGAAATATTCCCCTACTGGGGGATCAAAGTTCCTGAGAAAGTTGGCGCCATGGTCGGCTTGGGCGGGATATTCAGCGGCGGTGAAGTGCCGCCGATGCCGTGGCACCATATATCCGTCGGACTTGAAAAACCGTTGAAAATGGGTTTGAAGGGGATTGCCCGTCAGGCCGCGGACAAGCTCAAAGAGCTGGATCCCAATGAAGCCGATTACGCAAAGAAAAAAGATTTTCTGGAGGCAGTTCAGGTATCCTGCGATGCGGTGATGATGTTCGCCGGGCGCTACGCCAAACTGGCCGAAGAAAAGGCAAAAACCGCCGCGCCGGAAAGAAAAAAAGAGCTGCTGGAGATTGCCGAGCGCTGTCGACGGGTCCCCGGCGAGACACCCCGGACCTTCATGGAAGCGCTGCAATCCATTTATTTGATCCAGATGGCCGTCATTGTCAGCCATGGCGATGTGGTGATCTGCCCGGGGAGAGTGGATCAGTACCTCTATCCCCTTTACAAAGATGACGTTGAAGCCGGACGGATCACGAAAGAACAGGCCCTGGAAGCCATTGAAGAATACCAGATCAAGACCGCCTATTCCTTTAACGGTCCCGGTGTCTTCACCATCGGCGGCGTGGACAAGAACGGTGAGGATGTGACCAACGATATCAGTCATCTGTTCGTCGACGCGCACCGGAATCTGAAAGGTCTGTGCAACGGCATTGCGGCACGAATTTCGGAAAAAACGCCCAGAGATTTTCTGATGAAGGTCTGTGAAGTAAACCGACATACCGCCGGGATCGCCATCTACAACGATGAGATCCAGATACGGGATCTCATGGAAGGCGGCGGGTATAATCTGGAAGATGCCCGGAATTGGGTCAACATCGGCTGTACGGAGATTACCGGTGCGGCAAACAATAACGGCAACACGGCCGTGGGTCTGTTCCATGTCCCGTGTCTTGAAATGGCACTCAACGAAGGATGCGCCGCAATGGCCGGCTGGAAACAAATGGGCGTGAAAACACCGCCGGTCAGTGAAATGAAAACATTTGAAGATGTCAAAAAGGCCTTTGCCGCCCAAGTTTCCCATGCCATGGGAAAAACGGTCAAGGGAATATCAGAACGGGAGCCGAAAGTCCCGGAGGTTTTCGCGCAGCCCTTGCTTTCCGCCACCATCGAGGGATGCATCGAATCGGCCACGGATATGTACGCCGGGGGTGCCAAATACAACCATGCCACCATCGGCAACCAGGGATTGGCCACCCAGGCCGACTCTCTCACCGCCATCAGGTGGGCGGTATTTGACAAGAAACTGATCACCCTGGAAGAGCTGGTCAAGCATCTGCGGAATAACTTCAAAGATGCCGAAGAAGTTCGCCAGATGCTGCTCAATGCGCCCAAGTACGGCAATGACGATCCGTATGCGGACGAGACGGCATTGTGGGTGGTGGAGAATTTTGTCAATGAATTGAAAAAACATAAGTACTGGATGAAAAACGGAACCTTAAGGGGGTTGATGATTTCCTCAGCCACCCACCAGTATGAAGGCATGGTCGTGGGCGCCACTCCCGACGGCAGGCTTGCCGGCATGCCCGTGTCCAACGGAATGTCACCGTCAAACGCCATGGAGAAAAACGGCATGACCGCCGCCCTGCTTTCCGGCGCCACCACAGCATCGGTCCCCCTGGGAGACGGCAGTTCCTTTAATCTCACGTTCAATCCCACGCTGATCCAGAAGGACGAACAACTGGAAAAATTCACATCCATGGTGGAAGGGTATTTATCCATGGGTGGCCGTCAGCTCCAGTTCAATCCGGTGAGCAAGGAAACTCTCATAGACGCCCAGAAACATCCGGAAAATTATCCGGAACTGCAGGTGAAGGTGTCCGGTTATTCCGCCCGGTTTATCGACATTCACAAGAGCCTCCAGGATGATATTATCCGCCGGACCGATTTTGCGAATTGTTAATCTTTTTAAAGAAACCAAGCTGTGATTGTCCGGATTGATAACGGACAATCACAGCTTTTTATGAAAGTCGGACAGTGAGATCCCCCTATCCCCCCTGCCTTTTCCCTTCGGAACGTGAAGGTGATAAGCTGCAACCAGGGGGATTTTTTTAGGGATGATAATTTGCTGAAAAAGTAGCCATCATGCGATGGGCGATTTAAAAATGATGAAAGAACAAACAAACAATGAATTCGAAGGAAAAAACAGGCTTAATTTTTAACATCCAACGGCACAGCACGGAAGATGGTCCCGGTATTCGGACCACCGTATTTTTAAAGGGATGCTCCATGCGCTGCCCCTGGTGCCATAATCCGGAGGCCATCAAAGCAACGCCGGAGCTGGTCTGGTATGCAAGCAAATGCATCGGCGCCCGACATTGCCTCGAGGCCTGCCCGCAAGGAGCCCTGAACCTCACCGAAGAGGGGGTGATCATTGACCGGAGTCTGTGCGACGGCTGCGAAAAATGTGTCCCGGTCTGCCCAGCCGGTGCTCTGGAGTTATTGGGAAAACGGCAGACGGTTGATGAAGTGGCCAAAAAGGTCTTGCGGGAAAAAGTGTTTTACGAAAAATCCGGCGGCGGCATCACCATATCCGGCGGTGAGCCGGCCCTGCAAGCACCTTTTGTCATGGCATTGATGAAAGCGATTCGGGAAGCAGACGTCCATATTGCGCTGGATACGTGCGCCGGCGTTAAATGGAAAATGCTCGGGCCCGTGGTGGAATTGGCGGATCTGGTGCTTCTGGACCTCAAAATCATGGACGAGGATGCCCACTTGAAGGTTTTGGGGGTCCCCCTGGATCTTGTACTGGAAAATGCCAAAAAAATCGCTCAGCTGAAGAAATCCATCTGGGTGCGGACACCGGTGATTCCCGGCTATACGGACAACGAGGACAATATCCGCAAGATTGCCGGATTTATCAAAGAGTATCTGCCCACGGTGGAACGCTACGACATCCTGGCCTTCAACAACCTTTGTTCCTCCAAATACGAAAGGCTGGGACGCCCCTGGGAACTGGAAACGGCAGAGAAGATCACCAAAGAAAAAATGGAAACACTTGCTAAAGCGGCGAAGGAAGAAGGTCTTGATTTTGTGCAATGGTCAGGGTTGACCAAACTGGAAGAGAATTGAGCTATCGTTTTGCCGCCCCCTGGGATATCACAAACCTTTCCAGCGTTTCATAGGGCTGCATTCCAAAAAGGCCGTGGTTGTTCATGACAAATGTCGGGACCACGTGGATATTATAGCTTCGTGCCAGGGACCAGTCCAGATCAACAGCGGGTTTATAGGCGCGGCTGGTCAGGACATCTTGCGCATCATCGGCGGGCAAGCCAACGGACCGGGCCACATCCACAAGCACCTCAATGTCTCCGATGTTTCTACCGTCAGCGAAATAGGCATTAAAAACCGCCTTGTGGAATGCGTCCCCGCTATTCTGTGCTTCCGCCCAGAATCCGAGTTCCTGGGCCAAGCGGCTGTTATAGACCATTCCCCTCCGCGTCAGGGGCAGACCGACCAGCGCAGCCGTTTCTTTCATCCGGTTTCGCATATTCTCGATATCAACACTGCGATTGGCAAAGAGGGCCTCTGTTGAAATCCCTTCTCCCGGGACTTCCGGATGAAGGGGAAATCCCCGCCAGAGAAGATCGATGGTGTATTCCGTTTTTAATTTTTCAATACCCACGGTACTGAAGTAGCACCAGGGTCAAATATAGTCGGAGAAAAACTCAAGGGTCAGTGATGGCATATAGGTTCCTTATAATAGAGGAGATGATAGGGGACGCTGTTAACTTATTAACTATCTGTCAATTTGAACTCTTTTAACTCGGCAATCTGCTTGCCCCGGGCGACGGATTTGCTGATCGCCGGGATGGATAATTTGAATTTGCGTCCCAGGCTGGACATCATGAGCCCCAATTCCTCCACCGCCCAAAAGCAAAGCAGGCTCCGGGCATCTACAATATACTGGCGTTTGCCTTTTGCCCAGACATCATCAACCTTAATGTTCATCAGCTCCGACACCCTCAGGGCGACTTTGTCCAAATCCATACCGTCGGCTCGAAGCGCATGGCGCATCTCCAACTGCTCCTGGGCCTGCGCCAAAACTTGGGTGACAAAATCACCGTCGCCCAATATCCGCTCATCGCTTCTCCAATGATTCCTTTCCGATCCGCCGGTCTTCAGTCCTTCCCAGCCTCCGGCGCTTCTTATCAGACCACCGCCCGTTAAGTCTTGCCTTCTGCCCTGGTCTATTCCCTCTCCCACATAATTTCTATAATCCCGCTGCGCCGAAGCCGGTCGGTTTCCAAATAGTCGGAGAATTTCTTCTGTTTCTTGCCAGAGATTTCTCACTCTACCCATTAAGGCACTGTGGCCCGAATAAGGGTAATCGTCCAAGGCATCGAGATCTTGAACCAGTCTGGCCCTCAGGGGATTGAGGTGAATATAGCGCACCAGTTCCAGAAGATAGGCATCCTCCTGGCATAAAATGGACTTGAAACGATTCTGAAACAGATGGCCATGTCGTCTGTGGGTCCGGTTATACCAGATGGCATAACCGGTCAATAACCGTCTCATCACCGTTGAGATTGGCACATTGCCCGTTCTGAGTAAGAGATGAAAATGGTTGGGGATCAGCGACCAGGCAAAACAGGTAGTCTGCGTATCCTGAAGAATCTCACCCAATCGCTTAAGGAAGTGATCCCGGTCGGCATTACTTTCGAATATTTTTTTCCGCTCAATACCGCGCACCATAATGTGGTGCACGGCGCCTGCGGCGTCTATCCTGGATCCTCTTGGCATAAATCTTTAGTAGAATTTACTTTCGTTTTTGTCAGGGAACAAATTGGCAGCTTCCCCATCATTTGCTTGTATCAAACATCAATGAATAATTTCGATACCATGCCTCATGATATGATTCAGCAGTGTGCCGGGAGCGGCTTTTTTGAGCTGTGATGGCGCGAATCCGAGAACATCCATCGGATGTTTAATGTCCCATGCCGCTTTCCCCAGAAATCCTGCTCTGTCCCAAAGACTCATTTTTTCAAATAGAGGCGACACGACGGCCAAATCCAAGTCACTTTCCTGATTGGCCTGACGCTGTGCCTGTGATCCGAAAAGATAAACCCGTTCGATCGGTAAACCGAGTGCCTCAAGGTTTCTAATATACTGAGCGATTATTTTTTTTATTGCAGCCTTTGCTTGAGCCATTTGATTGTCCTTTTCGTATCGGCAAGAATCATCTTCACAGTTTCCTCATTGAATTCATTCGACAGCACCCGCAGATACTCAGGATAACGGGTTGCAATACTAACGTTATCGATTCGCTGGACAAAGTCCTTCATCTCATCCGGAAGAGATAAACCCGTTTTCTGGAGGAGGTTTACAAGATTATGGATCTTAGGTGCGTATTCCGACGCAAACCGGCACCCGATTCCGATTCATTCCGTCACCTGATTCCGATTGATGTCGTCACCCCATTCCGAAGGA
>JAFGLN010000088.1 GCA_016928025.1 Deltaproteobacteria bacterium
ATGGATGTGCGGGATAGAATGAATTCAAAGGCACCCGGTATGAGCGGAAGGGACAAATAAATCTTTTCATCCCCTTTTCCCACACTGATTATGATTCGCTTTTCATCGGCCAGTCTGTCCAAAAGCGGCCGCACTTCTTCAACGGGCCGGTGTTCGAGATCGGCAATGGACGCCACCGTCTCTTTTTTACCCTGTTTCAAGTGCCTCATGACGCCGGCTTCTTCATCTGTAAACATATGCTGATACAGAGCAACTGATTCGTCACAGATGGGTATTCCCCCCGCCATCTTCGGATCGGCATAAAGTTCCGCCACGTCAAGATGAGCTTTGGCCACGGACGGGTAATCATTGGCCGTCCGGATTCGTAACGTTTTTTGTCGGGGTTCACGGGGACCGATGATCCCCCCTTCGATTTGGATCATCCGATTTCCTGCTTTATTCGTTGCCATATTTTACTCCCTTTATGTCATTGATGAGTCCTTTTTCACGGGTTCTAAAAAGAACCGCATGAATAATATGACATGCTGCATTAAATTAGAATTCGTTGTCAAGATATTCTTGTGGATATTCTTGCAGTAAGGAAGTGATCGTGATACTAAATGCGCTGTTTTTAAGAATGAATACCGTATTTTGAAGGAAATTTTCTTTCCATGATTTCATCGACGCATCCGGTGATAAAAAGTTTTTGCTTATGCCGTAAATGGCCGATATAGATTCTGTAATGTGTCACAAACAGAGGTGGCAGAGTCAATGGAATATTTAGTGTTGCTTGAACGCGAACTTACGTTTTTGGGCCTCTTGGAAAAAGCACGGGAAATTTACAGCGATTTTGGAAGCAATGGGGCTTTATCTTATATTAAATCCAGTTATCGTCTGCTCAGTAAAATCTATCATCCCGATTTGAACCCCGGCAATGAAGCAAAAGCCAAACGCCTGCAGCAGCGTCTCAATAGAGTCAGTGAACTCATCGATCAGGCAAGTGATGAAGATCTGATTGCTCTGCTTAAGAAAGGCCTGCATGAAGAGGACAGCGGAAAGAAGAAAATTCTGGTTGTTGAAGATGAATTCGGTCTTCAGGAAACCCTGCGCGATGTCTTTAGATTGGAAGGTTATGACGTCAGGGTTGCTGTTGACGGTGAAAACGGTTATCAGACCTATTTGAGATTCAAGCCGGACCTCATTTTTACGGATGTGGTCATGCCGAAGATGAGCGGTATGGAGTTAGTAAAAAAAATACGAAAAGCCAACAGCAAGATCAAAGTGATCTATATCAGCGGATTTTTCGGGTTGCGGAATGTCAAAAGAGATTTGAACGAAGAGATTCTAAAATTCGGTTATCCCTGCCTGTCCAAGCCTTTTAAAATCAGTGCCGTGCTTGAGCTCGTCGAAGCTTATCTCAACAACGAATTCCCCCGGCGTCATTGATATTTTCTAACCCTGCCTGCTTCATAAAATAAGCAGGGTGTCCGCAGCTATTTCAAAATACAGGCACCCCGCCATATTCATCATTGTTGCTATTTTCTGTTTGGAGAGTACCCCAGCGCCGTGTTGGCCACAATCGTTGTATGCATATTGGACGTGCCTTCCAGCGTTTCGAACTGCTTCGAGTCTCTCAGGAATCGGCCGCAGGGATATTCATCTGAATATCCGAAGGATCCATGCAGTTTCATACATTCATTGGCGGCATGAACAACGGCCTTGGCTCCGAAAAGCTTGGACATGGACGTCTCCATGACGTTGGGAATCCCTTTGTCTTTCAGCCAGGCCGCCTTGTAAACCAGATAAGCCAGGGCTTCATGCTCCATCTTCATTTCGGCGATTTGCTGCTGAATCAGCTGGTGTCTGCCGATCTGCTGACCAAACTGGGATCTTTCGTTAGCGTATTTAATCGATGCTTCCAGAATGGCCCCGGAAAGTCCGAGCGATCCGGCAGAGCAGCCCAACCGGGTGGAGTTCAACTGGGTCATGCAGATGGGGAACCCTTTGTTGACCTCTCCCAGAACGCAATTTTTCGGCACTTTTACATCTTCAAAAGTGAGTTCTCCCGTATCGGAAGCCAAGAGGCCGACCTTGCCGTGGATTTTCTGACGCGTAATGCCGGGCAGATTATAATCGATGATTAAACAGGTGACACCCCGTGCCCCGGCGTCTTTGTCCGTCTTGACATACAGGAGGCCATGATCGGCAACGGTGCCGTTGGTGATCCACATTTTGTTGCCGTTGATCAGATAATGGTCTCCCTTGTCGTCGGCGCGGCATTTCATGGCCGCCACGTCGGAACCCACGTCCGTTTCCGTCATGGCAAAATTGCCGACATATTCGCCGCTGACAAATTTAGGGATATATTCTTCTTTCTGTTCTTCCGTCCCGAATTTCTGGATCGTCAGCGCCGGTCCCCAGCATTGCATATTGAAAGCCATGCGCCAGGAGGTGTGAACCTTGGCGACCTGCTCGATAGCCAGCGCCCCCTCTAAAAAACCCATACCATTTCCGCCGTACTTCTCATCGATGCAAAAACCGAAAAACCCCAACTCGGCCATTTTATCGAAGATTTCTTTTCGCCAGTGTTCATTTTTTTCGTCTTCTTCGACGTAAGGTTTGATTTCATTTTCGGCAAAATTTCTTGCCATGTCTTGAAGCATTCTTTGTTCTTCTGTAAGTGCAAAATCCATTGCTGTCCTCCTGTATCATTTGTTGTTATTATTTAATCTTGTTTACGTAAACATCATGAATCGCGAAAATAGACTTGAGGGTCAAGGGCTTGGATGGATAGTAAAAATAGATCGTTATGAATGAACGGATGAGGAGGGGTTTCAATATGATCCGTCATCATTTGCCGCTTACGATTCACTCGATTCTGCCTTGGACCCTGCTGCTGAATTCGGTCATCCTGGTTTTCTTGAGGCTCTTATATAGAGAAAAGATTCTCCGACGTCAAGAACGAAATAACATATATATCAAGACGATACGGAAAGGACGATTTTACCGAACTGGGCATTGGAACTCATGTACTGATGGGCTTCAACGGCTTGATCGAGTGGGATGACCCGGTCAATCACCGGTTTTAAACGACCGTCGGCCAGGGCCGGCAGGATATCGGTTATAACCTTGCGGGCAATGCCGGTCCGTTCGGACATGGTCCGTGTTCGGAAGGTGACGCCGATAAGTTCCAACCTTTTAAGGGCCAAAAGATCCATATTGAGTTCGCCGTGAATACCGGCCAGCCGGCCGACACTGATCAAGCGGCCTTTAATAGCCAGGCACTTCAAATTGTCTTTCAGATGGGGGCCACCGACGTGGTCGATGATCAGATCGACGCCTTTCCCGTCGGTTGCCGATAAAACCGCTTCCTTGAAGTCCTCCGTCTTGTAGTTGATGCCCAGATTCGCTCCCAAGGCCTTGAGAGCGTCAAGTTTTTGGGTCGATCCCGCCATGACGATCAAGGGCTTCGCCCCCCGCCATTGAGCGATCTGAACGGCTGCGGTTCCGACACCCGAAGATGCTCCGTTTACCAACACCGACTCCCCTGCTTTTAGACGTCCGTTGGTAACGACGGCGTCATATTCGGTCATGTAAGAGATAGGAACCGCGGCTGCCTCTTCCCAACTCAACCTTTCCGGAACAGGAAGCGCCAAGCTCTGATGGATGGTTGTAAATTCGGCGTAACTCCCCGTACACATACCCATAATCCGGTCGCCCACGGAAAATCCGCTGACTTTATCACCCATATCCGTGACAATACCCGAGGCTTCACCCCCGACGATTTCCGGCATACCCGGCCGTGAAGCCTGCGGATAAGTTCCCTGGACACGAAAAAGATCGGCTCGATTCAGGGCCGTTGCCTTTACCTTGATTAATAGTTCTTCCTGCATCGGCCTGGGTATGGGGGCGTCCTGGAGTTCCATCTTTCCGCCGTCTTCTTCTCTGATAATGACCATTGCTTTCATTGCTGCTTCCTTTCTTCATAAAATGTTATTTTTTTATATCAATAAAAAAGGAAGAATACAACCATGCACCCATATGTCGATGTTGCCGGATGACGCAATAGAAGAGCCCCTTCGGCGCACGGCATTGTCCGAAGGGGCTTTTGATATGTTGAGATCAGAAAAAGGGCCGCTATATGTCAACGC
>JAFGLN010000089.1 GCA_016928025.1 Deltaproteobacteria bacterium
TATTCTATCTGCAGTTTCTCGATGCGATACCGCAGGGAGTCGAAGCTGACATTGAGGATTTCGGCGGCCTTGGTTTTCGACCCGCTGGCTTTCTGGAGGGCTTTCTCGATCAGCAGCTTTTCATAGGCCATGAGTTCATCGTTCAGGTTGATGCCTTGATCCGGAATGGTAAAATCCTCCCTGTAGCTGAAGCCGATATGGTTTTCCGCAAAGGTAAGGTTTTCGGGCAGGATGATATTCGATGTTTCCATGGCCACACTGCGCTCAATGATGTTTTCCAGTTCCCTGACATTGCCGGGAAAGGCGTAATTCTTCAGCAGGTCCATCGCGTAGGACGATATGGTCCGGATTTCTTTACCGAAATCCTTTGAGTATTTCTCGATGAAATATTTCACCAATATGGGAATGTCTCCCTTTCTTTCTCTCAGGGGAGGCATCCGAATGGGAATAACGTTGAGGCGGAAGAAGAGATCCTCACGGAATGAACCGTCTTTCACCTTCTCTTCAAGATTCTGGTTCGTCGCGGAGATGAGCCGGACATCGGCCTTGATGTCTTTCGTCCCACCGACGCACCGGAACGTTCTTTCCTGAATAACCCTCAATAATTTAACCTGCAGAAAAGGCGGCAACTCGCCGATTTCATCGAGAAACACCGTCCCGCCCTCCGCGATGGTCAATAGTCCGGCCTTATCGGCATAAGCTCCCGTGAAGGCGCCTTTCATGTGGCCGAAAAGCTCTGTCTCCAACAGCGTCTCCGGAATACCGCCGCAGTTAAGAACAACAAAGGGTCTGTTTTTTCGGAGACTGTTTTCATGAATGGATTTGGCGACCAGTTCCTTGCCCGTTCCGCTCTCACCGAGGATGAGGACGTTGGCCGTCGTCGGGGAAATCTTTTTGATTGTGGAGTAGACTTTCAACATCTCCCGGCTTTTGCCGATCATACCGTCAAACGACACATCATCTTCGACCTGCTTGATAAATTCGGCATCGTTTTTCTTAATGCCTTTTTTATCGAGAGCGGATTTGATGATTTCTTTGAGGGTCTCAATATTAAAATCTTTTTCAACGTAATCGTAGGCACCTTCCTTCATGGCCAATACGGCTGTTTCCGGCGACGCATAGGCCGTAATCAGGATAACCATGGTTTCCGGGCTGATATCCTTGAGGGCTTTCAAAAAATCAATGCCGTTTATTTTGGGCATTTTGAGATCCGTAAGAATGAGATCGAAATTCTCTTTTTGACAGCGATTCAAAGCCTTCGCACCGTTCTCAAAACAGGTTACGTCATATCCCTCTCTTGTCAGCATGATTTCCAGAAATTCTCTCATTCCTTTATCATCATCAAGCACAAGAATTTTTATCATCAACATTCCTCGCTATTTTTTATTTCCGTTGATTATGTATCGGCAACGAAACGACAAACATCGCTCCTCTGCCATATTCCGTATCAATGCCGATCCTGCCGCCATAACCCTCGACTATCCGATTCACGATGGCCAGCCCCAATCCGGTACCCCTTTCCTTGGTCGTATAAAAGGGCTCAAATATTTGAGGACGAATCTCTTCCGCAATACCGCCGCCCGTGTCGGCTACCTTGATTTCCAGATGATCATCCACGCCCGTGGAGTCGACAGCCCGGGCGGATATGCTGATCGTCCCCCCGTCTGGGATAGCCTGAACCGCATTGACGACAAGATTCCATAGAATTTGCCGTATTTCGGTTTTATTGGCATAAAGAACGGCTTGATCGGACAAATCCTTTTCAATAATAATCTTCTCGTCCCATTCGGGCAAATAGCAGACGGCCTCGATAACCTCTTCTATCACTGGAACAACATCGCACTCGGTACGCGCACCGGAGACCGGTCGGGCCATGAACAAAAAATCCTTGATAATGTTTTCCAACTGATCTTTTCCCCGCAAAACGATCTGCATCAGCCGTTCATCCGCATCATTCAGAAGGAGGTCTCGTTTTAACAGTTGGATGGACCCGCTGATGGAAGCCATGGGGTTTCTCAACTCATGCGCCAAGCTTGCCGCCATCTCTCCGATATAGGCCAGCCTGCGGTTCTTCTCCAGGGCCTCTTCCATCATTTTTATATTGCTTAAATCCTGAAAGATGAGAATATCTCCGATTATTTTTCCCTGATGATCATTCAAAGGGGAAATGGAACAGCCCAAGGTAATGTTTTTCCCTTCTTTTCCGGTTATCTCAAGCTCAAATCTCCGCGGAAAGGATTTGGTCTCACTTTCCGTTCTCCCATTGACCGTTTCGACGATCTTTGAATAACCGGGGAAAATATCCTCAATATCCCGGTTGAGGATTTCCATAGCGGGAAATCCGGTAATATCTTCGGCCGCCCGGTTGAAAGACTTAATTTCTTTCTGCAGGCTGACCGTCAATATGCCGGCATCAATGGATTGGATGATGCTTCGGTGCAGAAGATCAAGTTGATCGAAGGCATTTTCTTTTTCCTCCAACAGCACCCGGGCTTTTTTTTCTTTTTCCACAACAAAACTGGCCAGAAATGCAATCACATAGAAAGACAAAATATAGATCAGGGTCCGGAAAAATATATGACTCGCTGTATAATTTGCATCATAGTAAATCTTGTCCCCAACAGGATAGACGATTTTGTAATACTGTAAATTGATAAGAATTCCATATAAGATCGCACAGGCGGACGCGATTAACATGCCCCCTCTTCTCTCCAGGAAAATGGTCGTATAGATAATGATCAGCTGATAAAAGACGGGATAGACGCTCTCAATACCGCCGGTAAAATAGACTAGGCCGGTGACGGTCAATACATCGCCGGTACTCTGAAGATAAATGTTTATCATCAAGTTTTTTACATATTTTGCAAAAAGAATATAGGAGAGGGATAGAAAATAAGTCAGAAATATAATGACAAATATGGATGTTTGCGATATTTCGGAAACGAAGTCGGCTTCATTTAATTTGAAGTAACCGGCCACGGCAAGGATCAAGGTAGCAATGGTCAGCCTTGATAAAATCAGTATTCGCAGCCGCTTACTGGTGCTGGTATCCTGAGTCAACAGTTCATTCATAACCCTAATACTCGAACAGTTCTATTGATATTTTTTATCTCAAAAGGTTTTTTAGAGTCACGTGCGTATAATACAATAATTGATTTCCGAAATCTAACGAATTAAAAAAACGATGGTTAATCGCCCCTTTGTCCCTCTGACGGCTGCGCTGACCCTGGGAATATGTACCGGGTCCTATATTCACCTACCCGATACTATCATCCTGTTCTGTCTCATCGTTTCCTTGGTCATCCTGCTCATTCTCAGAAATGAAACCCTGCAGGAGCTTTTCCGTGGTTCTTTCCAGGAACGAGCAAACACATCGCGCGCCTCATTATTCCTTTATAAAATATCAGAAACGCTTAAGGGCCAAACCGCCCCGATCATGTTTTTCCTTTTTTTGCCCCTTTTTTTCATCGGCATTGTGAATATCAATCTTTATCTGCATCCCAAACCGGGGCCGGGTCACATCATTCACTATATCGATCAAAAGCCCATCGTCATGGAGGGCGTTATCGTGGATAGTCCACGTTTCTCATCGGATAAAATGGATCTTATTGTTTCAGCCGCCGCCATCATCAAAGACGGCGTCGCCATTCCTATCAAAGGGCGGATTTTGATCGCCGTCAGGGGTTATTACCCTTTCCGCTACGGGGACTATCTACGCTTTCCCGTGAAGCTGAAAACCCCCCACAACTTTCAGAACCCCGGCGGATTCGATTACGAAAGGTATTTGCTTTATCAGCGCGTCCAAGTTCGGGGATTCATCAGTGGTCCGGAAAAAATCGTGATTATGAGGCAAAACCAAGGCCATCCGATTAGGGCTGTCATGGAAGAATTTCGAACGCACTTAAAGACCGTCATCTATGAAAATGCCGCATCGCCGCAACGCGAAATCATCCAGGCCATCATCCTGGGCGATCAAAATGAAATACCCCGGGACGTCAGGGAAAAATTCAACCGGACCGGCGTATCTCACATCATTGCGATCTCCGGTTTTAATGTCGGCATTATTGCCGTCTTTTCCCTGTTCGTCATCCGGCTCCTGTTGAAATCATCGGAACGATTTCTTTTGAAATATAACATGATTACCCTATCAACACTGTTTGCCGTCATTCCCGTCATCATCTTTTGTTTTATCGCGGGCATGGGCATCTCCGTCGTCCGGGCGACGATCATGGTCGTGGTCTTTATGACAGCCATTCTGATCGGCCGGCAGCGAGACCTTTACAATACGCTGGCGCTGACCGCATTCATTATTCTCATCGTTGCCCCCTATTCATTGTTTGATGTTTCCTTTCAGCTCTCGTTTGCCGCTGTTTTCGCCATCCTTTTTATCACACCCCGCCTGTCGGGTGCTTTGACATTTGCGTTGGTTGAAGACTTAAAACAACTTCATCCGCGTATTTCTAAAATTGTCCTCGCTCCGGCCATGTTTATTCTCGTCACGCTGAGCGCCACACTCGGGACCTGGCCTCTGATCATTTTCTATTTTAACCGGCTGTCCAACGTTGTTCTGCCGGCCAATATCATCGTTGTCCCCATTCTGGGCATTCTGGCAATCCCTGTTTCCATGGCAATTATTATTACGGCGCCCCTGGCCGCAGGCCTTTCCGTTCCCTTCATTTATGTTTCGTCTTTCCTGGTGGAAACCTCCCTCAAATTGGTTGATTTTTTCGATTCCATACCCGGGGCGTCCCGGATCATCACGACGCCGTCCCTGATGGAAATCGCCGCCTATTACATGCTGCTTTTCGCGGCCGTGGCGCTGCTGGACAGAAAAAATCATGAACCGGGGAAAAAGGATCAGAGACGTCTTTTATTTTTAAAAGGGACGTGCGCTTTGCTGGTCTTCTTCTTTATCGGCCATGCAGTGTATCTCCACGCGGCCTCCCGACAGAATTCCCACTTATGCATGACGGTCATCGACGTCGGCCAGGGAAGCTCGACCCTCTTTCGACTTCCGGGCGGCAAGACCCTCCTGATCGACGGTGGAGGCTTTCCCAACAGCAATTTTGACATCGGCAAAAACGTTGTCGCCCCTTTTTTACTCTATCACCGTATTAAGAGGATCGATTACATCGTCTTAACGCATCCCCATCCCGATCATCTCGGCGGTCTGATCTACCTGTTGGAAAATTTTACCATTGGAGAGGTATGGACGAACGGCCAAGGTGCCGATACGATGATGTATCGTGATTTTCTCAAGAACATTGAAAAACATCATCTGGTCCACCGCATCGTCTCCGAAAAATCCGGAACCTTTTCAATCGGTCGCGTTCGCTTGGACATCATGAATCCCGAACAACCTCTCGACAAATTGTCCGGTTTGTCCGACCAATTCAATGATGTCAACAACCATTCCCTGGTCATTAAACTGACCTTTGGAAACATCACTTTTCTGGCAACGGGCGATATCGAGACGGAAACGGAGAAGAGACTTGTCTCGACCGGAAAAGATTTGAAAAGTACCGTCCTTATTTTTCCCCACCATGGCGGATACACGTCCGGTACGACGCCGTTTCTCCGGCGGGTTCAACCCCGGATTGCCGTGATCGGCTGCGGTAAAGACAATATCTATCATGTTCCCCATCCCGATGTGTTGCGCCGATTGCAAGATGCCGATGTACGGGTTTTCAGAACCGACCGTCACGGTGCCATATCGATTAAAACCGACGGCACCAACCTGACCATCAAGACATTGGACGCCACCTGAAGCGGTTTAATATTTATTGCGTTTCCGGGCTTTCTATGATATCCAACACGGCCTTGGAAGCATATTTAGGTATTCGTTTTTATAGAACAAATATTGTTTTGTATTGATCAGGAATTATCATGAGCATTATCAAGGCGGTCAGAGGATTCAAAGACATCCTTCCGGAAGAGTCGGAAAGGTGGTCCTATGTTGAAGCCAAAGCCCGGGAAGTTTTTACGGCTTTCGGATTCAGTGAAATCAGAATTCCTATTGTCGAAAAAACCGATCTGTTTGTGCGCAGCATCGGCGAGACGACGGATATCGTTGAAAAGGAGATGTACACATTCACCGACCGGGGCGACGAATCCCTGACTCTGCGTCCGGAGGCAACGGCCTCCGTCATCCGCGCCTATCTGGAACATTCCCTTTATGCCTCCGATGCCATAACGCGTCTGTTTGCCGTGGGCCCCATGTTTCGTCGTGAAAGGCCCCAGAAAGGCCGGTACCGCCAGTTCAATCAGATCAATGTTGAATTACTGGGCATTGACGATCCCCGCGTTGACGCGGAAGTTATCCTGATGCTCAATCATTTTCTAAAATCCGTCGGCGTGGCATCTATTAACCTGCAGATCAATTCCATCGGCTGTTCGGAATGCCGACCGCCTTACAGACAATCGTTGATTGAGTTCCTGGAAGACAAAAAAGATCGCCTTTGCGATGATTGCGGGCGGCGTCTTACGACCAATCCTCTCAGGGTGTTCGATTGCAAAAACGAATCCTGCGCCGGCATTATCGCGGAAGCGCCGCGAATCCTGGATTTCATCTGTCAGGCCTGCAGCGACCACTTCAATAACCTAAAAAAAATGTTGACCACTTTCGGCGTTGCCTTTGAGGTCAATCCGAAAATGGTGCGGGGCCTTGATTATTACACTAAAACCACCTTCGAAGTCACGGTGAACCATGCCGGCTCCCAAAATGCCATTGCGGGCGGCGGCCGATACGACAGGCTGGTCAAAAGCCTGGGCGGACCGGATATGCCGGGTATCGGTTTCGGCATCGGCTTTGAACGCTTGATGTCCGTGATCGATATCGACCGAGCGCTGTATGATCGGCCGTTGCAACTCTTCATCGCCGCCCTGGGCGAGGAGGCTCAGAAACTGGCTTATGAGCTATGCAACCGTCTGCGGATGAGAGGGATCCGAACGGAAATCGACTATCAGGCTAAGAGTCTGAAAAGCCAGATGAAGCGAGCCGATAAGTTAAACAGCCGCAACACGTTGATTCTCGGTGAAAATGAACTGCAGTCCGGAAAGGCGCAAATCCGCCACATGTCGACAGGATCTCAGGACACTGTCGATTTGAAGACCCTTGAAGAGAATATTTTAACCATCATTAAAGAAAGGTAATCACACATTGTCGGATTTTATCACTGTAAAAAAAAGAACACATTATTGCGGCTCACTCCGTGCGGCCCATGAAGGAGAAAAAGTGATTCTGATGGGCTGGACGCACCGCCGACGTGATCACGGCGGCGTCATTTTTGTCGACTTGCGCGACAGAGAAGGTCTCGCCCAGATCGTCTTTAATCCCGATCATGCCCCCGACGCCCATAAAGAAGCACATAAAATACGAAGCGAATTCGTTCTCGCCGTTGAAGGCATTGTACGCAGAAGGCCGGCCGGCATGCAAAATCCGGCCATGAACACCGGCGAGATCGAGGTTATGGTCGAAGATTTGGAAATTTTGAGTGACGCGAAAACACCGCCCTTCATGTTGGAAAGTGATATCGATGTCTCGGAAAACGTGCGGCTGAAATATCGCTACCTGGATCTGAGACGGGCCACAGTCCAGCAAAACCTCCTCCTGCGAAGCAAAGTCGCGGCGGAGACCAGGCGTTATTACGAAGAAAACGGGTTTATTGAAGTGGAAACGCCCTTCATGACCAAAAGCACACCCGAAGGAGCCCGTGATTACCTGGTCCCCAGCCGGGTCAATCCGGGAATGTTCTACGCCCTGCCCCAATCGCCGCAGCTTTTTAAACAGCTCCTGATGGTTTCCGGATTCGATCGTTATTATCAAATCGTCAAGTGCTTTCGGGACGAGGATTTACGAGCGGATCGCCAGCCTGAATTCACGCAGATTGATGTGGAGATGTCTTTTGTTGCCGAAGACGATATTATAAATATATCAGAGGGCCTTATGGTCCGGTTGTTCAAAACCTGCCTGGGGATCGATCTTCAAACGCCCTTCCCCAGAATTTCCTATCGGGATGCCATGGGCCGTTACGGTAAGGACAGTCCCGATACGCGTTTCGGCATGGAACTCCGGGACGTTACGGACATCGTGAAGCAGTCCGATTTCAAATTGTTCCAGGAAATCTCCAATACCGGCGGGGTGGTCAAAGGCCTCAAGATCGAAGACGGCAAAGCGTTGTCCCGAAAAGATCTCGACGACCTGACGAATTTTGTCGGCATCTACGGCGCAAAAGGCGCCCTGTGGGCGAGGGTTCAGAGCGACGGCTGGACCTCACCGATCTATAAATTTCTCAAGGCCGAAGAAGTCGCAAAGATCACTGAAGCCTTCGACGCCGAAGAGGGCAATGTCCTGGTTTTTGTGGCCGATACACCATCCGTCGTCCATGACGCCCTGGGAAACCTCCGGGTCCATCTGGCCAAAAAGCTCAATCTTATCGATCCGAAACATCTTGCCTTCACATGGGTTACGGAATTTCCCCTTCTGGAATACAGCGCGACGGAAAAGAGATTTGTTTCGACCCATCACCCCTTTACCTCACCCGTGATGGAGGATCTGCCGCTGATCGAAAGTGATCCCGGCAAGGTCCGGGCCAGAGCTTACGATCTTGTTCTAAACGGTTCAGAAATCGGCGGCGGCAGCATCAGAATCCATAAGCAGAGCCTTCAGGCCTGGATGTTTGACGCCCTCGGTTTGTCCGAGGAAGAGATTAGAACTAAATTCGGATTTTTCGTCGATGCTCTGGAATACGGAACACCGCCCCACGGCGGCATCGCCTTCGGCTTTGACCGGCTGATCATGTTGATGACCGGTGCCGAGTCAATCAGGGACGTCATCGCATTTCCAAAAACCCAGAAAGCGACCTGCCTCATGTCCGACGCGCCCAGCAAAGTCAGCATCGAACAGCTGATGGAATTGTCATTGAAAACAGTGGAATAGGCAAGATTAGTGACAGGTAACGAGTGACCAGTGACGAGCAGATATATCCATAAGGGCTAACTTAAAATCGATAATTCGATAAATTACACGTAAGTGATTTAACAATAAATCTCAACAAGACAAAATTAATGCGACCGACCTTTTTAACTCCTATTACTCGTCACTTTTCACTCGTTACTTTTTATAGATTGACCTTCAATCCCTTATCGCGCAAATATTCCTTGACCTGTCTGATGCTGAACGTCCGGAAGTGAAAGACCGATGCCGCCAGAAGGACATCGGCGCCTCCCTTGACAACGCCTTCATAGAAATGTTCCAGCCGGCCCGCGCCGCCTGACGCGACGACAGGCAGATCAACGGCATCGGCGATGGCTCTGGTGAATTCCAGATCGTAGCCGGCGAGGGTTCCGTCACCGTCCATGCTGGTCGGCAGGATGACACCGGCACCTTGATCCTGACAGACTTTAGCCCACCCAATCGCGTCCTTACCAACAGGCTTCGTGCCCCCTGATACAACCAATTCAAATCCCGAGGGCATCTCCGCGTTTCGTCGAGCGTCAATGGCAATCGTTATTTTATCGGCACCGAATTTTTGAGACGCCTTGCCGATGAGCTGCGGATCATTGACAGCCGCGCTGTTCATCGAAATTTTGCCGGCCCCGGCATCCAGGACCATTTCGATATCTTCCAATGAATTTATGCCGCCGCCCACCGTCAGGGGAATGGTAATGACGGCGGATACCTGCCTCACCCACTCCAATCGCGTCTTGCGGTTTTCGAGCGTCGCGGCGATATCGAGCATCGCCAGTTCGTCGGCCCCTTCTTTCTCATAAAATGCGGCATTTTCCACCGGATCGCCGGCGTCTTTAATATCCACAAAATGAACGCCCTTGACGACCCTTCCATTTTTCATATCCAAGCACGGCATAATTTTTATGACATCACTCATCGTTCATCCTTTCCCAAATATATGATTCCAAAATCCTTGAACCTTGCTCCTTGAACCTCGGTTATTCATCCTTGCACCTTGAACCTCGTTCCTATACACATTAAACTTTTTTTAATCAAAATCTTTTTTCTTATTGACAAATCATTAATGTCGTCTATATTTTAGGCTGTAATGTCGTGTGATTTGTTGTTTCCTTGATTCAGGAACCATCATCAAAAATTTAGTATTTAGACGTTACGGAATTCAAAAGCTATCGAGTCAGAAGAAAGGAATCATCATGCAGCATTTGCAGGAAACGACAAGACAGGCCCGCTCACAGCAACCTCGTATTCCAATGGCGAGAGCCGTCTTGCCGTCGGACTGAAACAGCTAAGCATAATTGTTTGAAAGGGCACAGCTGATTTCAGCGTGCCCTTTCTTTTTTTCACCTCATTCAAATCTCGGATTGAATGAGGCAAATAATGATTGGGAGAACGCGCCATGACAAAATGGAACTCGGAAAAGAATGTATTGTCTCATGTCCACAGCAAGTTTTGGCAGATAGAGCTGAAGGACGTCGACGAGCCGAATCTACAAAAAGATATTTATCCCTATGATGAAGTCTGCCGGATCGATTTTGACCATCGCATGATTCCGATCAGTCCGCCCGACGAGATATTCATCACGGATACGACTTTCCGGGACGGTCAGCAGGCCCGACCGCCCTATACCGTCAAACAGATCGTCGATTTGTATTCTCTCATGAATAAACTGGGCGGTCCGAACGGCGTCATCAGACAGTCGGAATTCTTTTTATACAGTGCTAAAGACAAAGAAGCGGTGGAACGCTGTCTGGACATGAATCTGAAATACCCGGAAATAACCGGGTGGATCAGGGCCAACAAAGAGGATGTACAACTCGTCAAGGCCACGGGATTGAAAGAAACCGGCGTCCTGGCATCCGTTTCCGATTACCACATATTTCTGAAACTGGGTAAGAACAGGCGGCAGGCTCTGGACGATTATCTGGGCGTTGTTAAATCCGTCCTCGATGCCGGTATCCTGCCGCGGATACACTTCGAGGATCTGACGAGGTCCGACATCTACGGCTTTACGATACCCTTCGCCATGGAATTGATGAAGCTGCGAGAAGAATCGGGCATCGATATCAGGATCCGACTGTGTGACACCATGGGGTACGGCATCACCTATCCGGGCGCCGCCCTGCCCCGAAGCGTTCCTAAGCTTGTCCGGGCATTCATTGATGACGCCGGCGTTCCCGGCCACCTTTTGGAGTGGCACGGCCATAATGATTTTCATAAGGCTCTGATCAATGGGACAACAGCCTGGCTCTACGGCTGCAGCGCCGCCAACGGCACCTTGATCGGTCTGGGAGAACGGACGGGGAATCCGCCCATTGAAGGTCTGATCATTGAATACATCGGCCTCAAAGGCGAAAACAACGGCGTGGATACGACGGTCATCACCGACATCGCCCAATACTTTGAAAAGGAGGTCGGCGTCAAGATCCCTCACAATTACCCGCTCATCGGATCGGACTTTAATTTAACCCGGGCGGGCGTCCATCTGGACGGCTTGATTAAAAACGAGGAAATTTACAATATCTTCGATACGGTCAAGATTTTAAAACGCCCCATCGAAACGATGATTACGGACAAGTCGGGCAAGGCCGGCATCGCTTACTGGATCAATTCACGACTGGACCTTAAGGGTGAAAACACGGTTGACAAGCGGCATCCCGGTGTTTCCAAAATCTACAAGTGGGTCATGGATGAGTACGAATCGGGCCGGGCAACCGACATCTCCCATGAAGAAATGGACAAAAGGGTTCGTCAGTATATCCCCGAACTGTTCATCTCCGATCTGGAAAAGATCAAAATGAAAGCGGCGGAAGCAGCGGTTGTCGTGGTCAACAACGTCATCGAACATCCGGTAATGAAATCCATGAATCCGGAGCTTCAGGAACCGATCATGCAGAAATTCATTGAAGAAAACCCGTCTATTCAATTCGCCTACGTTGTGGATATGGAGGGCAAAAAGACAACCAGGAACATCACCAATATTGCGGATCGGGAAAAGTATGAAAACTACGGAGTGGGGACGGATCAGTCCGACCGCGAATGGTTCATCCATCCCCTGAAATCCGGCAAGATCCACGTGACCAACTTCTATATCTCGAAAATGACCGGCGCTCTCTGTTTCACGGTCTCGGCGCCCATTGTTGATGAAAAAGACGAGATGATCGGCATTTTCGGTGTGGATATCAAGTTTGAAGACTGGGTCAAGCGGGCGGAACATATTGCCGAAGCAACGCAGATTGCCTTAAAGGCGGAATATGACGCGTTAAGCAAATCCGGCAAATGGGATTAACCTAACACTCTTCATCGACCTGCCATTGGTCGAAGGGGCGGCTCCTCTCGTGAAGAGATGACGGCGCGATTTCCCGAATAAAGCGGGATGGGCTGATAATTTGATGGCCCATCCCCCGGTTAAAATCGATAAGAGGATAACAGAAATACAGTTGATCTTTCGCCCGGGTGGAGGCGACGTAAAACAGCCTTCGTTCCTCCTCTTCACCGTCCTCTTCCCTCAGGGCCCTCTCCAAAGGCAGCATGCCTTCCGCGCACCAGATGATGATCACCACCTGCCACTCCAGACCCTTCGCCTGGTGGATCGTGCTGAGAACCACCTTTTGTTCTTCAATAAAATCTTCGCGCTCAACATCATCAGTATCTGTGTTGGTCAGCAAAGCCAGTCCCGCAAGAAAATTATCGATGGTTGAGAATTTTGTTGAAAAAGTACTCAACTGATTCAGGTCTTCTTCCCGGGAAACCATATCGGTATACTTTTGCTGCATATGGGCCCGGTAGCCGTAATCCAGCACCAGATCGATGGCTTTCGCGGGTGTTGCTTCATTTTCCGATAAATCCGCGAGATGTCTGATGACTTCCTGCAGCTCGGTCAGCGCCGGTTCGGCATTTTTCTTTGCTTTTTTTAAAAAGGCGTCCGTCAGGGCCATGTCCAGCGGCTTTTCCTGCTTTATCAGGTATTTCGTGATCTTGTCCGCCGTCACCTTGCCGACGCCGGCGTAAAGCCCCAAAATCCTTTTCCAGGCCGGTTCGTCATAAGGATTTACCACGATCCGCAGGTAAGCGGTGACATCTTTAATATGGGCCTGCTCAAAGAACCGGATGCCCGAGCGGATCTCAAAGGGGATGCCCCGCCGCGTCATTTCCATCTGCAGTTCCATGGAATGATAATGGGCGCGATACAATACGGCAATTTCATTGAGAGGAATACCCTCACGGACCAGTTCGATGACGCGCTGGGCAACAAAGTTTGCCTGCTGGATAACGTTGCTCGTCGGCACCAGAACCGGTTTGATCCCGCGACGCCGAACGGCTCTCAAATTTTTTTCGAACTGCCTTTCATTATAGGTGATGCTCAGGTTGGCAAGATTCAGGATCTCCGGCGTACTGCGGTAATTGGTTTCCAGTTTGAAGATTTTACAATCCGGGTACCGCTGCGGAAATTCGATAATATTGGCAAAATTAGCCCCCCGGAACGAATAGATGCTTTGAGAATCGTCGCCGACCACCATTAAGTTGCGATGCCGACTCGCGAAGACGTCGACGAGGTCGGCCTGGATCATATTCGTGTCCTGATATTCATCCACGAGGACATGCCGGAATTTATCCGCATAGAATGCCGCCACATCGGCGAAGGCCCGGAAGAGTTCTTTGACGTTCACGAGCAGGTCGTCGAAATCCATGATCTGCAGCTTCTTTTTATTCAATATGTAGAGATTGAGGACATTTTGAATATCATCGATCCGCTCGTAAAAAAACGGATATTTTCTTAGTAAAATCTCCTCGACCGATGAGGCCGTATTCACGGACAGACTCAGGATATCGCGCAGAACGGCACCCTTGGGAAATGACTCGTTTTTCGCGGCGACGGACGTTTCCGTGACACAGCTGTTCATCATTTGCCGGGAATCTTCGGCATCAATGATGGAAAAATTGCGTTCGTATCCCAGCCGCCAGGCGTTCGATCGAAGAATGCGGTTGGCAATATGGTGGAAGGTTCCGGCCCAAAGCTCCGCCACCTCGTCGTCGATAAGGACCTTCACCCGGGAAATCATGGCATTGGCGGCCTTGTTGGTAAATGTCGCCAAGAGAATGTTCGACGGATTGACGCCCGTTTCGATCAAACGGGCCACGCGGTAGGTCAGGGTGCGGGTCTTTCCGCTTCCTGCTCCGGCGATGACAAGGAGCGGTCCTCCTTCCTCCATAACCACGGAACGCTGCTCCTGATTCAGTTCATTATCGTAGTCGATCATTCCAGTTTTACTCTAATTATCATTGATGGCCCCGTAAAAAGTATAATTCCCCTCCCTGGGTGGAAGGGGACAAAGGGGAGGGGGATTTATCATCACTTGTAATAACGTTATGTCTCACCCTCACCCCAGCCCTCTCCCCTCAGAGACTGTGTCGCAATAGTCAAAAGTGCCTTTTGAACCGTCACCCCGGCGAAAGCCGGGGTCCAGAATGAGTCTATTTTATTAATAA